>NZ_JAYMSC010000028.1:0-113501 GCF_038900775.1 Paraburkholderia sp. JHI869
CGCTCAACGTGGCGCGCGGGCGTGCGCGTGGTCTAAGGCGGACATCCGCGGCTGCATCGCAGCAACGACGGCGTACCGGTTCGGCCTCACGGGTTGATCAGATCCAGGCCGAAAACCAACGGTACGCCGTCGTTTTTATTTCAAATCACAAACAAATCAATTCGAATACCACACGGCATTCTTCCTACTGTTTCGGCCCAGCATCGCACGCCCCGTCTCAGGCACGCCGCAACTGCCCGTCTGCATTGCCCTGTGCGCCTTGCCAAGCAAGGCTCTGCGTTAAATCGTACAAGCGCACGGGCGTACACTTAGCCGGTCCTTTTCCCGCCATCCGGTATTACACTAGCGACGCAGCAAATTTGACCTGGTAAGCTTGCCGCGCTTTGCTGGCCGCAGGCTGGCGGGTCCAACAATAATCCGGCGCGAGCCGCACCGGAAATGCGCCTCGGCGGCACAACCGCACGCGGCGCGCCCTGAACCATCTCGAGGAGTACCCATAGTGAAGAAACTGCTTGCCACCCTCACGGTTGCCCTGCTCGCCGTCTCGGCCGGCGTCGCCCATGCGAAGGACTGGTCCACCGTGCGTTTCGGCGTCGACGCCAGCTACGCACCGTTCGAATCCAAAGCACCCGATGGCAAGCTGGTCGGCTTCGACATCGACCTCGGCAACGAGATCTGCAAGCGCCTGAACGCGAAGTGCGTGTGGGTCGAGCAAGACTTCGACGGCATGATTCCGGGCCTGAAGGCCAAGAAGTTCGACGGCGTGCTCTCGTCGATGACGATCACCCCGCAGCGCGAGCAGCAAATCGCCTTCTCGGCGAAGCTGTTCAACACGCCGACGCGCCTCGTTGCCAAGAAGGGCTCGAGCCTCGCGCCGACGGCTGACTCGCTCAAGGGCAAGTCGGTTGGCGTCGAGCAAGGCACGATCCAGGAAACCTACGCCAAGGACAACTGGGCGCCGAAGGGCGTGAACGTCGTTCCTTACCAGAACCAGGACCAGGTCTACGCCGACCTGATCTCGGGCCGTCTGGACGCTGCGCTGCAGGATGAAGTGCAAGCCGATCTGGGCTTCCTGAAGACGCCGCGCGGCGCTGGCTTCCAGTTCGCCGGCAAGGAAATCCCGACGGGTGCAGCCGCTATCGGCCTGCGCAAGGAAGACGCCGACCTGAAGGGCAAGATCGACAAGGCTATTGCCGACATGATCAAGGACGGCACGTACAAGAAGATCGAAGCCAAGTACTTCGACTTCGACGTGTACGGCGGCTAAGCACCACATCGCACCACACCGCGCCGGCGCTGCATCACGGCGCGCGAAGCCCGGGCTTGCGTCCGGGCTTTTTCTTTTCCGGATTTTTATTTCGGATTCCGTATTTTATGGCGATGCCCGCGGTACGCACGGGCAGGCTGGTTCCGGCGCCGCGTCGAATCGGCTAAGATCGGGCTACGGCCCCAGCGTGTTTTGATGGGGCCATCATTCACTCCTACACCTTTTGCGGGCCGCCGCGCCGCGCGCATCCATCATGCAAACCCGAAACCATCCGTTGATCGCGCCCGCCCTCGGTACCGCGCGGGAACTAGCCAGTTTCCACTACGGCAAAGCCGGCGGTCCCAAGGTCTACATCCAGTCCTCGCTGCACGCCGACGAGCTGCCGGGCATGCTCGTCTCGTGGGCGCTGCGCCGCAAGCTCGCCGAGCTGGAAGCCGCGGGGCGCCTGCGCGGCGAGGTCGTGGTCGTGCCGGTGCCCAACCCCGTGGGCCTGAACCAGCACTGGCTCGGGCATATGATCGGCCGCTTCGAGTCGAACACGGCGCAGAACTTCAACCGCAATTTCCACGAGCTCACCGCGCTCGTGCTGCCCAACATCGAGGCGCATCTTGGGCCCGACGAAGCCGCGAACCGCACGGCCATCCGCGCGGCAATGGGCGAAGCGCTGGGCGCGCAGCAGCCCAGGACCGAACTCGATTCGATGCGCCTCGCGCTCCAGCGCCTTTCGTACGACGCCGACATCGTGCTGGACCTGCATTGCGACTGGGAAGCCGCCATGCACATCTACACGAACCCCGAGCTGTGGCCCGACGTCGAGCCGCTCGCGCGCTATCTCGACGCCAAGGCGTCGCTGCTCGCGCTCAACTCGATCGGCAATCCGTTCGACGAAATTCACAGCTTCTGCTGGTCGGAGCTGCGCGAACATTTCGGCACGCGCTTCCCCATTCCGTACGGCTCGATTTCGGTGACGGTCGAGCTGCGCGGCCAGCGCGACGTTTCGCACGAGCTGGCCGAACACGACGCCCAGGCCATCGTCGACTATCTGATCGGGCGCGGCGTGATCGAAGGCACCGCCGCGCCGCTGCCGCCGCTCGCCCATGCGGCCACGCCGCTCGCGGGCACGGAGCCGATCGTGGCGCCTGCGAGCGGCGTGCTCGTGTACCGCGTGGATTGCGGCACATGGGTGGAACGCGGCGCGGCCATTGCCGATGTGATCGACCCGCTCGCCGACACCGTGACGACGCTGCACGCTGGCGTGAGCGGCGTGATGTACGCACGCCATAGCGCGCGCTTCGCCACAGCCGGCATGGAAGTCGCGCGCATTGCCGGCGAAAAGCCCATTCGCAGCGGCTCGCTCCTCTCGCTGTAACGGCGACGTCTTACCATAAAAGGGCTCGCACCATGGGTGCGAGCCCTTTTTTCATGGGCTTTTGCCGCCATTCCGATTATTTCGGATAACTAATTTTCCATTTCTTTGAATCGATGGCAATCAGCCATGTAAAACACGCATTGATCGACCGTTAATGCGCTCTCGAGATTAATCAATTTCAGCTTGAAGCCGGATTCAAAAGATCGATTAACCGGGCAAATAGAAGAAAGCTTAGAAAAAAATTTTATATGGCCGATTGTCGCAATCCGGCCTTTCAAATTGACAGGTAAATCGCCCGCAAATCCAGTACCAGCGGGCCTCGGGCGCCGTTCTCCCCGCGCGCAACCCGTGTGTCGCATTCACACAACAGAATGGCGACATTTTGCCTACAAACCCTTACTGTCACATTCCTTTCGTTGACGACCCTTAAATTGCAGGCCGTCACATTGACCGGCCCATAAGAGGCCGGAGTAGTCATCTTTCCTTTACCCGGAGAAACAGTTGAAAAAGAAAATTCTGACCACCGCTATTCTTGCCTCGATCGCAGGCGTTGCCCACGCACAAAGCAGCGTGACGCTGTACGGCGTGATCGATGCGGGTGTGAACTACATCAGCAACGTGAAGAACGCGACGGGTGGCAGCTCGCATCAGTTCTCGTACGGTGACGGCGTGGCCCAAGGCAGCCGTTTCGGCCTGCGCGGCACGGAAGACCTGGGCGGCGGCCTGAAGGCGATCTTCGTGCTCGAAAACGGCTTCAACAGCGGTAACGGCACGGCAGGCCAGGGCGGCGCGATGTTCGGCCGTCAAGCCTTTGTCGGCCTCTCGCAATCGAACATCGGTTCGCTGACGTTCGGCCGTCAATACTCGTTCAGCACGGACATTCTCGGTTCGCAGTACTCGACCGGTGGCAACACGGTTTCGGGTAACTGGGCCTACCACTTCAACGACGTCGACCAGCTGACGTCGAGCCGCATCAACAACGCGGTCAAGTTCCAGAGCGTGAACTACTCGGGCTTCACGTTCGGCGGCCTGTATGGCTTCTCGAACTCGACGTCGTTCGCCGGCGCACCGGCAACGGGCACGACGGCTAACCCGGTCGCCGGCTCGTCGCGCGCGTACAGCTTCGGCGCGAACTACGGCTACGGCCCGTTCAGCCTCGGCGCTGCCTACACGAACATCACGTACCCGGGCCAGACCACGCCGTCGACGACGACCTCGATCGCCAACCTGCCGGCGACGCAGACCACCGTCGCGCTGAAGGGCCTGCGCTCGTTCGGCGTTGGTGGCCGCTACATCGTCGGCCCGGCAACGCTGTGGGCCCTGTGGACCAACACGCTGCTCTCGCCGATCGCCACGTCGTCGACGCTCTACAACGCGTATGAAGTGGGCGGCAAGTACGCCTTCACGCCGGCTCTCGCGGCTGGTCTCGGCTACACGTACTCGCGCTCGTCGGGCAGCCAGAGCGCCCACTGGAACCAGGTCAACGCATCGCTTGACTACGCGCTCAGCAAGCGCACCGACGTCTACGGCCTCGTGTCGTACCAGGACGCTTCGGGCACGCTCGCGAACGGTCAGAAGGTTCAGGCGCAGATCGGCGACTCGAGCTCGAGCATCTACCAGCCGTCGGGCACGGGTTCGCAGGATCAAGTCGCGGTTCGCGTCGGTATCCGCCACAAGTTCTAAGCAGCGCAACAAACGCAACAGCGGCAGCCGGCGGTGCAAACCGCTGGCTCTGCTCGGCGCGCCGCAGCCCATGCTGCACGCCGCGCCTTACCGGTCGGGGCATCCCTTGGGATGTCCCGCTTTTTTTTGGTTCGTCGCAGCCGATGTGCGACGGGCTTCGTCACGCCTTCTTGACGAATTCCGATTTGAGGCTCATGGCGCCGAAGCCGTCGATCTTGCAATCGATATCGTGGTCGCTGTCCACCAGGCGGATATTTTTCACTTTGGTGCCCATCTTGATCACGCCTCCAGAACCCTTGAGTTTCAGGTCCTTGATGACCGTGACGGTATCCCCGTCCTGAAGGATATTGCCGGCCGAATCGCGATAGACCTTGCCCGCTGTTTCAGCCGGCGCGGTGGCCTCGCCCGACCATTCATGCGCACACTCCGGGCAGACGTAGACGTCTCCATCTTCGTAGGTGAACTCGGAATTGCATTTCGGACAGCGTGGCAATGCGCTCATGGGAAATCCTTGGTGCTGACAGGGGTAATAAAAGCGCGCAAGTATAGCGGCTCCCGCAGGCTGCCCGGCCTGCCCCCGCCCGGCCTGCGACGTTATGCCCTTCACCGCCCCGCCCTGGCCCCGCTTCTGGTACGCTGCGCTCTCTCACCTCGCAGCTATCGAACCGATGGAACTCCCTTTCAACGAAGCCGCCGTCTCGGTCACGCGCAACGCGCTCTCCGCAGCCGGCCAGGTCTTCCCCATGCGCGACATCGAGGACGTGCGCATCGTCATCGGGCGGCGCAGCCGCGTCGTGCCCATCGCGATCAGCCTCGCCGGCGCCGCTGGCGCTGTCGTGGGCGGCGTGCTCGGCTCTGCGACCGGTCTCGCGTGCGGCGTGATGGTGATCGTGGTGGGCTGGCTCGCGTGGCTCTGGCAGGAAGCGATACACCGGTTGTATGTCGTGACGGGAGGCGAATCGCGCGAGGCGGTCACGAGCCTCGACCCTGCATTTCTCGAACGCGTGGCAGAGGCCGTGCGCACCGCCAAGGCCGCGCAAGCGGCGCAGGCCGAGGGCGGCGCGACGCGGCCCGCAGCACCCTGATTCAGCCGCAAGCACTGCGCTTGCTCGCCCCTCACTCCATCTCGATCGACTTCACGTGCCAGATATCGCGGGCATACTCCGCGATCGCACGGTCCGAAGAGAATTTCCCCATCCCCGCCACGTTTTCGATCGCGCTCGCGGTCCACGCCGGCACATCCATGAAGCGCTGGTCGGCGGCCTCCTGGGCCTCGATGAAAGCAGAGTAGTCGGCCAGCACCAGGTAGTGGTCGCCCCAGTCCACGAGCGTGTGGAAGATGTCCGTGTAGCGCGCCGTATCGTGCGGTGAAAAGAAGCCCGTGCGGATCTGGTCGAGTGCGCGGCGCAACTCGGCGTTTTCCTCGTAGACCTGACGCGGCCGGTAGCCCACGCAGCGCAACTGGTCCACCTGGTCGGACGTGTGGCCGAAGATGAAGATGTTGTCCTGCCCCACGGCCTCGCCAATCTCGATGTTCGCGCCGTCCAGCGTGCCCATGGTGAGCGCACCGTTGAGCGCGAGCTTCATGTTGCCGGTGCCCGACGCTTCGGTGCCCGCAGTCGAGATCTGCTCGGACAGGTCCGCTGCGGGAATCAGCACCTCGGCCACGCTCACGCCGTAGTTCGGCACGAACACCACCTTGAGGCGGTCGCCCACCACGGGATCGTTGTTGATCTTCGTGGCCACATCGTTGATGAGGTGAATGATCATCTTCGCCATGCGGTAGGCCGAGGCGGCCTTGCCCGCGAACAGCACGACGCGCGGCACCCAGTCGCGCTCCGGCGCTTCGAGAATGCGGTTGTAGCGCGTGATCACGTGCAGCACGTTGAGCAACTGGCGCTTGTACTCGTGAATGCGCTTGACCTGCATGTCAAAGAGCGCATCGGGATTGAAGACAATGCCTGTGCGCTCAAGGGCCCGGTGTGCCAGACGCACCTTGTTGCTGCGCTTGGCCGCGCGGAACGCGGCTTCGAACGAAGCATCGCCGCGCAGCTTGCGCAGCGCGCCCAGTTCGAACAGATCGCTACGCCAGCGCGGCCCGATCGCATCGTCCACGAGGCGCGCGAGCGGCGGGCTCGCCTGCGCGAGCCAGCGGCGCGGCGTGATGCCGTTGGTCACGTTCGTGAAGCGGTCGGGAAAGAGACGTGCGAAATCGGCGAAGATATCGCGCGTCATCAGTTGCGAGTGCAACTTCGAGACGCCATTCACCTTGTGGCTCGCCACGATCGCGAGATAGGCCATGCGCACGCGGCGCTGGCCGTATTCGTCCACGAGCGAGATGCGGCGGATCAGGTCGAGGTCGTGCGCGCCGCGGTCGCTCGCTTCGCGCAGGAACGCCGCGTTGATGTCGAAGATGATCTCGAGGTGGCGCGGCAGGAGGCGCGCCAATAGTTCGACGTCCCAGGTTTCCAGCGCTTCGGGCATCAGCGTGTGGTTGGTGTAGGAGAACACGCGGCTCACGTGCTCCATCGCTTCGTCCCACGGCAGGTGATGCACGTCCACGAGCAGGCGGATCAACTCAGGGATAGCCAGCACCGGGTGCGTGTCGTTCAGGTGCACCGTGACCTTTTCGGAGAAGCGCCCGAACGTGCTGTGCGTGCGCAGATAGCGGCGAATCAGGTCCTGCATCGTCGCGGAGACGAAGAAGTACTCCTGGCGCAGGCGCAACTCTCGCCCGGCCATCGTCGAGTCGTCGGGATAGAGCAGCCGCGAGACGTTCTCGGAGATGTTGCGCGCTTCCACCGCGCGCTGATAGTCGCCCTGATTGAACGCCGAGAGATTGAGTTCTTCGTCCGCGCGTGCGGACCACAACCGCAACGTGTTGGTCGCGCTCGTGGCGTAGCCGGGAATCACTGTGTCGTACGCCATGGCGTTCACGTGCTGCGTGTCGACCCATTCGACATGGCCATTGCGCTGCATCGTGCGCCCGCCAAAATGCACCGGATACTGGACCTCCGGCCGCGGAAACTCCCACGGGTTGCCGTAGCGCAGCCAGTAGTCGGGGGCTTCGACCTGCTCGCCGTTCACGATCTGCTGGCGGAACATGCCGTAGTCGTAGCGAATGCCATAGCCGAAGCCCGGAATGCCGAGTGTCGCCATGGAGTCGAGAAAGCAGGCCGCGAGCCGGCCGAGGCCGCCGTTGCCGAGCGCGGCGTCGGGCTCGTAGTCGAGCACGGTGTCCATATCGACACCCACGCTCGCGAGCGCCTCTTTCATCTCGTCGTGGATGCCGAGCGCGATCAGCGCGTTCGAGAACGTACGGCCAATGAGAAACTCCATCGACAGGTAATAGACGCGTTTGACGTCCTGGTCGTACTGGCGCCGCGTGGTGATCATCCAGCGCTCGACGAGACGGTCGCGCACGGCGAGCGCCGCGGCATGCAGCCAGTCTTGCGGACGCGCCGTCACCGCGTCCTTGCCGACACCGTACATCAGGCGATTGGAGAGGGAACGGCGCAGCGCTTCGACGCTGCTTTGCAACTGATCGAACTCTAGACCGATGGCTGTCATTTACGACTCCCGGAAATGGCGGCGCGCCCATAAAAGGTGCACGGGCGCGCGGTTGTTCTGGGCCTGCCGCTCGCCAGCGAGCGCAGATCAATTTGCAGAGTAGTGCATTTTCAAACGGCGTGCGGCGGCGCGCCAATCACGCGCGGAACACGGGCGCCACGCACGCGAAACTTGACGGCTGCCTCGATCCCTTGCCATGCGGACGGTTCCGCGCGCGCAGCGCGGCGGCATACGTGCGCTTGACGGGCTTGGCGGTTAGTTGCGATTTTCCGTCGGCCGATGGTCATTGAACGCAGCACGAAGCCTTACAGTCTCCCCACGCTTTGAAGCGTCTCCTGCAAAACCGGGCGGGCTCTGTAACAATCGCAAGATTCGTCCGCGCGGCCCGCGCCGCAGCCTTCATCGTCCACCCGCCCGAGACTGTCTTGTCCGAAACCTTTTCCGCGGCGCGCGAAACCCGCAATTCCGGCCATACCGAGCCTCCTGACGCGCCCATGTCGGCGAAGAACCGACGCGCCATGGGCGCGGTGATGCTCGCCGTTGCGCTCGCAACGCTCGACACCGCCATCGCCAACACCGCGCTGCCCGCCATCGCCACCGACCTGCACGCGGCCCCCGCCGCCTCGGTGTGGATCATCAACGCGTACCAGCTCGCGATGGTCGCCACGTTGCTGCCGCTCGCCGCGCTCGGCGACATCATCGGCCACCGGCGCATCTATATCAGTGGACTCGCGATCTTCACGGTCGCATCGCTTGCCTGCGCGCTGGCGCCCACGCTCACCGCGCTCGCCGGGGCGCGCGTGCTGCAGGGGCTCGGCGCCAGCGCGATCATGAGCGTGAACACGGCGCTGATCCGCTTTCTCTACCCGCCGCACCGGCTCGGGCGCGGCCTCGGCATGAATGCGCTGATCGTGGGCGTTTCGTTCGCCGTGGGCCCGACCATGGCCTCGCTGATCCTCTCCGCGGGCACCTGGCCTTGGCTCTTTGCGATCAACGTGCCGCTCGGGGTGGTCGCACTCGTGTTCGCGCTGCCCGCGCTACCGCAGACGGCGCGCGGCAAGCACGCCTTCGATCCCGTCGCAGCGGTGCTCAACGTGATCACCTTCGCGGCGCTGATCTTCGCGCTCGGCGAGGCCGCGCAGCGCGCGCCCGGCGTGGAAGTGGGCATTGCGGCCGTTGTTGCGCTGGTGTTCGGCGCGCTGCTGATCCGGCGCGAGGCCGGGCATCCCGCGCCGATGCTGCCCGTGGATCTGTTCCGCCGGCCGGTTTTCGCGCTTTCTTCGGTCACCGCCATCTGCTCGTTCGCGGCCCAGGGTCTCGCGTTCGTCTCGCTGCCGTTCTATTTCGAAACCGTGCTGATGCGCAGCCAGGTGGAAACCGGCTTCCTGATGACGCCCTGGCCCGTGGTCGTGGCCGCCGCGGCGCCTATTGCGGGACGCCTTTCCGACCGCTATCCGCCGGGCCTGCTCGGCGCGATCGGGCTCGCCATCCTCTCGGCGGGCATGGCGTCGCTCGCGCTGCTGCCCGCGCACCCAAACGTGACTGACATCGTCGTGCGCATGGCGATCTGCGGCGCGGGCTTCGGCTTTTTCCAGTCGCCCAACCTGCGGGCGATCATGGCGAGCGCGCCGCCCGAGCGCAGCGGCGGCGCGAGCGGCACCATCGCCGTCTCGCGTCTGCTCGGGCAGACCACGGGCGCGGCGCTGGTGGCGCTGTGCTTCGGGATCGTGGGCCGGCACGGCCCGACGCTCGCCTTGGGCCTGGGCTGCGCCTTTGCGGGCGCGGCGGCCATTGCGAGCGGGCTGCGGCTCTTCGCGCCGTCGCACCGGGCAGTGCAGCGCGGGTAATGCGGGCGATGCGCTCGGCTAAGGAGGTCTGAGGCAAAGGCGCGCTGAAGAAGCGCGCCTTGCCCTTCCACCGTTCAGCGTGCGAAGTAACCCTTCACTGCCGCCACGAACGTATCGATATCGGCGGCCGTCACGTCGAGGTGCGTGACGAAGCGCGACGCGTACAGCATCTGCGTGAGGATGCCGCGCTCCTTGAGATACGCCTCCAGCGGCGCGCAGTGTTCCTGCGGGAACTGCACGAACACCATATTCGTGGCCTGCGACATCACCTTCACCTGATCGATCTGCCCGAGACCGGCGGCGAGACGCGCGGCGTTCGCATGGTCGTCGGCGAGACGCGCGACGTTGTGATCGAGCGCGTAGAGGCACGCGGCCGCGAGCACGCCCGACTGGCGCATGCCGCCGCCCAGCACCTTGCGCCAGCGATGCGCGGAGTCGATGAGCGCGCGGCTGCCCACCAGCACCGAACCCACCGGCGTGCCCAGGCCCTTCGAAAAGCAGATCGACACCGAGTCGAAGCCGGCCGTGAGCGCCTCGAGCGGCTGGCCCGAGGCGACCGCCGCGTTGTACGCGCGCGCGCCGTCGAGGTGCGTGGCGAGCCCGCGCTCATGCGCGAGCTGCGTGGCCTTCGCGACGTAATCCGCCGGCAGCACCTTGCCGCCGATGGTGTTTTCTAGCGCGAGCAAACGCGTGCGCGCGAAGTGGTCATCGAGCGGCTTGATCGCCGCGGCGATGCGCTCGAGCGGGAGCGTGCCGTCCTCGGCGTTGTCGAGCGGCTGCGGCTGGATGCTGCCGAGCACGGCCGCGCCGCCGCCCTCGTACTTATAGGTGTGCGCCGCCTGGCCGACGATGTACTCGTCGCCGCGCGCGCAATGCGCCATCAGCGCGGCGAGGTTGCTCTGCGTGCCGCTCGGGAAAAAAAGCCCCGCCTCCTTGCCCGCCTCTTGCGCCACGCGCGCCTGCAGGCGCAGCACGGTCGGGTCGTCGCCCCACACGTCGTCGCCGGTTTCGGCTCGGGTCATGGCGGCGAGCATGGCTTCGCTCGGACGGGTGACGGTGTCGCTGCGCAGGTCGATCATTGCGATGAAATCCTCGTGGTTAATGCACGCCAAGGCACGCTAAAGCACACTAATGCACGTGCGGGACGGACGTGCGCGCGCCGTGTCGGGCGCGCGCTGCGCGGCGTGAGAACCATCGAGTGTATTTTCAAACAGCGGCCCAGCGCAATGCCGGGCCGAGCGCAAGGCGCGCTCCCGCCGTGGCTAGCGCCCGAGGAGCGGCAGCGGATCGACGGGCTTGCCGTCGCTACGGACTTCGAACTGAACGCCGCCGGTGCCCATTTCCGCGATGGGCTGGCCTTGCGAGACGGCGTCGTCTTCCTTCACGAGCAGCTTGCCGTTGCGGCCATAAGCCGTCACGACCTGGTCGTTGTGCTTGATGATCACGAGCGGCCCGTAGGCCTCGATACCCGTGCCCGCATAGACCACGCGGCCAGCGGCAGCGGCCTTGACCTCCTCGCCGGGCTGGCCGCCGATCACGATGCCGGTGGACTTGCCGGGCACGAAGCGCTGCAGGATCGGACCGCGCACGGGCCACGCGAGCGCGATGGTGGGCGCAACGGGCGCCGGCATGGCTACGCCGGCGGCGGCGGGCGCGCCGCCCGGCATTTGCGCCTGTGGTGCAGTCGGTGCGTAGTTGGGCGGGGGCGCGACGCGCAGCACCTGGCCTGGCAGGATCTGTGCGTTGGCGGAAGGCAGCTGGTTCCAGCTCGCGATGTCCTGCGGGCGCTGGCCGAAGGCCCCGGCGATACGCGAGAGCGTGTCGCCCGGATTGACGCGGTAGTAGCCCGCTGGCACGCCGCTCGTGGACATGGCGGGCGCGCTCGGCGACTCCGCCCAGGGCGTGAAGGTGCTGCTACAGGCGCTGCAGACGAGCGTGAGGGCGGCCAGCGCCGCATACGCGCCCGGGTTTCGCCGTTGTCGATTCATCTTGCTGTTCCTCGCTTGGTCCTCGCGTATGACGAAAAATATACGCAGATGGGATGCGCGGCGGGCCGCAGGCGTTCGCTTGCGCGCCACCTTCCGCGAATTAAGCCGGAAATGGCGAACGTCCCCCATTATATCGTTCATGCTCAAACCGCCTTTTTTCGCCGGCATGCGCGAGCGTCCTGCGTTCGCACGGGTCAACGCCTATACTGGTTCACGCGTCACCCGATAATCAGATGAAAGGCCTCTCGCTGCAGTCCCATGGCCCTGAGGGATCCGAGAATGAACAAAGCCACCTTTCTTTCGCTGCAGCTCAACGTCGAAGATGTCACGTCGTCGCCGGGCCTCGTCGAATTGTTGAACAACCATCTCATCTTCGCGGCCGACGTGGCCGAAGCTGCCGACGAACTGGTTCAGCATGCCAGCATCGCACGGCTTACCGGCGCCACCGAGGCGTCCGTAGAAATTCCCGCTGTAGTCATCGAGCGTCTGCGCGATGCGCTCGACACGCTAAGCGGCTATGACGAAACCTGGCTTTTCGCGCTCGAACCCGGCCGTGCGCTCTTCGACGACATTGCACGCCGGCCTCGCCTGCTTCACTAGTACGCGAAACCGGAGCGGACGGCGCCCTACCCGCATCGCCCGCCCCATTTGCCTGCGCGCCGGCGCCCGTGTGCCACGCTGCCGCGCGCTGCAGCGCCTTATTTCTGGCGCGCCAAACTGGGGGAACCGCCGTGAAGTCCATTCTGAACCGCCGTAACACCGCGCTTTCTGGCGCTCCATCACGCATTCTCGCCGTGGCCCATGACGCGGCCACGCAGCGCGCCGCTGCGAGCATTGCCGCGAGCCGCGTCCCGCAAGCGCCGGCCGAGCCTGCCGATTCCGCAGCCACGCCGCCTGAGAGCGCTGTCGAGATCGAGTCTCGCGCGGAGCCCGCGGCGGGTGCGACCGTGATGCCCGAGGGCGCCGGCGGGCCGCGGCCGGTGTCCACGCTTCATCCGGTTCCGGTCATGCCCGCGCACCTGAACGGCCGCCCGGTACAGATCGCCGACGGCGCCGTATTCGAAGCACTCCACGCCTCCGACGAGTTCATGACCTTCCGCGTCTATCGCTGCTTCGCCTATACGGTAAGCCTCTTCTTCCATCCGCCCACGCTCGGCTACTTCGTTGCGCTCCATCAGGAAAGCGTACTTTGGCGCGCGCTGAAAGCCAACGACCTCGACGCGGCCGGCTCGGCGTTTCATCTCATGCAGGAGCAAGCCACGCGCCTCGCCGACGGCGAAACGCGACGAGTGCAGCTCGTCGCACAAAACGCGGAGCTCACGCGGCAAATCGAAGAATCGGAGGCCCATGCCGAACGGCTGCGCGTGGATCTGCAGCGCCACGCGGAACAGGAGCAGACGGTGACGGGCCGCCAGAGTCAGGTGCGCAAGGAAGTGGCGCAGCTGGAGGCGCAGCGCATTGCCGCGCAGGCCCAGTTGAACAAGGCGCACCGGGCGCTGCATCAACTCAAGGTCGCGACGAGCGAGGGCGTACCGCATCTGCATGCGCGCTGATCAGGCAAGCGGGCCCAGTTGCCGCGCGAATCGCCGCGCGGCTTCGAGGCCGAAGCGGTTCGGCGCCAGCTTCACATCGCGTTCGTATTCGACGTCGATGCCCATGCGCCACGCCGCAATGCGCTTGCCGTAGCCAATCAGCGTATCGAGCGACTGCATGACGAAGACGATGGCGGGCAGCACCTGCTGGTACAGCGATTGCGCGCGCTCGATGTCGCCTGCGCGGAACGCGGCGTAAATCTGCTGCTGCCAGTCGAAGCAATCCGGCGCGACGATCATGCCCGCGCAGCCGGCGCGCAGATTGTCGAGCAATTCCATGCCGCCGCGGCCGTTGAGCACGGGCATCAGGTCGCCGATCTGCGCGATCGTTTCGGCGATCGTGACCGCAGGGCCTTCGCCTTTGAGCACACGGAAGTTCGGGCATTGCGCGGCAAGCGCGCGCAGACTGCCCGGCGAGAGCCCGACACCCAGATACTCCGGCGCGTTCTGAATGCCGACCGTCACGTCGAGCCCCGCCATCACCCCGGCGAAGAAGTCGAAATAGAACGATTCGGGTTGCGCAGGCTCGCCCGGCGCGCGCACGGGCGGCTGGAGGATCAGCCACGCCGCGCCGCGCTCGATGGCGTGTTGCGCGAATTCGCGCTGCGCCTCGATGGTGGGACCGCTCACCGTGACGGCAAGCGGCAGCGCGCCGCCGCTGTCCTCCTGTGCCCAGTCGATCACCTGCTCGCGTTCGGCGCGCGAAAGTTTGTTCACCTCCGTCGCAAGACCGAGCACCGCGAGACCAGGCGCGCCGCCGCGCACCGCCGCTTCGACCTGACGCCGCATGGCGGAGCGGTCGAGGCGATTGTCGCGATCGAAGAACGCATAGAGGATCGGGTAGATGCCGGCAATGGCGCCGGCGGCGTTGGCTGGCGCGCTCATCGCGTTCTCCGACACGATCAGTGGGAGTCGCGCGGCACGTCCGCACCGCTCGCGCCGACGAGAAAGTCCAGGTCGGCGCCCTTGTCGGCCTGCAAAACGTGTTCGACATACAGCCGGTAATAGCCGCGCTCGGGCAACTCGGGCGCCTTCCACTCGGTCTTGCGGCGCGCGAGTTCCGCGTCGGAGACTTCCAGATGCAGGCGCCGCGCCGCAACGTCCAGCTCGATCATGTCGCCCGTGCGCACGAGCGCGAGCGGACCGCCCGCAGCCGCTTCGGGCGACACGTGCAGCACGACCGCGCCATACGCCGTGCCGCTCATGCGTCCATCCGAAATACGCACCATGTCGGTAATGCCCTTTTGCAGCACCTTCTTCGGCAGCGGCATGTTGCCGACCTCGGCAAAGCCAGGGTAGCCCTTTGGCCCGGCGCCCTTGAGGACCATGACGCAGTGCTCGTCGATGTCGAGCGAGTCGTCGTCGACCTTCGCGTGCAGTTCCTCCACGTTTTCGAACACCACCGCGCGGCCGCGATGGCGCAACAGCGCGGGCGTGGCGGCAGAAGGCTTGATCACTGCGCCGTCGGGCGCGAGGTTGCCCTTGAGCACGGCGATGCCGGCTTTCGGCTTGAACGGCTGCGCAAACGAGGTGATGACTTCGGCGTTGTAGTTCGGCGCGTCGGCCACGTTTTCCCAGATGGTTTTGCCGTTGACCGTCAACGCGTCACGATGCAATAGCCCTTGCTCGCCGAGTTGCCGCAGCACCGCAGGCAAGCCGCCCGCGTAATAAAAATCCTCCATCAGATAATGACCCGATGGCTGCAGATTCACGAGGCAAGGCACATCGGAGCCAAGCTCCCAGTCGTCGAGCGAAAGCGGCACGCCAATGCGCCGTGCCAGCGCGATCAGATGCACCACCGCATTGGTCGAGCCGCCGATGGCCGCGTTGGTGCGGATCGCGTTCTCGAACGCCGCGCGCGTGAGGATCTTCGACATCGTGAGGTCCTCGCGCACCATCTCGACGATGCGCCGCCCGGCCAGTTGCGCAAGCACCTGGCGGCGCGCATCGACAGCCGGAATGGCCGCGTTGTGCGGCAGCCCCATGCCCAGCGATTCGACCATCGAGGCCATCGTGGACGCCGTGCCCATGGTCATGCAGTGGCCGCGCGAGCGGTTCATGCACGACTCCGCCTCGACGAATTCGGCCTGGGACATCGTGCCAGCGCGCACTTCCTCGGACATTTGCCACACGCCCGTGCCCGAGCCGATCTCATGGCCCCGGAAGCGTCCGTTGAGCATCGGGCCGCCCGAGACGGCGAGCGCGGGCAAGTTGCACGACGCCGCGCCCATCAGCAAGGCGGGCGTGGTCTTGTCGCAGCCGACGAGCAAAATCGTGCCGTCGATCGGATTGCCGCGGATCGACTCCTCGACGTCCATCGAAGCGAGGTTGCGAAACAGCATCGCGGTGGGACGCAAATTCGATTCGCCGAGCGACATCACCGGAAATTCGAGCGGCAGGCCGCCAGCCTCATAGACGCCCTTTTTCACGTACTCCGCCAGCTCGCGGAAATGCGCGTTGCAAGGTGTCAGTTCGGACCACGTATTGCAGATGCCGATGACCGGGCGGCCGTCGAATGCGTCGTGAGGGATACCCTGATTCTTCATCCACGAGCGGTGAATGAAGCCGTCCTTGTCGGCTTTGCCGAACCAGGCCTGGCTGCGCAAGGGCTTGCGGGTGGAGCGGGTCATGGCGGGGCGTCTCCTGTAGCTGGGCAACTGTCATGGAAACTGCCGCCCGATCATAGGAGTGACGTCCGGACCCGTCAATGTTTGGTAAGGCGTCCTTGGATATGGACAAATCGCGGCACAAAAAAGTACGGGCCGGTGGAGAACCGGCCCGCGCTGGACTGCTTACTGCGACAACGGCAACAACGTACTGCTTACTGCTACTGCACGGCTGCACCTCTCACTGCGCCAGCCAACTTCAACTACCTTCTGCTCTCTCTGCATACTGCAACTGCTTCACTGCAACAACTCACTGCGTACTGCGTATTGCAACTGCACACTGCAACCACTCACTACACACTGCCACTTCTACTGCAACCTCTCTCTGCGAACTACGACTGCAACCTCTACCGCAACAACTCTCTGCTCTCTGCGTACTGCGACTGCAACTACTCGCACTGCAACTTCTGCAACTTCTGCTACTTCCAACTCACTACGTACAGCGACAACTCACTACAGGGGGTAGCTTGCCGGAACCGCCTGAAGCGGTTCCGTTCGGTCAGGGCTTAGTGGCCGAAGTAAATGCGCTGGTTCGGTGCGACTTGCGCCGGTTGCACCGCTGCACCCGACTGCGACGTGCCCACTGCCGGAGCGCCGTAGCCGCTGGTGTCGCCGGCGGCGAGCTTTTCCTGGGTCACGCGAGCTTGCGCGGCCTGCAGGTTTTCCGGGTAGTTCACGTGGTCAGCCGACGGGTTGTAGCCAGCGTGCTCGAGTTCGACCAGTTCGGCGCGCACTTGAGCGCGAGTCAGGCCTTGCTGGCTCGACTGGGCGAACGAGATTGCCGGAATGGCAAGAGCGGCGGCAACGACAACTGCGGGGATAAGCTTGTTCATGATCGGACCTCCATCTGTTTTATGTCAGCTTCGGAACACCGTGTTCGTCAGCCGTTGAATACAGTGTAGGCGTCCGGCCTCGCTAGGGAAAACCCTTATTCATCAAAACACCGTTGCAATTTCAGCAATAAAAAAAGGTGAGTCCCCGGGACTCACCTTTCGATTCCAACAAAGACCGCAACGACAGTGCGGCCTTTTGTCTTTCCATTACCTTACGACCAGTCGGCGTGGAAGCTGCCCGGCTTGTCGATGCGCTCGAACGTGTGCGCACCGAAGAAGTCGCGCTGCGCCTGCACGAGATTGGCAGGCACGCGCTCCGAGCGGTAGCCGTCGAAGTACGCGACAGCCGACGAGAACGCCGGCACCGGCACGCCCGCGCTCACCGCCTGGATCACCACGTCGCGCAGCGCGGACTGATAGTTAGCCGCGATATCACGGAAATAGGGGTCGAGCAGCAGATTGTCGAGCTGCGGGTTCTTCGCGTAGGCGTCCATGATCTTCTGCAGGAAGCGTGCGCGGATGATGCAGCCCGCGCGGAAGATCTTGGCGATCGTGCCGTACTGGAGGTCCCACTTGTACTCGTCGGAGGCGGCGCGCAGTTGCGCGAAGCCTTGCGCGTACGAGATGACCTTCGAGAAGTACAGCGCGCGGCGCACCGCCTCGATGAACGCCTTGCGGTCGCCCGAGAACGGCTTCGCATCCGGGCCGGTGAGCACCTTGCTCGCGGCCACGCGCTGCGTCTTGAGCGACGAGAGCACGCGCGCGAACACGGCTTCGGTGATGAGCGGCAGCGGCGCGCCGAGATCCAGTGCGTTCTGGCTCGTCCACTTGCCGGTGCCCTTTTGCGCGGCGCGGTCGAGAATCACGTCGACGAGATCCTTGCCCGTTTCTTCGTCCTTCTTGCCGAAGATCTTCGAGGTGATTTCGATCAGGTAGCTGTCGAGCTCGCCTTCGTTCCATTCGGTGTAGACCTTGCCCAGCTCCTCGTTCGAGAGGCCGAGCACCTGCTTGAGCACCGCGTAGCTTTCGGCGATCAGCTGCATGTCGCCGTACTCGATGCCGTTGTGCACCATCTTCACGAAATGGCCAGCGCCGTCCGGGCCCATGTAGGCCACGCAGGGCGCGCCGTCCGGCGCCTTCGCCGCGATTTCAGTGAGGATCGGCGCAACCAGATCGTAAGCATCGCGCTGGCCGCCGGGCATGATCGACGGGCCCTTGAGCGCGCCTTCCTCGCCGCCCGACACGCCCGTGCCGATGAAATGCAGACCCGACTTCGCGAGTTCCTGGTTGCGGCGGATGGTATCCGTGAAGTGCGTGTTGCCGCCGTCGATCAGGATGTCGCCCTTCTCCAGCAGCGGCTTGAGTGCGGCGATGGTGTCGTCGGTGGGCGCGCCGGCCTTCACCATCATCAGAATGCGGCGCGGCTTTTCCAGCGAATCCACGAACTCTTCGAGCGTGTAAGCCGGCACGAGCTTGCGATCCGGATACTCAGCGATCAGCTCGTCGGTTCTGGCGCGGCTGCGATTGAACACCGAGACCGCATGGCCGCGGCTTTCGATGTTGAGCGCCAGATTGCTACCCATCACGGCCAGACCCACCACGCCGATTGGCTGTTTGCTCATGTTGTTTCTCCACTTCATTCATAGACGGCGCCGCAACGGGGCGCCAACCGTGCAAGCATAAGGGAAACGCCCTGGCGCTGCGCTAACGGGCGCATCGCGACTCATGTTTCCCGACTTGGCTTACTGTTTTCTGAACACCAGACTGAAATTGTTCGCCGGCATCGCCACGCGGGCCTCGCACTCGAAGCCCTGGGCCTGCGCCAGCGCCTCCACGGCTTCCATGTCGCGCACGCCCCAGGACGGATCGCGCGAACGCAAGTCGGCGTCGAAGGCCTCGTTGCTCGGCGCCGTGTGCGCGCCTTCGCGCCGGTACGGCCCGTAGAGCACGAGCGCGCCCCCTGAAGCAACGCGCGCGCCCGCACCTTTCATGAGCGCCTGCGCCGCTTCCCACGGCGCGATGTGAATCATATTGATGCAGACGACGGCGTCCACCGCGTCGATCGGCCAGGGCTCGCGGCGCACGTCGAGATCGAGCGGCGCGCGCAGGTTGGCGAGACCCGTGTGCTCGCGCCAGGCGTCGATCGAGGCGCGGGCCCGCGCGTCGGCATCGCTTGGCTGCCACGTGAGGTCAGGAAATGCGGCCGCGAAATGCACCGCATGCTGGCCGGTGCCGCTCGCGATTTCGAGCACCGTGCCGCGCGCGGGCAGTGCGCCGCGCAGCACCTCCAGAATCGGCGCGGCATTGCGCTCGGCAGCGGGCGCGCAAAGGCGTTGGGCAGCTTGCGGGTCGTTCATCGTCTTGCGTTTCTCTTCAGCGTTCAATCAAGGTTCGATCAGTACAGCGTGGTCTTGATGCGTTCGGCGAGACCTGCCTCATAGGTTTCGGCGTCGAACGTCTCGCCATATTCCTCCTCGTTCACGCGGCGCAGCATCTCACCCGCGCTCGGCAGGTGCGAGCGTTCGACGTGGTGCGATGGGTCCCACAGCTTCGAGCGCACGATGGCCTTGGAGCAGTGGAAATACACACTTTCCACGTCGATCACGAGCACCGAGCGCGGCGGCTTGCCATCCACGGCGAAGCTCTCGACGAGCGCCGGGTCCGTGCTCACACGTCCGCGTCCGTTCACGCGCAGCATCTCGCCCACGCCCGGCACCATGAACAGCAGCCCCACCTGCGACGAAGCGACCACGTTGCGCAGGCTGTCCACGCGATTGTTGCCGGGACGGTCGGGCAACGCGAGCGTGTGCTCGTCGAGAATACGCACGAAACCGGGCGCGTCGCCGCGCGGCGAACAGTCGAGGCCTTCCGGGCCG
Organism: Paraburkholderia sp. JHI869; assembly: GCF_038900775.1. NCBI lineage: Bacteria > Pseudomonadati > Pseudomonadota > Betaproteobacteria > Burkholderiales > Burkholderiaceae > Paraburkholderia > Paraburkholderia sp. JHI869. Next base: position 19,692 of record NZ_JAYMSC010000028.1, read on the forward strand.
CCCGTGGCGAGCACGACGAACGGCGAGCTTTCGATGAAGCGCCGGTAGTCCGCGTTGACGTGATCGATTTCCTTGCGCAGCGCGCGTTCGTGCGGCGTGCCGTAGTGCGCTTCGAGGTCGGCTAGCGTGGTCAGCATGTCGTCGGTTCCGTGGGGTCGTGGAGTGTCAGGGCACGAGGCGCACGCCCAGTGCGTCGAGCACGGTGGCGCAGGGGGCTTCGAGTTTGAGTGCGAGCAGCGGGTCGGCGCGGGTCTTGCCCATGTTGATCGCGGCCACAGGCTTGCCGCGCTGCTGCGCCCAGGCGCAGAAACGGTAGCCCGAATACACCATGAGCGACGAGCCGACCACGAGCACGGCATCGGCCTCGTCGAGCGCGTTCGAGGCGCTGGCCACGCGCTCGCGCGGCACGTTCTCGCCGAAGAACACCACCGAAGGCTTGAGCATGCCGCCGCACGCCGCGCACGCGGGCACGTGAAAGGCATTGGCGCCGTCGAAGTCGAGATGGGCGTCGCCGTCGGCGGCGGGTTCCGCGCTCGCACTCGCAATGTCCGGATTGCGCGCCTCGAGTTCCGGCTGGATCGAGGCGCGCGAATACTGCGCGCCGCAATCGAGGCAATGCACGTGCGCGATGCTGCCGTGCAACTCGATCACGTCGCGGCTACCCGCGCGCTGGTGCAAGCCGTCCACGTTCTGCGTGACGAGCGTACGCGCGTAGCCCGCCGCACCCAGGCGCGCGAGCGCGCGGTGCGCGCCGTTGGGCTGCGCGAGGCCAACCGTAGGCCAGCCGATCAGGCTGCGCGCCCAGTAGCGACGCCGCATGCTCTCGGAGCCCAGGAATTCCTGCAGCGTGATGGGCGGCGAGCGCTTCCAGGCGCCGTTCTCGTCGCGATAGCCCGGAATGCCCGAATCCGTGCTGATGCCCGCGCCAGTCAGCACGAACAGGCGCGGATGACGCTCGACGAACGCCTGCAGCGCGTCGAGGGCTGCGGTTTCGAGGGCGGGCGCGTTGGGAACGAGGATGGATTCGGTCATGGCGGCAGGGGCAAGGCGGTTCAGTGCCATTCAGCGCGAGGACTTGCCGCGCGTTGTCGCGGCCGGCTTTGAGTCCGAATGCGAGGCCAGATTCGCGGCTTGCTTGCGAGGCGCTTTCACCTGCGCCTGGCGCTCCGCTTCGCGCAATTCCCAGGCGGCCAGTGCGGCTCGGTAGAGGCCCAGTTCTTCGGCGTAGAGGTCAAAGATGCAGGGGTCGCAGCCGCTCTGGCAGCAGGCATTGTCATCGGGACGTTCGGGCGGCTGGGGACGCGGATCGTCGTCCGGACGCGGGGGCAAAGACATGGGCGCTCAGGCGTCGTGGTGGTTCAGCGGCCAGTATACGGGACACTGCGCGAACGCGCCCGGCAGCCCGCGCCCTTCCGATGTGCTCAGCCGCGCCCCACGAACGGCATCTTCGTCGCCATGATCGTCATGAACTGCACGTTCGCTTCGAGCGGCAGTTGCGCCATGTGCAGCAGCGCGTCGGCCACGAGTTCCACATCCATCAGCGGCTCGACGGCGATCTCGCCGTTCGCCTGCGGCACGCCGCGCGCCATGCGCTCGGCCATCTCCGTGGCCGCGTTGCCGATATCGATCTGCCCGCACGCGATGTCGTAGCGGCGGCCATCGAGCGAAACGGTTTTCGTCAGGCCGGTGATAGCGTGCTTGGTCGCCGTGTAGGCAATGCTGAACGGCCGCGGCGCGTGCGCCGAAATCGAGCCGTTGTTGATGATGCGCCCGCCGCGCGGCGTCTGCCGCTTCATGAGCCCGAACGCCGCGCGCGTGCACAGGAATACGCCGGTGAGGTTGGTATCGACCACGGCGCGCCAGTCGTCCACGGAAAGCTCGTCGATGTCCACGGCGGGCGCGTTGCGGCCCGCGTTATTGAAGAGCAGATCGAGCCGGCCGTAGCGCGTGCGGATCGTCTCGAACAGCGCCTCGACGGCCGCCGCGTCGGTCACGTCGCAGGGCGCCGCCAGCGCCTCTTCGCCGCGCGTGCGGGCCTCATTGGCGAGCGCTTCGAGCGGCGCGGCCCGGCGCCCCGCCAGCACGACGGCGAAGCCGTTGGCCAGCAGCTTGCGCGCGCACGCGCGGCCAATGCCGCTGCCCGCGCCCGTCACCAGAGCAATTTTGCGTTGTTGCGTGTCACTCATCGTTGCCTCTTTCTTTCGGTTGAGCCATCAATCGAGCGGCTGGTCGTTGGGATTCGCGAAAAGCGCCTTCATCTGCTCCGACATCGGATAGTCGAGGCTCACGCCCGCGGGGGGAATGGGCGACTCGAACCAGTGCCGGTAAAGCGCGAGCGCTTCGCCCGAGCGCTGCATCTTCGCGATGGTGTCGTCGGCAATACGCTTGAAGGCGGTGTCGCCGCGCCGGAACATACAGCCGTACACCTCCGCCCTGGCTGGGCTGCCTACGATCGCGAAAGCGTGCGCATCGCTCATGGCGTGCGCGCTTTGCGCCACGGGCGCACCCGGCGTTTCGCTCGCCATGTAGCCGGTCGCTAGCGCGGCGTGCAGAAGCGGCTCGTCCATGACGAAGGCGACGGCGCGTCCCGAGCGCACGGCTTCGACGGAATCGCCGTGAGTCTTCGCGACGATGATGTGCATGTTCATCTCGCGCTCCATGTTCCAGCGGCGCAGCAAACGCTCTTCCGAGGTGCCCGCGGTCGTGACCACGGTACGGCCCGCAAGATCGCCGAAGTCCTTCACCGGCGAGCCGCGCTTCACGAGCATGCGCACGCCGTACTCGAAAATGCTGTTGGAAAACGCCACGTCGTTCTCGCGCTCGCGCGTGTGCGTCGTGGTGCTGCATTCGAGATCGATCGTGCCGTTCTGCACGAGCGTGATGCGGTTTTGCGGCGTGACGACGAGTTCGCGCACGCGCAGCGCGGGAAGCTTGAGCGTCGCGCGCACGTTTTCGACGATGCGCTGGGTGATCTCGTACGAGTAGCCCGTTGCATGCTCGCCGCCGGCCATATAGGAGAATGGCACGGTCGCTTCGCGCACGCCGATGACGATCGTGCCCGTGTCGCGAATCTTGCGCAGCGTGGGGCTTTCCAGTTCATCGGCATGCGCCGCGCCCGCAAACGTGCAGGCGCAGGCGAGCGCAACGTAACCCATGGCCATGAGCGCGCGTGCCAGGCGGCTGCGAAGCGCACGGCCACGCAGCTTTCCGGCGAAACCCAATGGCTCTGAATCGCGCTTCAACCCCTTCTCCCCTGAATCCCTCATTCGTTCGCACGAAGCGCGCGCACAGCGGCGCTCCCCTCTGAGCGCGATTGTACCGGCGGCCCCTGTCGGCTCACATTACGCCGCGTGTCCAGGCGCTCGCGCGCTCACGCCGTACACGTAGCGGCGAGGCAGCCGCGCAGCACTTCCACGAACGCGTTGCCGGCCTGCGAGTCCATGCCGCCTTCGCGCCACATGGCGAACACGCCGACCGTGAGCGCCGGTTCGACGCGCCGGATCGCCACCGGCTCGCCCGCCCCGCGCGCGCTGAGCTCGTCGAGCAGCACACGCCCAATGCCGCGCGCAGCGAGTGCGCGCGCGACGTGCCACGTCTGTGCCTCGACGACCGCGAGCCGGTCATCGACGCCTTCGGCTTCGAGCAGGTTGCCGATCGCCTCGCCAAGCGGATCGACGTTGCCAATGCTGATCCACTCGCCGTCGACCAGATCGCGCAACGCGAGCGGCGCATGTTCCGGCGTCGGGTCATCGGGCGGCGCGACGCAGACCACGGCCGTGCGTGCGAGTTCGACCGCGGCGATGCCCGGCCGCGCGGGCGGATTGAGCGCAACGGCCAGATCGAGTTCGCGCGTAAGCAGCGCGTTGAGCAGCTCCGCGGTGTGGCGCGTCTGGATCTTGAGCGACACTTCGGGATAGCCCGCGCGAAACGTCTGCACGGCAGCCGGTAGCAGGCTCATGCCAAGGCTCGGGAGACAGCCGATGCGCAACAGCCCTTGCGGACGCAGCGCGAGATTGCGCGCGAGATCGCGAATGCTGTCGAGGTTCGATTGCAGCTTCTGCGTCTCGGCGAACAGCAATTCGGCCTCGCGCGTGGGCTGCAGGCGGCCGTGCGCGCGGCTGAAGAGCTTGAGGCCCGCGCTGCGCTCCGCATGCGCGAGCACCTTGCTGACCGCGGGCTGCGAAACGCACAGCAGCTCGGCCGCTTTGGAAAGCGAGCCGGTGCGCATGATCGCGTGAAAGACTTCGATATGACGTAGACGCATGGGGCGCGTGCCGGGCATGTGGACGAGGCACATGCGCAGCGGGACGAAAGAAAAGCGCAAGGATAGCGCGTTCGGCTGCGCGCCTCGCATGCGGCCTCTAGTCAAGCGCGCTCAAACGCGGAAATCGGCCGCCATGTCCTCGTCGCTGCGCGCGACGATCGCGCCGCTGCGCGCGGCTTTGATGAACACGTCGTAATCGCGCTCCACCTGGTCGGCATAGGCGAACGCGTAGCCCGTAAGCGCCTCGGCGAACTGGTCGCTGCGGCCAATGTACGAACCAATTTCGATGGCCGCGCTGCCCGACTTCGCATGCGCGCGCGCGAGCGCCCACCCGCACAAACGTGCATAGCCGCAGAGCAGCGTGCTGTCGAGCAACTGAAGATCGACTGAGAGCTTCATGTCGCGCAACTGGCGCACGTAAAAGTGACGCCCTGCGGGCCCCGTGGTCCAGCCAAGGAAGATGTCGCTCGCCGCCTGAAGGAGCCGCTGGCCGTGCACGACGCGCGCGCCTTCGTGCTTGATCGAAGGCGATTTGAAGTACTGCGAAATGACCGAGCGCCGCGCCTCTTTCACCTGCAGGAAGAGCGGCTTCTCGTGATGATCGACGAGCAGCATCACGAGGCAGCGCGTGCCCACGCTGCCCACGCCCACCACCTTGAACACCATATCCTGAATGGCGAAGTGATCGAGCAGTTCGCGCCGGTCGGGCGCGAGGGTCTTCGCGTAATCCTGGTACATCGGCTCGATCAGCGTGCGCCAGTCGCCAAGCGTGAACCAGTCGTCTTCGGGTTCGAACAGCGTGTTCGCGCCGTGCACGTGAAAAAGCGCGGGCGGGGCGTCGCGAATCGTCCAATGCTCGCCGTCGCGCTCCGCGAGCTTTTCGAGCAGGTTCTCGTGCGTGCGGTTCGCGGCCTTCTCCATGCCGCGACGGATCAGGCGGCGGCCTTCGGGCGTGAGCGCGGTCTCGACCATGCGGTCGAAGGTGATTTTGTCGTACCAGAGATCGAGCGCGCCGTACTCAGCGTACTGGCGCAGGCGATCGCGATAGCTGGTCACGGCCGTCATCACCAGTTCCTCGGCCACGCCGCGCGAGTAGCGCATGTGCCGCGCCGCCACGACGAAGCTCGCCACGAGGCGCTTCACGTCCCACTCCCACGGGCCGGGCGCGACTTCGTCGAAGTCGTTCAGATCGAACACGAGTTGGCGTTCGGGCGTGGCGAAGGCCCCGAAGTTCAGCAGATGCGCGTCGCCGCAAATCTCCATCGCCATGCCGGTGTTGGGCACGCCCGCGAGATCGTGCGCCTGGAGGATCGCGCTGCCGCGAAAGAACGTGAAGGGCGAGACGATCATGCGCCCGTAGCGCAATTGCACGAGGTTCGGCACGCGGCCTTCGCTGCTCGCGTGCAGCAAGGCGAGCGGATCGCGCTTGATGGTGCCGGTTTCCTTGTGGCTCGAACGTTTCGAGCGCTCGCGCGCGGCACGCCCGGCCGCCTCGCGTTCAGCAATGGTGCTCCCATTCATGACCTTCTCCGGTTCTTGTACGGTCTCGCGCCATCATGACAAACGGGGAAACGCGGCGGATATTCGTCCTGCATGAGCGGCGGCCTCGCGCGCGGTGGCCGCGGCGTCGCACCGCGTGCCTATTTAAGCGTGGGGCCCCGTTTCGTGCAAGCAACGTGGCCGGCACCGGCCTTCGGCTGCGGATCGCTGCGCACCATGCGCGCAACGCGCGAACGCCTGGTGTACCGTGCGCGAAAGATGCGCCGCCAGCCTTGCGCCCTCACCGCCCCGCCGGACACCCGCCATGAACGTCAAAGTCTACGGAACGCTCGTCGTCGCATCGCTCGTGCTGCTGGTCGGCCAGTGGCTCGTTGCCGCCGTGCCGGTCTTGCGCAAATGGACGATCCCGGAGCCCGTGGCGGGCGGCATCGTCGCCGCGCTGATCGTGTTCGGCCTGCACAGCGGCGCGCACGTGGACGTGGTCTTCGACACCTCGCTGCAAGCGCCGCTCATGCAGGCGTTTTTCGCCACTATCGGGCTCAACGCGAACCTCGCCAACCTGAAGCACGGCGGCCCTGTGCTCGTGCGCTTTCTCGCCGTGGTGGTCACGCTGCTCGTGCTGCAGAACGTGCTGGGCATCGCGCTCGCCATGGCGTTCGGTGTCGATCCGCTGTTCGGGCTGCTGGGCGGTTCGGTGTCGCTCGCGGGCGGGCATGGCACAGGCGCCGCGTGGGGCGCGGTGTTCACCGAGCATCACGGGCTGCAGTCCGCCACCGAAGCGGCGATTGCGTGCGCCACGTTCGGGCTGATCATGGGCGGCATTCTCGGCGGCCCGGTTGCGCAGCACCTCATGAAGCGCATCGGCGCGCAGGATGGAGACGTTGCTCCCGGAGCGGCAACGCCCGATCCCTACGCATTCGAAGAACCGAAAGCCGAGCAGCCCACCACGCCGGGCGCGTTCATCAATACGCTCACGCTCATCGCGATCAGCCTCGCCTTGGGCGACGCCCTCTCCGGGCTGATCGCGGGCACCGCATTCGAATTGCCGACGTTCGTATGCGTGCTGTTCGTGGCCGTGCTGCTCGCCAATGGGCTCGCGCTCGTCGGGCGCCCTGTGGCCGAGCATGCCGTCGCGCTGATCGGCAACGTGAGCCTCGCGCTCTTTCTCGCCATGGCGCTCATGACGCTGCGCCTGTGGGACCTCGCGTCGCTCGCGCTGCCCGTCTTCACGATCCTCGCCGCGCAAACGCTGCTCATGGTGGTCTATGCGATCTTCGTGACGTTCCGCGCGATGGGCGCTAACTATGACGCCGTCGTGCTTTCGGCGGGCCACTGTGGCTTTGGCCTCGGCGCGACGCCCACGGCGATTGCGAACATGCAGGCGGTCACGGCGCGTTTTGGCCACTCGCATCTCGCGTTTCTCGTGGTGCCGATGGTGGCCGCGTTCTTCATCGACATTGCCAACGCCATCACCATCAAGCTCTTTCTCATGCTGCCGATTTTCCATTGAGCGGCAGGGGGCCGTGCGCGAGGCGCGCTAGAATGGCGCGATTCACGGCGCGCCGCGCACGGCGCTTACTTTCGAGCGTCATCATGTCCCTCACCGCCTGGCTCTTCTTTCTGCCCGCCTGCTTCGCGCTCAACATGGCGCCGGGGCCGAACAATCTGCTCTCCATCAACGTGGCCGCGCGGCACGGTTTCCTGCGCGCGTTCCTTGGCGGCACGGGCCGGCTCGTGTCGTTCGCGGCCATGATCGCGCTCGCGGCCACGGGCCTTGCCGTGGTGCTGCGCGCTTCCGAGGCGGTCTTCTTCGTCATCAAGCTCGCGGGCGCCGCTTACCTCGTGTGGCTTGCCGTGCAGCTCTGGCGCAGCGACGCCAATCCCATCGGCGAGAGCATGGATAGCGACGCCTCGCTCGCGCGCCTCGCGTGGCGCGAGTGCCTCGTGGCGGCGGGCAACCCCAAGGCGATTCTCGTTTTCACGGCCTTCCTGCCGCAATTCGTCGATGTGGCCAAACCCATCGCGCCGCAGTTCGGCGTGCTCGGCGCGAGTTTTCTCGTGCTCGAATGCGTAGCCATCGCGCTCTATTCGCTCGCCGGCATGTACCTCGGACGTTGGCTCACGCGCACCGCCGTGCGCCGCTGGTTCAATCGCACCTGCGGCGCGTTTCTCGGCCTGATTGGCGTGAGTTTTCTGCTCGTGCGGCGCGCCTGAATCCCCTTCTCGCGCACTCTTAATCCATAAGCTTCTCTTGATGATTTTCGCGAGAAACTTTAACTGTCGTTAATCGACAGCACCCCCTATGCTCAAACCATCGTCCGGGGTCGCGGCGAGCGGGTAGCTTTTCCCCGACGCTCGCGAAAACACCCTGCGGACAAGCGGTTTTCAACGTCATTGGGGTTTCAACATGAAGATCTGCATCTTTGGAGCGGGCGCCATTGGAGGCATGATGGGCGTGCAGCTCGCGCGCGCGGGCGCCGACGTGAGCTTCGTGGCTCGCGGCCCGCATCTGGCCGCCATGCGCGAGAATGGCGCACGCCTCTTGATGGACGGTGAGGAGTACGTGGCGAAGGTGCGTTGCACCTCCGACCCGCGCGAACTGGGTGTGCAGGACGTCGTCATCATCACGCTCAAGGCGCATTCGGTGGCCGGCGTGATCGACGCGATGCAGCCGCTCCTCGGCAAGCATACGGCCATCGTCACGGGCACCAACGGTATTCCCTACTGGTACTTCTACCAGCATGGCGGCAAGTTCGCGGGCACGCGGCTCGAAAGCATCGACCCGGACGGCGCGCAATGGAACCGTCTCACGCCCGAACGCGCGATCGGCTGCGTGCTCTACCCGGCCGCCGAAATCGACGCGCCCGGCGTGATCCGCCATGTGTACGGCAAGAAGTTTCCGATTGGCGAGCCTTCGGGCGAGCGCACGCCGCGCATTGTCCAGCTTCATGAAGCCATGCAGGCCGCGGGGTTCGACGCGCCGATCCGCGAGAACATCCGCGACGAAATCTGGCTCAAGTTGTGGGGCAACCTCTGCTTCAACCCGATCAGCGCGCTCACGCACGGCACGCTCGACGTCATCACGAGCGACCCGGCCACGCGCGCCGTGGCGCGCACGATGATGCTCGAAGGCAAGCGCATTGCCGAGCAGTTCGGCGTGAACTTCCGCGTGGACGTGGAGCGTCGCATCGACGGCGCAGGCGCGGTTGGCGCGCACAAGACCTCGATGCTTGTCGACCTCGAAACCGGCCGGCCAATGGAGATCGATCCGCTGATCACTGTCGTGCAGGAAATGGGCAAGCTGATTGGCGAGCCGACGCCGGCCATCGATACCGTGCTCGCGCTGGTCAAGTTGCGGGAGCGGATGGCGATGCAGGCGGCGTAAGCCACGGCGAAAAGGCGGCGCGTGCGCCGCTTTTTTTTGCGGCGGCAATGCGGGTGGCTGGCGCAGGTGCTGGAAAAAACAAAACGGATCGCTTGGAGCGATCCGTTTTGTTTTGGAGCGGAAGGAAACACGCGCTATTCGATGCGGGCGTGTGTGCGGGTGACCTGGAGCGGCGGCGGTGCATCCGCGCCGCGCAATGCGACGCGCTTCGGCGCGCCGTTCGTGCCACGCAAAGGCGAGCCGTCGATGGATGTTTCCGGCAGCGCTTCGTTGTCCCGCGACAGAGCGTCCTCCACACCCGAATCCGCTGAGACGGGGCTATCGGCGACTGCCCCGTCCGGCATAAATTGCGACCACGCCGCCTGAGCGCAAGGCCGCAACGAACGATGGCGACGGCGCACGAGCATCGTCGTCACGTTCACGACGGGATGCAGCAAGCGCGTAACGAGCGGCCCCGCGGGCGCGGGCCAGTGACACGTTGCGTGCGCAACCTCCCCTGCACGATGCGCAAGCCCGCCGCGCGCGCCGTCCACGCACACTGGCAGCACGCCAATGCCCATGCCGAGCTGCGCCATGCGCGCCACGCCCGCCACGTGCGCGAACTCCTGCAGCGGCCTCCCCTCGGGCCGCAGACCGTCCAGCGCGCGCATCACCGCGCCGCGGCAGCCCGCATCGCGATTGAGCGTGACGAGCGGTTCGCGCGCGAGATCGTCCCATCGCAGCGCCCCCTGTAGCGCAAGCGGATGGTGTGCAGGCAACAGCGCGCAAAGCGGCGTGGCCGAGAGCGGCTGCACGTCGAGGTTGCCGCTCGCGAACGGCACGCTTTCCGCGATCACGCCGAAGTCGGCCTCGCCCTGCTCGACCGCCTGCAGCACGGCCGCCTGCGGCAAGTCCTGCAGTTGCAGCGTGAGCGAAGGAAAAGCCGCCTGGCAGCGCGCGAGCGCGGCGGGCACCCACGTCGACGAGAGCACCGGATTGCTTGCCACCAGCACCACGCCGCTATGCGCCTGGTGCGCGTCGCGGCCCTCGTTGAGCGCCATCTCGATCTCGTCGAGCAGGCGGCCGATGCGCCGCTCGAAGCCGCTGCCCGCGAGTGTGAGCTCGACCTGGCGCGTGGTGCGGTCGAAGAGCTTGAGCTCGACCGCTTCTTCCAGTTCGCGCACGCAGCGGCTCACCGCCGACTGCGTGAGCCCGAACTCGCGCGCGGCGCGCGTGAAGCTGCGCGCCCGCGCCACCGCGACGAACACCTTGAGCTGCTGGAGTGATACGTTCATCGACATGGCGGGCCCGCGTGCCTCATTCGCCGCTTTGGTTGGACCACTGCTGCAATCCCGCGCCCGTATTCGTCGCCAGCGTGACGTTGGGCTCGTTGCTCGCTTCATTGCTCGCTTCGCTGCTCTGCTCGATCAGGCGCTTGCGCATCGGTGCGAGGAAGAACTTGGCGCTCACGCCCGCTGCGATGGTGATGACCGCCGCAGCGATAAACACCGCGCTCCAGCCGCCCGTAGCAGACAGCACGGAGGCCACCGGTACGAGCAGCGCTGCGGTGCCCTTGGCCGTGTACAGCGTGCCGGCGTTCGATGCGGCGAACTTGCTGCCGAACGTGTCCGCGCAGATGGCCGGGAAGATCGAGAAAATCTCGCCCCAGAACAGGAAGATGAGTGCGGCGAAGACCATGAACGCATACGGGTTCGTACCGAACTGCATCATGCCGAGCAGCGCGAGGCCTTCGCCCACGAAGATCAGGAACATCGCGTTCTCACGGCCGATCTTGTCGGAGATGAAGCCGCACAGCGGACGCGTGAAGCCGTTGCAGATGTTGTCGATCGAGAGCGTGAGCGTGAGGAGCGGCAGCGTCATGCCGAACACCGTCATCGGGATGCGAGCGAGGCCCCAGTCCTTGGCGATCGGTCCGATCTGCGCCGTTGCCATCAGGCCGCCAGCGGCCACTGCGACGAAGCAGATGTAGATCACCCAGAACACCGGTTGCTTGATCATCTGGCCCGGCGTGTAGTCGACGCGCGAGACGAGTCGGCGGCCAGCCACGGCTACGGCGCGCGGTACCGGCTTTACGAGCAGGAACGAGAGCGCGAGAATCGATACGCCCTGAATGACGCCGAACACGAAGAACGTGTGCTCGTAGCCCGAGCGCGTGATCATGTTCGCAATCGGAATCACCGTCACGGCGGCGCCGGCGCCGAAGCCCGCGGCCGTGAGGCCCGCGGCGAGGCCGCGGCGGTCCGGGAACCACTTGAGCGCGTTACCCACGCAGGTGCCGTACACGCCGCCCGCGCCGATGCCTGCGATCACGGCCGAAACGTAGAGCATCGGCAGCGTCGTGACGTAGGAGTTGATCACCCAGGCAAGGCCTGCGCAAACCGCACCGCCCGCCACGACCGGACGCGGGCCGAACTTGTCGACGAGCCAGCCTTCCACCGGCACGAGCCAGGTTTCGGTCAGGATGAAAATCGAGAACGCCAGTTGAATCTCTGCCTGGCCCCAATGGTGGCGCGAGTTCATCGGTGCGACGAACAGCGTCCATGCGTATTGCAGGTTGGCAACGAGCGCCATGCATAGCATGCCCACCACCAATTGAAACCAGCGGTTCGTCCAGAACGGACCGCTCTCGCTCCTCTGACCGATTGCATTCATATCGCTTGTCTCCGCTATCTATTCATTGCAGCCTGCGTGATTACGGGCGTGCATAAATTCCAACTTATGGTTTTAGCTCTGTGCTTCGTTACGTCTGTTTTTATTCTTGGAATGAATGAAAAAATCGAATAGAAATTCGTCAATCCTCATTCACCCTGACGTTGCTGCATGTCCCTTAAAACACCGTTAAACAAGGGCCTTTCTACGCGTTGTCCCTTATGAAATCGTATTTCCGAGCGTTAACCCGAACATAGCTTCGAGCGCATCGCGCGGCATTCGGATGCCTTTCAACTTATGCTAGGGTGATTGCTGAATTACTCACAATTAAAGTTTGTTATTATGTGGATTCAGTATCCTTTATGGTTCGGCCATGACGATGCGAAACGCCACGCTGCGCCAGCTCAAGGTCTTCGAGACCGTGGCGCGCCACCTCAGTTTTTCGCGTGCTGCGGAAGAACTGCATCTCACCCAGCCGGCCGTCTCCACGCAGGTTCGGCAGCTCGAAGATCACGCAGGCCTGCCGCTCTTCGAGCAGCTCGGCAAGAAGATCTATCTCACGCCCGCGGGCACGGAGATGCTTCACTACAGCCGCGCGATCATGCAGCAGTTCCACGAAGTGGACGAGGCGATGAGCCAGCTAAAGGGCGTCTCGGGCGGCAAGCTCAACGTCGCCGTCATTAGCGCGGGCGATTACTTCTTTCCGCGGCTGCTGGCCGAGTTCACGCGCCGCTACAAGGGCGTCGCGCTCAATCTCTCCGTGCACAACCGCGAGCAGCTGCTTCAGCAACTCGCCACCAACCAGACCGATCTCGCGGTGATGGTGCGTCCGCCGCATGCGACCGACGCCATCAACGAGCCGTTTGCGCCCCACCCGTACGTGATCGTGGCGGCGCCCTCGCACCCGCTCGCGAACAAGCGCGCCATCAAGCTCAGCACGCTCGCCAACGAGGCGTTCATCGTGCGTGAACGCGGCTCGGACACCTGGAACTCGATGGAAGAAGGTTTCGCCGGAAAGATCACGAACCTCAAGATCGCCATGGAGATTCAAAGCACCGAGACGATCAAGCAGGCCGTGATCGCGGGCATGGGTATCGCCTTTCTTTCGGCGCACACCATCAGCCTCGAATTGCAGGTCGGTCACCTCACGGTGCTCGACGTGGAAGGCTTCCCGGTCATGCTCAACTGGTACGTCGTGCACCGGAAAAACAAGCGTCTGCCGCCCGTCGCGCTCGCGTTCAAGCGCTTCCTCATGGAGGAAGGCGCGGCGCTCATCGAGAACATTACAAAAGTGTCAGAAGCGAGTTTGCATAAGTAAGGTTTTATGACGCCAGCAAAAACCATCAGGCATGGCTAATCATTCGCGTCGTATTGCGCGTTCTGTTGTTGTTTCCCCGTGGGGTCCCGCAAATAGTCTCGTGCAGTTGCCACCTTCGCCGGTGGCAGCGCGCACGGTATTTCAGTAAGGCCTTAGTGCGGCCCTTGTCGCTGACGCAACGCGCCGCCCCGGCTGCGCCGCCGCCGCGGCAAATCCTGCGAGGCGTGATGACCCGCGCGTCCGCCGCCGTGTGGCGTGTCGCTCGCGGTTAGCCAGGCGGGTTCGAACGCACCGCTGCCGCACGCCGCGACCAGCAGTTCGTCCGGCACACCCGCGAAGCTCGCGTGGAAAGTCGCGGCGAAGGGCTCGTGTGACGTCAACGTCTCGACGGCGCCTGTCCGCGCGAGCCGCGGTAGCCGCGCGCCGCTCATGAGCCGCACGCCCAGCGCCGCGCAGAGCACGCTCGCTGCAACCAGTATGGAGATCTCGAATTCGGGGGAAGCATGCGCGCTCAGGAACCCATAGCCGAGCGCCACGCCTAGCAACAGCGCCATCCCATGCATGACGCGGTCGCCGCGGCCGAACGGCTCGCGCCTGCGCACCGCGCCGCTCGCTCGCGCGCCACGGCTGAACAAACTCAGCGCGCCGCCAATCAACAGCGCGCCGGTCGCCGCCGCGACGAACAGCGCGACACGTTCGATCGGACCACGCTCCGGCTGCAACACGTAGCCAATGAACGCGCCGGTCAAGACACTCGCGCCCGACACGCCACCCAGCAGCGCCGCCGTCCGCGCGCGCCGCGTGAGGTCACGTCGGCCCGCAAGGCACAAACCGGCCAACACGCCAGCTTCGACGGCAACCGTCGCGTCGGGCGCATGCATCCCGCCTGCAGCGATCACGCCGGGCGGCACGGTCAGTAGCAATGCGAACGAAATGGCAAAGGCGATGCGATGTTTGTGCGGCGCACCAGCACGCCTCGCGCAGCGCGGCACGGCGCGAGAACGCGGCGAAGGCCACGCACGCAACGGCGCGAGCGCCGCCAGTTGTGCAAATGCACAGCCGAGCCATGCAAACAGCACGCCGGCGCCTAGCCACGCCAGGTCGCCAGCCAGTTGCTCCGGCATCTCTCCTCCTCGCGCGGCATCGCTGCCGCGCGCGTCTCTGGTTTTACGTCATCAAGCCGCACCCTCTACGGCCGCGAGCGACTCGGATTGCGCGCATACGGCGCCCAGCGTATTGCTCAACGTACCGATCCCTTCGATGGTGACCTCGACGGTTGCGCCATCAACGATCGAGCCTACGCCGAGTGACGTGCCGCATGCAATCACGTCGCCCGGCTCGAGCGTCAGGTCCTGCGAAATGAGGCTCACCTGCTGCGCCGGCGAAAACACCATGTCGTCGAGCGGATAATTCTGCCGCTCCACACCGTCGAGTTTCGTGACGACGCGCGCGCGCTGCCAGTCGAAGCCGGAAACGATCGCCGGGCCCAAACAACAGAACGTATCGAAACCTTTGGCGCGGCACCATTGCGGGAAGTGCGGATTCTCGGTAATAAGACCCGCCGCCGTGACGTCGTTGACGATCGTGTAGCCGAAGATCGCCGAAGCGGCCTCTTCGACGCTCGCATCGCGGCAGCGCTTGCCGATCACGATGCCGAGCTCGCCTTCGAAGACGATTTTTCCCGCATAGTGGGCAGGACGCCGAATCAATTCCGAAGAGCCGATTACCGATGCCGCCGGCTTGATGAGGAAGAGCGGGTGCGAAGGCACCGGCTTTTCCAGCTTCGCGGCGAGCGCGTGAAAATTGTTCCAGAGCGCGACCACCTTGCCGGGCGCACAGGGCGCGAGCGGCGTGAGTGCGCGCAGCGACAGCACCGCGCCAGTCGGCACCGGCTGATCGAGCCCTTCGTATTCGTGCAAGTAACCGTTTTCGACGCGGCCGAACACAATGCTGCCGTCGCTCGCCATCAAACGCATCCACGTTTCCATGTTTCGCTCCCTGGTTTCAAACCGCGCCAGCATCGCGCAGTGAGTGGATCTCGTCCTTCGTGTAGCCGAATTCGGCGAGCACCTCGTCGGTGTGCTCGCCGAGCATCGGCGAACGCGTGACTTCGGTCGGGCTGTCCGAGAGCTTGATCGGGTTGCCCACCGTGAGGTACTTGCCGCGCACCGGGTGGTCCACCTCGACGATCGTGCCGCTCGCGCGCAGCGATTCGTCGCTGGCGATCTCCTTCATCGAGAGAATCGGGCCGCACGGAATGTCGTAGCGGTTGAGCACCGCCATCGCGTCGAACTTCGTGCGATGCATGGTCCAGTGCTCGATCTCGTCGAAGATCGCCTTCAGGCGCGGCAGGCGCGCGTTCGCCGTCGCGTAGTCCGGATCGTCGATCCACTCCTCGCGCCCGATCAGCTTGCAGATGCGGTCCCACACAGGCGCCTGCGCGATGAAATAGATATAGGCGTTCGGATCGGTCTCCCAACCCTTGCACTTGAGAATCCAGCCCGGCTGGCCACCGCCCGACGCATTGCCGGCGCGCGGCACGGCCTCGCCGAAGCCGTCGTTGGGGTACTGCGGGTACTCCTTCATGACGCCGGTGCGCTCGAGGCGCTGCTGGTCGCGCAGCTTCACGCGGCACAGGTTGAGCACGCCGTCCTGCATGGCCGCGAGCACCTTCTGGCCGCGTCCCGTATGCGTTCGCTGATAGAGCGCCGTGACGATGCCGAGCGCGAGATGCAGGCCCGTGCCGCTGTCGCCGATCTGCGCGCCGGAAACGACCGGCGGGCCGTCGTCGAAACCCGTCGTCGAAGCCGCGCCGCCCACGCACTGCGCGACGTTCTCGTAGACCTTGCAGTCCTCATAGGGGCCGGGGCCGAAGCCCTTCACCGAGGCGACGATCATGCGCGGGTTCAGCTCCTGTATACGCTCCCAGCTGAAGCCCATGCGCTCGAGCGCACCAGGTGCGAAGTTCTCGACCAGCACATCGCAGTCGCGAATGAGCCGCTCCAGCACGCGCTTGCCTTGCGGGTTCTTCGTGTCGAGCGTGAGCGAACGCTTGTTGCCGTTGAGCATCGTGAAGTAGAGGCTGTCCGCGTCCGGCAGGTCACGCAGCTGATCGCGCGTGACGTCGCCGGCGCCAGTGCGCTCTATCTTGATCACGTCCGCGCCAAACCAGGCGAGCAGTTGCGTGCAGGTGGGTCCCGACTGCACGTGCGTGAAATCGAGGATGCGCACGCCGTTTAATGCCTTGCCCATGTCATGTCTCCTTATCTAATCGTGGCCGGGCGAGTTTTCGAAAATCGGTGGGGTTGCGTGGGCAGAGGCGTTTCGCGCTATGGCGCGACATCTGCGTCCTTGAGCAATACGGTATGTGATATATCAGCGTGAAGCAAGAGGGGAATTGCTCTTCGGGAATGCCACTAGAATCGCGTCGAAGCCTTATCCAGTACGGCTTCGGTGCAAATTCGACGGCGTTGACGCGGCGCACACGAGGGAAAACCCCGAGCATTTTCCGTGTCTGATATGCCAGATTCCGTGTGAAGGATGGCTGTGAGAGACCGCGATTTGGTCAGGGATGCCAGGGGTTGATGCGCATAAAGTCGGCGTCGGAGGCCCTCAGCCGACGGGTCGCGAAGGAGCGTAAACGCAAAACGGGAGACCAAAGGTCTCCCGTTTCTCCCGGATTTAGCGGCGCTGACTGCCCGTCTCAGTCAAGGAAATCGCAGTTCTTCTCGACGTAGATCGCGAGATCCAGCGAATGCTGCCGCACGAGCTTTTCCGCCAACTCGGTGTCGCGCTTCTCGAGCGCTTCGATAATGCGCAGATGGTCGACGATCGAGCGCGAAGCCCGGTCGCTCTGCGAAATCGTCATGCGGCGAATGGCGCGCACATGCACGAAGATGTTCTTGATGGTGTCGAGGATGATTTGCGACCGGGAGAGCTCGACGATCGCCTGGTGAAACGCGATGTTGGCGTCCGAGTACTCGGCGATATGCTCGGCGGGCGTGCTGTCGCGGAAGTCGTCGAACATGTGGCGCAGACGCGCGATGTCCTCGTCGGTGGCGTGGATCGTGGCGAGGCGTGCGGCCATGCTTTCGAGCGCGGCCCACATCTGGATCATCTCCACGATTTCGCGCTTGCTCTTGCGCACGATATAGATGCCACGGCGGGGCACCATGCGCAGGAAGCCTTCCTGCTCGAGCAGCGTCATGGCCTCGCGCACCGGTGTGCGGCTCACGCCGAGCGATTCGCTCAGCACGCGCTCGTCGAGCCGGATTTCCTCGCGCGACTGGTAGATGTCGGCGTCGGCAATGGCCTGGCGCAGCATGGCGTAAGCCTGATCGCGCAGGCTCAGTGTTGCGTTGATGGGCTGCAGCGCCAGCTTGAGGGGCGCCGCTTCCCGGCTTGCTACAACTTCAGTTTGTTCTGACGACATTGATTACCTCTTTTCCGACCTGCGGACGGATTCGCGGACCGAATTGTGCACGACGAACCGCTCTCACGCGCGGCGCTTCGCCCAAACCAGCGTACCGGCCATGCTGTGCGGCCTGCTCAATAGCAGATTGCGGCAGCCACCTGGCGATCATGACCGTAGCCGCTGCACCCAAACCCACCACCGCTGCACTGAAAAGTGCGAGAGAAACGAAATCCATTTGAAGCTCCGCATGATTGAGTAATCGAATGACTCAATCATATGCTGCGTCGCGACAAAAATCAATATTCTGTATGTGATATATCAGATGCAGTCGCTTCCACACAACAGTTCGACGCTTTGGGGGCTTATCAGCGGCTCACTCCCACATTGTGGGCACGGCCAACCGGATATCTGTGAAAACAACCAATGCTAGTGAGAAACCGGTACCGCCCGCAAGGGGATATGCCATCGAAGGGCACGATCGCGTCATGCAAAGCGGCGAACGAGACTCGCACGCAACACAAACCGCGGCTTCCAAAGCCATTTAAGCATTTCAGGTTGACAGCGCCGCAAGGCGGCCCGCACACTCGATCCATGCACACCTCTTCCACCCTCCTCATCATCGCGAACACGATGAATCATCCGTGGAAAACCCATACGGGTAACCCACGGGGATGGTGTGCGTACTAGCAGTCTGTCGTCACGCAAATCACAAGCCCCGCCGGCATCGACGGGGCTTTTTGTTTTTCTGGGTGACAGCGCTCCGTTCGTCGGCTCCAAAAACTGGAGAAAACGATGGATGACGCTTTTCAGGCAGCTTCACTGACCGCTTCACAGCCCCTCGCACCGGCCGTTGCAGACGCAACCGACCGCTTCGACGATCCGTTGCCCGCACAATCGGTCCACTTCGCCGTGCCGCCCATGCGTACGCTCACCTGGCGCGTGAATGCGTCGGCCACGCTGCGTGTTCAAGCAGCCCAGGTGTGGATCACGCGCGCCCGCTCGCCCTACGACCACTGGCTGCAACCGGGCGAGACGCTTCGGCTCGAGCGCGGCGAGCGCATCTGGCTCAGCACTGAGGCCGCGTTGCCGGCGCGCGTGAGCATCACGAGCGCATGGCAGCCGCCGTTTGCAGGCGTGCGGCGCTGTATGGAGCGCCTCGCCGCGTGGCTCGCGTTACTCACGCTACGGCGCTCGCGCGAGGCGTGAAGCGTAAAACCCCGGCGCTCGACGCGCTTTGAACCGGAGTCAAAGCCGCACACGCCAAAACGCCGGATGCACCGCCCAACAGGCGCATCCGGCGTCGCGTAACTGCAAAGTGCTGAATCAGAACTTATGCCGCAACCCGAGGTTCACGATGGTCTGGTTCGACGTCCCCGCGTAACCATACGACCCGACCGAAGCCTCGGCCGGCATCGAGCCGCCCGTGCCGTTGCCTGTATCGCCGCTTGCATGCTGCCAGGCTGCCGTCATGTAGAGGTCGGTGCGCTTCGAGAGGCTGTAATCCGCACCGAGCGACACCTGGTTGTAACTCGCCGTCGTATCGCCATTGGCGTGCGTATAGCTGTAGCCGAGGCCGAGCAGCAGCGACGGGCTCAACTGATAGTTCAGGAAGCCCTGGCCGGTGTTGTACTTCTGGGTATCGTGGAACACCGAGCTGCCATCCGGGGCGTAGCGCGCGTTGCTGTACCCGAGGCCGAAGGTGAACTTGCCGAACTGGTACTGTCCCGCCGCGCGCGCAATGGCGAGCGAGTGCGCCGTGACATAGCCGGAGTTGATCGGCCCGTCGAAGGTGCCGTCCGAGGTGCTCGTCCAGCCGTCGGTGCGAATGCCGTTCACGGCCTGGCTGTTCGTCGCGTAGAAGTAGCCGCCTGCCAGCGCGAGCGGACCGTTGGTGTAGTTGATCGCCGCCGAGTACGACTGCTCGGCGCCCGTCGAGCCCGCCACGCCGCCGAACGAGTACATCGCCGCGACCTGCAGGCCGCTCCACACGGGCGTCGTGTACTTGACGGCATTGTTCACGCGGAAGCTGTTGTCGTAGTTGTCGACGTCGCCCGCCGTTGCGAACACGGAGCCGAAATAGTTGTCGGCCGTAATGCCCTGCACGAGATCGATGAGCGGGTCATACTGCCGCCCCAACGTGAGCGAGCCGTACTGCTCGGACGTCAAACCCACATATGCCTGTCGGCCGAACAGCCTGCCGCCCTGCGCGAGCGAGCCCGTCGACGGGTTGAAGCCGCTTTCCAACTGGAAGATCGCCTTGAGGCCGCCGCCGAGATCTTCGGCGCCCTTCAAACCCCATCGCGAGCCGGAGAGATTGCCGTAACTGCTGTTGCCGAGCGTCCAGAGGCTGTTGCTGCCTTGGGCGTGGTTGACGTAGGTGATCGACGTGTCAATGGTGCCGTACAGCGTCACGCTGTTCTGTGCCTGAGCGGTGCCGGCAACCCCGAGCGCGGCCAGCGAAAGGGAAGTCAAGGCTAGTCTTTTCACGTCATTCTCCCGGCGCAGTAAAACAACTCTTGACCAAGGCAGACTAACTCGCCCGTCGCGCATTGTAAAAGGAATAAACAAGCTGTCTCGAATTAGTGACAGCGATTTCAGGAAGCGCCTGGCTAACTGCCGAAACATTATCTCTCGCGGCGAAACAATGCACAGTCCATCCGCCCTGAACCCCGGTCACACAAGGCTTTCGGCAAACTGACCATATCGGTGCACACATCGACACGCACCGATTACTCATAACTTAACGATTGCCTTGCCGTTCAACGCAGCTGTTAATCAGGTTTTCCAAACATTAATCGCCAGGAGAGTATTCCCCAATTAAATCCGCTAGTTACGACGCGTCATTGCGCCCAGTTGATCCGCACCCAATAGCGGTTTCTTGCAGCGGGGCGTCAACCGGCGGGTAGTCCTATGCGTTTGCTGAGCTTAACCAGTCCTTTCCGAACGATTACGATTCGGCTCGAATTTCCGGTTCGCGGCGCGAGGTGCGCGAGAGCCGGTCTCGGAAGAACGTAAGCGCAAAACGCGAATAAACGCGATGTCACCGCCGGGGAAGCTGTAACAGTCGATACGGCGACATCGCAGAGAGCCACCAGACCGATCCATGTCTTACTCGCATTCTTCGCGCGCGGCGCGCGCCCTCGAGGCGCTGCGCCGCCGTGCCGGAGCCCTGCACCTGCAGCGCATTGTCGCGCCGGTGCTCGCGCTCGGCATCTGCGCGCTGTTGCTGGTCGTGTTCCAGCACCTCTCGCGCACGGTCGACTACCACTCGGTGATCCGCCAGCTCTGGACGCTCACGCCCGCGCAATGGGCAGGCGCGCTCGCCGCCACGGCCGTGAGCTTCGTCGCCCTGGTCGGACGCGACGCCGTGGGCTTGCGCTACCTCGGCGCGCGCGTCTCGCGCGGCGCGCTCTGGGCCGGCGCGATCGCCGGCTCGGCGCTCGGCAACGTCACCGGCTTCGGCGCGCTCACGGGCGGTGCCGTGCGCTGCCGCGTGTACGGCGGCGCGGGCGTTACCGCCGCGCAGATCGGCCGCATGACGGTGTTCACGAGCGTCACGCTCGCCCTCGCGCTCGTGCTCATGACCGCGCTCGGCATGGTGGGCGCCGCCGGTACGCTCTCCGGGCTGCTGCATCTCTCGCCCGACGAGCTGCGCCTGATCGGCGGCGTGGTGCTCGGCTGCGGCGCGGTGCTGGTGATCCTCTGCCCCGCCCGCGCGCGCGAAATCGAGCCGTTCGGACGCGCCTGGCTGCGCTTTTCGGTGCCGGCGCGGCGCGATCTCGTTGCGCAGTTGCTGCTGGCCGCGCTCGACGTGGTCGGCGCCGGTCTCGCGCTCTGGTCGGTCATGCCGCACGCGCTCCTCGGCTTCGCCGATTTCCTCACTGTTTACTGCGCCGCCATGCTGCTCGGCCTGATCGGCCACACGCCCGGCGGCATCGGCGTATTCGAAGCCGCGATGGTCTACGCGCTCGGCCCGAGCGTGCCGACTTCCAAGGTGCTGGCCGCGCTGCTCGCTTATCGCGCGATCTACTTTGGCGCGCCGCTCGCGCTCGCGGCGGCCGTGCTCGCCGTATTCGAGGGCCGCGCGCTCAAGACGCCGCTCAGCGCCCGCTTTGCAAAGCGCGGCGCCGACGGCGTCTCGCAACTCGCGCCGCTCTTCCTTGCCATCGTCACGTTCGTGACGGGCAGCATGCTCGTGATCTCGGGCGCCACGCCCGCGTTCTCCAAGCGCATCGCGCTGCTGCAGACCATCCTGCCGCTCTGGGTGCTCGAAAGCTCGCAATTGATGGGCAGCCTCTTCGGCGTGCTGCTCCTCTTCGTCGCGCGCGGTCTGCTGCGCCGTCTGGACGCCGCATGGTGGCTCGCACTCGTGATCGCCGTGGCCAACCTGGCGCTCTCGCTCGCCAAAGGCCTCGCCTTCGTCGAGGCGGGCGTGCTGTGCGTGCTGATCGTGCTGCTGCTCGGTACGCGCAAGCGCTTCAATCGCCACTCGTCGATGTTCAGCGAGCGCTTTACGCCGGCCTGGCTCGCCTCGGTCGGCTGCGTGATCGCGCTCGCCGTGTGGGTGCTGCTGTTCGCGTTCCGCGACGTGCAGTACTCGCAAAGCCTCTGGTGGCAATTCGCCTTCCACAGCCGCGCCCCGCGCGCGCTGCGCGCCACGCTCGGCGCGGGCGTGTTCGCCGCCGCGCTCGCGCTGTGGCAACTGCTGCGCCCCGCCGCCGGGCGCTTCGTGATGCCCGCGAGCGAGGACCTCGAAGAAGCCGGGCGCATCGTGCGCGCGCAGGAGCGCAGCGACGCGGGCCTCGCGCTGATGGGCGACAAGAGCTTCCTCTTCTCCGCCTCGCGCAAGGCCTTCCTCATGTACGCGAAGCGCGGCCGCACCTGGGCCGCGCTGCACGATCCGGTGGGTCCGCGCGAAGAGTGGCCGGCGCTGATCCGCGAATTCGTCACGCTCGCGCACGCGCACAACGGCCGCGCGGCGTTCTACCAGGTGCGCGCCGACGCGCTGCCGCTCTATCTCGACGCCGGCCTCACGCTGATGAAGCTCGGCGAGGAAGCGCGCGTGATGCTGCAGGAATTCGACCTGAAGGGACCGCAGCGCGCGCATCTGCGCTACGCGCTCAAGCGCGGCGAACGCGACGGCTTTTCGATCGAACACATCGAGCCCACGCAGATGGGCGCGAGCCTGCCGGTGCTGCGCGCAATCTCCGACGCCTGGCTGCAGGACCGCGAAGCGCGCGAAAAGAGCTTCTCGGTGGCCGCGTTCGACGACGACTATCTCGCCGCGCAGTCGGTGCTGGTCATCCGCCAGAACGGCGAGCCGCTTGCGTTCGTCACCTTCATGACGACCGATCTGAATACCGACGCCACGGTGGGCGTCATGCGCCATCTGCCGGGCGCCTCGCCCTACGCGATGGAGTATCTGTTCACGCAGCTCGCGCTGCACCTGAAGGCCGCTGGCTACCAGTCGCTCTCGCTCGGCATGGCGCCGCTCTCGGGCATGGGCCCCTCGCCGCTCGCTTCGTCGTGGCACCGGCTCGCGGGCTTCATCTGGCGCTTCGGCGGCCGCTTCTATAACTTCCGGGGGCTGCGCGGCTTCAAGAACAAGTTCGCGCCGCGCTGGGAACCGCGCTATCTGGCCGCTTCGGGCTCGATCAGCGTGTTCATCACCCTCGCCGATCTATCGCTGCTGGCAGGAGGCTGGCGCTCATGACATTCCGTATTTCCAGGCTGCCGCGCATTGCAGGCACGGCAGTGGGCGCCGCTGCGCTCACGTTTTGCGCGGCTCACGCCAACGCGGCTTCGAATCCCGCTTCGACGCCCGCTTCCGCCGCGACGATGCACGTTTCCGGCGGCCGTTATGGCGAAGTCGCGGTGACGAAACCGAGTGGCGCGATGCGCGGCTTCACCGTGCTGTTCTCGGCGGACAAGCACTGGAGCGCCGCAGACCAGACGCGCGCCGACGCGCTCGCGCAGCATGGCGCGCTCGTCGTGGGTGTCGATACGGAGCGCTACGCAACGAACCTCGCGGCAGTGAAGAACGAAACCTGCCACAAGCTCTACAGCGATGCCGAAGCGCTGAGCCACCAACTCGAACGCCAACAGGGGTCCAGCGAGTACTACGCGCCGATCGCCATCGGCAGCGGTGAAGGTGCGCTCATCGCGCAACGCATGCTCTCGCAGGCGCCGGCCAACACGATGGCGGGTGCCGTGTCGCTCGATCCGGCTGCGAAGCTCGATGCGCGCTTCGCACCTTGCCCTGCCGATCCCACGCTCTCGCGCGGCAATGGCCTGCCCGGCTTCTTCGAGCAGGGCGTGACGACGAAAGATGTGCAAGCAACCCGTTCCGGCACGCCGCGCGCCTTCGCCCCCAGCGTCGCCGATGCCGACAAGATCGTTGCGCTCACATCGAATCATCTGCGCGTCGCGACGGAAAGCGAAGAGGACGTGTCGGACTTGCCGCTCGTCGAACTGCCCGCGGCGCATCCCACCGACATGCTCGCGGTGGTCATCTCGGGTGACGGCGGCTGGCGCGATCTCGACAAGACGATTGCGGAAGCGCTGCAAAAGCAGGGTATTTCGGTGATCGGCTGGGACGCGCTGCGCTACTTCTGGAGCGAAAAGACGCCGGCGCAAACGAGCCACGATCTCGCCCGCGTGCTGAAGACCTACGGCTCGCGCTGGCATGCGCAGCACATCGCGCTCGTGGGCTACTCGTTTGGCGCGGACGTGATGCCGTTCGCCTACAACCGTCTGCCCGACCCGCTGCGCGCGAAGGTGTCGTACATGTCGCTGCTCGGCTTCGCGCCGGACGCCGACTTCCAGATCCGCGTGACGGGCTGGCTCGGCATGCCCGCCAGCGACAAGGCGCTGCAGGTGCGCCCGGAACTCGCGAAGGTGCCGCCTTCGATCGTGCAGTGCGTGTACGGCGCGGGCGAGAAAGACACGCTGTGCCCAGCGCTCGTCAACACCGGCATCGACGTCGTCAAGACGGACGGCGATCACCACTTCGACGGCGACTACAACGCGCTGGCCGGAAAGATCATCGCGGGGTGGAAGAAGGAGATTGCGGCGCGGGGGTGAGGCGCCCGCCTTCACTTCCTCCCCACGAGATACTGCACGCCCTGCGGCCCGTAACGCTCGGCGTGCGGCAGGTTGGCGGCGAGATGGAACACGTCGCCGGCCTTGTAGTGCCGCTCCTCGTCGCCGACGCGGATGTGCAACTCGCCCTCGATGACCAGCGCCTTCGCTTCGAACGGATGCGAGTGGACCTCCATGACGCCGGCCTCGCGCGTCACGACAACGGGCTCGGGAAAGCCTTCATCGGCCAGGCCGCGGATGAATGTTTCGCGCTGCATGAATCGTCTCCTCGTTCGACGATGCCGACCCGTCAGCAGGCAGTTTGGCACGCGCGTCACGGCCATGCACGCCCTCGCTTCCTGCCGGGCCGACAGTCGCGCGCAAGAATGCCGACCAACCTTTCATCAAAATCTACATGAAAGGCTCCAGAAAAAATTCTCCTTACATTACCAAAAGCTTTCAACTATAACGACATCACATGTCGCGATTTCCGCTATCTCGCGCATGCCTCAGCCCGCCTGGCCTAACCGGCGGGCTTTTTTTTGAGCGCACCCAGCATCGATCCAAAGCTTTCAAAAACCATACTCATCAATACGCCGTGCTAGTGGAAACACCGAGATGGCTTTCGCTTGACTCCGTTGATATATTACATATTGTGTAAACGACTGTCAGCTAAACGACAGGATAAGCGGACCGCGATTCGGGCAAAAAGCGCCCCTCGCAGAAGGCCATTCATTCGAAGAAACCGGAGACACACATGGAGCATCGGCAAGGAGGGGCGTCGCGATTCGCGTCGCCGTGGACACAGCTCGTGTTAGGCGTCATCTGCATGGCGATGATCGCCAACATGCAGTACGGCTGGACGCTGTTCGTCAATCCAATCAACGAGAAGTACCACTGGGGGCGCCCTGCGATTCAGGTCGCGTTCACGATCTTCGTCGTCACCGAAACCTGGCTCGTGCCCGTGGAAGGCTGGCTCGTCGACAAGTACGGGCCGCGTCCCGTGGTCGTGGCCGGCGGACTCTTGTGCGGTGTTGCGTGGGTGCTCAACTCGATCGCGGCTTCCCTGCCTGTGCTCTATATCGCGGCGGCAATCGGCGGGCTCGGTGCGGGGGCTGTGTACGGCACCTGCGTCGGCAATGCGCTCAAGTGGTTTCCGAACCGGCGCGGGCTCGCGGCCGGCATTACAGCGGCGGGTTTCGGTGCGGGGTCGGCGGCGACTGTCGTGCCTATCGCCAACATGATCAAGAGCAGCGGCTATGAGTCCACGTTCCTCTGGTTCGGTCTTGGGCAAGGGATCGTCGTGCTCGTGCTCGGCTTCGCGCTCAGCGCGCCCGCCTCGCATGGCGTCGCCGCAGCGAAACGCGCGATTGGAAATGCGGCGAAGCAAGTCGCGCAGAGTGCCAGCGCCGTCTACAACGCGGGCCCGCGCGAGGTGATTGCGTCGCCCATCTTCTGGGTGATGTACGCCATGTTCGTGATGATGGCCGCCGGCGGTCTGATGGCGACCGCGCAGCTCGGCCCGATCGCGAAGGACTTCGGCCTGCACGATTCGCCCGTGTCGCTCCTCGGCCTCACGCTGCCCGCGCTCACGTTCGCGCTCACCATCGACCGCGTGCTCAACGGTCTCACGCGACCTTTCTTCGGCTGGGTGTCGGACCGCATTGGCCGCGAGAACACGATGTTCATCGCGTTCGGCATCGAGGCGATCGGCATCGTGCTGCTCTCGCAATACGGCCACAGCCCGACCGCGTTCGTCGTGCTCACGGGCATCGTGTTCTTCGCGTGGGGCGAGATCTACAGCCTCTTCCCCGCCACCTGCGGCGACACTTTCGGGCCGAAGTTCGCCGCGACCAACGCGGGCCTGCTCTACACCGCGAAGGGCACGGCCGCGCTGCTCGTGCCGTTCACGAGTGTGATCACCGCGGCAACCGGCAGCTGGCACGCGGTGTTCATGCTGGCATCGGGCATGGCGGCGGTCTCCGCGCTGCTCGCCGTGTTCGTGCTCAAGCCAATGCGCAACGCACATCGCCAGAAGCATGCGGAACCGGCAACCGACTTCCCGTATGGCAGCCCTCTCGTGCAGGACTGAGCCCTCGCATCTCGCGAAGGCATAAAAAAACGCCGGCGAAAGCCGGCGTGAAGAGAGACTGCTTTAAACCTTTTGCTTAGGCGGCCACTTGAGCCGCCTTTGCGTCTTCTTCCTGCTCCACCGACGAGCGGATCAGGTAGTCGAATGCACCCAGCGAAGCCTTCGCGCCTTCGCCCACGGCGATTACGATCTGCTTGAACGGCACGGTCGTCACGTCGCCCGCGGCGAACACGCCCGGCACCGACGTCTGGCCCTTCGCATCCACTTCGATCTCGCCGTGCTTCGACAGCGCCACCGTGCCCTTGAGGAACTCGGTGTTCGGCACGAGGCCGATCTGCACGAACACGCCTTCGAGTTCGAGATGATGCTTCTCGCCCGACGTGCGTTCGAGATACGCAAGACCCGTGACCTTCTGGCCGTCGCCGGCGATTTCCGTGGTTTGCGCGTTCACGTGCACCGTGACGTTCGGCAGGCTGCGCAGCTTGCGTTGCAGCACTTCGTCCGCACGCAGTTGCGCGCCGAATTCGAGCAGCGTGACATGGCTCACGATACCGGCCAGGTCGATTGCCGCTTCCACACCCGAGTTGCCGCCGCCGATCACCGCTACGCGCTTGCCCTTGAAGAGCGGGCCGTCGCAGTGCGGGCAGTAGGCCACGCCCTTGTTCTTGTACTGCTGCTCGCCCGGCACATCCACATTGCGCCAGCGCGCGCCCGTGGCGAGCACCACGCTCTTCGCGCGCAGCGTCGCGCCGCTTTGCGTGCGCACTTCGAAGCCGTTGCCCGAGGGCACGAGCGCTTCGGCGCGCTGCAGATTCATGATGTCGACGTCATAGGCGCGCACGTGCTGCTCCAGCGCCGTGGCGAATTTCGGCCCTTCCGTTTCCGTGACCGAGACGAAGTTCTCGATCGACATGGTGTCGAGCACCTGGCCGCCGAAGCGCTCCGCGAGCACACCGGTCCGAATGCCCTTGCGCGCCGCGTAGATCGCAGCAGCCGCGCCAGCGGGGCCGCCGCCGACGATGAGCATGTCGAAAACATCCTTCTGGTTCAGTTTTTCGGCGGCACGCGACGATGCGCCGGTGTCGAGCTTCGCGAGAATCTCTTCCACGCCCATGCGGCCCTGGCCGAACACTTCGCCGTTCAGGTAGATGGTCGGCACGGCCATGATCTGGCGCTTCTCGACTTCGTCCTGATACAGTGCGCCGTCGATGGTGACGATCTGCACGTTCGGGTTGAGCGCAGCCATTGCGTTGATCGACTGCACGACTTCCGGGCAGTTCTGGCACGACAGCGACATATAGACTTCGAACGAGAACACGCCGTCGAGCGCCTTCACCTGTTCGATCGTATCGTTCTCGAGCTTGACCGGGTGGCCGCCCACTTGCAGCAGCGCCAGCACGAGCGACGTGAATTCGTGGCCCATCGGAATGCCCGCGAACGTGACCTTCACGTCGGAGTTCGCGCGCTTGATCTCGAACGAAGGGGTACGCGCGTCGCCGGCTGCGGCGCCACGGCGTTCTTCGTAGGCAATGCGATTCGAAAGCGATGCGATGTCCTGCAGCAGTTGCTGCAGTTCTTGCGACTTCTCGCCATCGTCCAGGTACGCAACGATCTCGATCGACTGCGTGACTTTTTCGAGGTAGCTTTTGAGTTGATCTTTGAGGTTGGCGTCGAGCATGGCGTTTTTTCCGGCTAGAGAAGAAGCGGGGAATTCTAAGTATTGCCTGGCAATTTCGCCGTTCCGCTTATGGCGTTACGAGGCGAGCAGGGTGTCCGGGCCGCAGCCGCGTGGGCGCGGCCCGGAAATACAGCTAGTGAGACGTCAGCGTCATGCGATCAGGGCGATCGCATTTAGACAGCGACGCTTAGATCTTGCCGACGAGGTCGAGCGACGGCTTGAGCGTTTCTGCGCCCGGCGTCCACTTGGCGGGGCAGACTTCACCCGGGTGCGCTGCCACGTACTGAGCCGCTTGCACCTTGCGCAGCAGTTCCTTGGCGTCACGGCCGATGCCGTTGTCGTGGATTTCGCACAGCTTGATCTCGCCTTCCGGGTTGATCACGAACGTGCCACGCAGTGCCAGGCCTTCTTCTTCGATCATGACGTCGAAGTTGCGCGTGATTGCGCCCGTCGGGTCGCCGACCAGCGGGTACTTGATCTTGGCGATCGTGTCCGACGTGTCGTGCCATGCCTTGTGGGTGAAGTGCGTGTCGGTCGACACACCGTAGACTTCAACGCCCAGCTTCTGGAATTCAGCGTACTGGTCAGCCAGGTCGCCGAGTTCCGTCGGGCACACGAAAGTGAAGTCGGCTGGGTAGAACACGACAACCGACCACTTGCCCTTCAGGTTTTCTTCAGAGACCGGAACGAACTTACCGTTGTGGTATGCGGTCGCCTTGAACGGCTTGACTTGCGTGTTGATGAGAGACATGCGTTGTTTCCTCGCTCTGGGTTGGGAAAAGGTATGGACGAAGGTTACGGGAACCGCGTCCGTTTGAAAAATTGGTTGCTTTGATCGCAGGTATTAACCCTGCCTATCGGGCCCCATAGCGTCCGTCAAAGCCCGCCAGCATGGGGTTCCGCGCCCGCATCACGCGGCCCGAACAACCCCTCGGGGCGGTGAGCATACAACGAAACTGCGACAATGCGCCTCACGTGCCTGCGCTTTCGTGGTGCATCCGCAAGGCTCTACGCGTTAGATGCAGGCGCAACGGCCTTTCTGCAAGGGCCGCAGGCTTGCTGCGTCAAAGCGCCCCGCCACGCGCGGTTGCCGCACGCGCCGCGAGCCGCTCGCGCAGATATTGCGTGAACGCGCGGATCGTCACGGAAGCTTCACGATGCTGCGGGTACAGCGCATGCAGCGCGTTGGGCGGCGGCATGAACGGCTCCAGCACCTCGACGAGCAAACCCGCATCCACCGATCCCGCCACGATGAAGTCCGGCAGATAGCAGATGCCGAGCCCGGCAATGGCCGCGTCCCGGATCACTTCGCCGTTGTTCGCGCGCAGCGGCCCGTGCACCTCGAAAGGCGTGCGCACGCCATCGACGATGAATTCCCATGGCGCGCGGCCCTGCTGCCCGTATGGCAGGCAGGCGTGCTGCGCGAGTTCGGCGGGCGTTTGCGGCTCGCGGCGGCGGCGCCGGTAGCCGGGGCTGCAGCAGGCGATCATGCGCACGTCGACAAGCTTTTGCGCCACCAGCGTGGAATCCGCCAGCCGGCCAATGCGCAACGCCATGTCGAAACCCTCTCCGATCACGTCGACATTGCGGTCGCTCAGATCCATGTCGAAGTGCACGTCCGGATGCTCGCGCAGAAATTCGGCGACGAGCGGCGAAAGGTGCGCCATGCCGAACGACATCGGAGCGCTCACTTTCAGGAGGCCGCGCGGCTCGCTGCGCCGGTCCGACATGGCCTGCTCGGCCTCGGACACGTCCGCGAGAATGCGCTTCGCGCGCTCGTAGAAGTCCTGGCCGAGGTCCGTGACCGCCAGCTTGCGTGTGTTGCGCACGAGCAGGCGAGCGCCCAGATCCGCCTCCAGCGCCGCCACGCGCCGGCTCACGAACTGCTTGGAAAGCCGCAGCCGGTGGGCCGCCGCCGTGAAATTGCCGGCATCCACGGTGTTCATGAAGATCCGCATGTCGTCGAGTTGCATTCCAATTGTCCACTTAAATGTGACAGTGAGTCGTATTTTACGGTCATTCGATTCGATTTGATTGACCTAGAATTCTTCCATCGCAACCAAACAACCGAATCGAAACGATTCACACGGAGAAACAAAATGATCGAACTTCGCAAGGCAGACCAACGCGGCCGCGGTGAACATGGCTGGCTCAGCTCGCGTCATACGTTTTCCTTTGCCAACTACTACGATCCGAAGCAAGTGGGCTTTTCGGACCTGCTGGTGATCAACGACGACCGCGTGGCCCCGGCGCGCGGCTTCGGCAAGCACCCGCACCGCGACATGGAAATCTTCTCGTACGTGCTGGAAGGCGCGCTCGAGCACAAGGACTCGATGGGCACCGGCTCGGTGATCGTCCCCGGCGACGTGCAGCTGATGAGCGCCGGAACCGGCGTCGCGCACAGCGAGTTCAACCACTCGGCCGACGATGGCGTGCACTTCCTGCAGATCTGGATTGCACCGAACGTGAAGGGCGCGCAGCCGCGCTACCAGCAGAAGAACATCGCCGACGAGGAAAAGCGCGGCAGGTTCCGCCTGATCCTCTCGCCGGACGGCGCCGAAGACTCGCTGCTCCTGCGCCAGGACACACGCGTGTATGCAGGCCGCCTGGACGGCACGGAAACGGCGAAGGTCGAAGTGGGCGCCGACCGCTACGCTTACGTTCACGTGGCGCGCGGCAGTGTGAAGCTCAACGGCGTGGAACTGGGCGAAGGCGACGGCGCGCGCATCCGCTCCGAGCGCGAGTTGAGCTTCAGCGACGGACACGATGCAGAGGTCCTGGTGTTCGATCTGCGTAATATCGAAGTGTCGGAGCTCTGGTCTTAACTTATGCTTGCGCAGTCCGGCGCGCGGCGGCCCGCACACTGAAAGCGGGCCCCCGCCCGGCAAAGCGCGAACTGATACGTAGTGAACTGCTTAATTCTTCATCGGAGAAAAACCATGCGATACAACCTGTTCGGGCCGGGCAACGACGTCGTGCTGCTGGTCTCCCGCGTTCTGCTGACTTCGCTGTTCATCCTGTTCGGCTGGTCCAAGATCACGGGCTTTTCGGGCACCGTCGATTACATGGCGCACGTTGGCGCGCCCGTGCCGATGCTGTCGGCCGTGATCGCCGTGGTCATGGAATTCGCGGTTGGCATTCTGTTGCTCGTGGGCTTCTACACGCGGCCGCTCGCCGTGCTGCTCGCGATCTATACCGTTGCGACGGCCTTCATCGGCCATCACTTCTGGACCATGACCGGCGCCGATCAAATGGCGAACATGATCAACTTCTACAAGAACATCAGCATCGCCGGCGGCTTGCTCGCCCTCGCGGTGACGGGTCCGGGACGGATCTCGATCGACAGGAAGTAGCGCACAGGTTTTCCGGGCTGCAGAAAGGCGCGATGCTTGATGGCATTGCGCCTTTTTTGTGCTCCTCGACGCCAACCAGGCCTTCCATCTCATGCGCTATCGCTCGAGGCCGCTCGTGGATCTGATCCGCACATCATGGACACGGCTTGATATGCTTGGCAGCGCACCCGCTTATCCTCACGTTCTCCTTACGATCCATAACGCGCGATGCACGACCCACAAGACAACCTCTACGCGTACCTCACTTCGCTCCAGCAATCGGCGCTGAGTGCGCTCAAGCGCCTGCCGCTCAAGAGCCGCGCCGCGCAAGGCACGCTCATGGCGTTGCGCGCCGTATGCGCCGCAGGTCTTGCGTACAGCATCGGCCGCGCGCTCCACACCGAACAGGCGTTCTGGGCCGCGATCACGGCGATTGCCGTCACCCAGCACGATTACGCCGATACGCTCGCGCAGTCGCGCGACCAGTTCATCGGCGCGATTGCGGGCGGCGCAGTGGGCCTCGCAACGGCGGCGTTCCTCCCGGAAAATCTCGCGGCGTACCTCGTAGCGGTGAGCGTGGTGATCATCGGCTGCTGGTGTCTGAGCGTGAGTACGGCCGCGCGGCTAGGCGCGATCACCACGACCATCGTGCTCCTCGTGCCGATGAACGGGCCGGTGTGGGACGTTGCGCTCTTTCGCGTGGCGCAAGTCGCCATCGGCATGGCTTGCGCGGTGCCGGTGTCCTGGCTGTTCTCGTATATCGAGCAGCGCTGGCTGCATGCGTAAGCGCCGTCTCTCAACGCACACGAAATAATCCATCTCCGGGCGCTCCGGAATCCGGCCCGCAATTGCGGCGATAATTGCTGCCGCTGTGCGGCGTTAGTTGCCAGGCGAGAAATCTGCGGCGCGTGCGCGCAGTCGCCGCGCAAATGCCCCTGTCGACTCGAAATCGTGCGAAACTCCCCCGCCGCGCTCTGCCGCCGTCATGCCGATCATGACGGCATTAAGGGGCGCAATCGAGAACGCAACCCACGCCGCCGCAATATCACCCTATGAACACCACCACCCGCCCCGCCGCTTCGAACGCCAAGTCCAGCAAGTCCATCACGCTCCTGCAATTGCTCGCGCTGATCGGCGCTGGCGGCATCGCGGCCTCGCTGCTGTTCCGCTACTTCCTGTAAGCGCAGCGCGTCCGGGGCATCAAGCCAACCGTTTTCGCTTATGTACAAGAAAGGCGTCGCCCTCGAAATCCAGTTCCCTCCCGAACGCCTGAATGACGGCGCAGGCGACCCGTACTGGATCGACCTCACCGCCGACGAAGCCGCCGCGCTGCTCGCGACGCTGCAAACAAAGCTCGCAGCACGCGAAAGCACCGCAGCACCGCTCGTCGTCGCGCTCGATACCCCGCACGAAACAGCCGCGCTCGATGCGCCCGCAAGCGCCTCAACGGCAACGGCCGGCGCCGACGACGGCCTCAAGCAATGGGTCTGCGTGATCTGCGGCTGGGTGTACGACGAAGCGGCAGGCGCCCCCGATGACGGCCTCGCCCCCGGCACCCGCTGGGCCGACGTGCCCGACGACTGGCGCTGCCCGCTCTGCGACGTGGGCAAGGAAGACTTCGCGCTCGTCGAGTTCTAACTCACGCGCGCCGCTAACCGTGCGCGGCGTTCACACGCCCACGCGCCCGAGCGGCTCGTAGAAGAGCGCAAACAACTCCGACTGCGAACTCACGCCGAGCTTCGCGTAAATATGTTTCTTGTGCGCACGCACGGTCTCGAACGAGATTTCGAGCCGCTCTGCAATGGCGCGCGTGGAAAAGCCGCTCAGGCTCAAACGCACCACTTCGATCTCGCGCGCGGTGAGCGCCACGCGTCCGCTTTGCTGCGTGACCGCCTCGATTCGGCTCGCGAAGCCCGCCTCGCTCAAATGCCCTTGCTGCGCGGTGCTTTCGGCTTCAGCCGGGTCCGACGCGACCGCCTCGGCAACGCCCTCGGCAAACGTCTCATACGCAAGCCGCTGCTTCATGAGCGCCACCACCCACGGCGCGAACATCGCGAACAACGCAATATCGCGCTCCGTGTAATGGTGCTTTGCGCCCAGCGAGAAAATCAGTGTGCGCTCGTCATCCACAGGCAAGTTGAACTGCACTTCGTCGCCGATGATGTTGCTCTTGAAGTAGCGCTGGTAATAGTCCGTCATGCGGAAGTTATCGGGCGCGACTTCGGCGAGCGTAACGAGCCCCGCGCGCGGCTTTTCGCTGGCGTTGAGATAGAACGGATCGAGCAGGTACATGCCCTCCAGATACGCGCGGAACAAGAGATCCACGGTGCCGTCGGGCATGGGCGATTCGGCGCACACGAGTGGCGCGCGATCGCGCCGGAAGACGAGCGCCACCCAGTTGTCGAACGCGACGAAACGCTCGATCACACGCGTCATGCGGGTCCAGAAATCGGGTCCGTCGAGAGCGTCGATCAGCGTCGCGATATGGTGATGGAACGCGCGGTCCTGCCAGTCCAGTTCCATGAGCGGTTCCATGGCTTCTCCGATCAGGGGTACCCCTGCAGGGTAATTTCTCGACAAAAATAACGTGGAGATAATAGCCGCTCCTGACGCCCACGCGGTGCTTTACGTAATACATAAGGAAGGAGACAGGCATGCAACTCGAACTCGCGCAGATCCCGGTCGTGGACGGCGCAGTCGCTCCCAACCTGGGCCGCGTACTCGACGCGATCGTCAAGCGCCGCGAAGGCAGCGATCTCATCGTCTTTCCCGAAGCCACGCTCACGGGCTTTCCCACGCGGCAGAACGTGCGCGACGTGGCCGAGACGCTCGAAGGTCCGTCGCTCTCCAAAGTGCGCGACGCCGCACACGCGGCCAATATCGGCGTGGCCGTGGGCCTTGCCGAGCGCGAAGGCGATCGCTTCTACAACACGACCGTTCTGATCGACGAACGCGGCGACATCGCGCTGCGTTATCGCAAGACGCACCTGTGGGCTACGGACGTGGGCGTGTTCACGCCCGGCGACCGTTATGAAGTGTGCGAATACAAGGGCACGACCGTTGGTCTGCTGATCTGCTACGACATCGAGTTTCCCGAAACGGCGCGCGCCGTGGCCTCGCTCGGTGCGGAAATGCTGGTCGTCACGAACGGCAATATGGATCCATTCGGCCCCGTGCATCGCCGCGCGATCGTCGCGCGCGCCATGGAGAACCAGATGTTCGCGGCGCTCGTGAACCGCACCGGTGACGGCGACGACAACCTCACGTTCCCCGGCGAAACGGCGCTCGTGAGCCCGTTCGGCGACGTGCTTTGCGAGTTGAAGAACGAAGACGCGGTGCTGCACGCGAAGATGGATCGCGCGCTCCTCGCGCAAAGCCGCGAGCACTACAGCTATCTGCACGACGCACGCGTTGCGCTCAATCTCGTGGACGAGAACGACGCGCAAGGCCGCCGCTCGCTCAATATTCGCCCGCGCTCGCGTTAAAGGCGCAACGCAGTAAGCCGTCCCGTGTAACAAGCGATCCGGCAAGCCGCCCCTGCGGCTCGCCAGGCCCCGACACGTCCGCCAAAAACCGCTGCACCCAGGAGACACCTGCATGAAGCCTGCTTCGCCGTCGCATGAACGCGGCACTCAAGAACCTCACCTGAAGCGCACGCTCGGCCTGCCGTCCGTGCTCCTGTTTGGCCTCGCCTACATGGCGCCGCTGATCGTCTACGGCACCTATGGCGTGCTCGCCGGCGCGAGCCAGGACACCGCCG
Organism: Paraburkholderia sp. JHI869; assembly: GCF_038900775.1. Lineage (NCBI taxonomy): Bacteria > Pseudomonadati > Pseudomonadota > Betaproteobacteria > Burkholderiales > Burkholderiaceae > Paraburkholderia > Paraburkholderia sp. JHI869. The sequence goes on from NZ_JAYMSC010000028.1 coordinate 55,164, forward strand.
CCCTCGCCTATCTCATCGCGCTCATCGCGATCGTGTTCACGGCGCTCAGCTACGGCAAGCTCGCGCGCCTTTTCCCGGTCGCAGGTTCGGCCTATACGTATACGCGCAAAAGCTTCAATTCACACCTGGGCTTCATGATCGGCTGGGCCACCCTGCTCGATTACTTCTTCCTGCCGATGGTGATCTGGCTGATCGGCGCGGCGTATCTTGGCGCTGCGTTCCCGAGCGTGCCGACGTGGATCTGGATCGTCGCGTTCATCGTGTTCACGAGCGCGCTGAATATCGTCGGCATCGAACTCGCGGCGCGCTTCAACATCGTGCTGATGATTGTGCAGCTCGGCATCACGGCAATGTTCGTAGTCCTGTGTTTGCACTACGCCGCCGCGGCAGCGGGTCCGGGCGGACTCATTGCAGCGCAGCCGTTCTTCCAGCCGCACGTGCCGCTCTCGGCCACGATGGCGGGCGCTGCGATCGCCGCGTATTCGTACCTCGGCTTCGACGCCGTTTCGACGCTCACCGAGGAAACCATCGAGCCCGAAAAGAACATTCCGCGCGCTATCGTGCTGATCGCGCTGGTGGGCGGTGCGATCTTCGTGATCGCCGCGTACACGCTGCAACTCGCGCATCCGGGCGCCGTGTTCAAGGACCCCGATTCGGCCGCGTTCGAAATCGCGCGCAAGGTGGGCGGCGACATCTTCGTGACGATCTTCCTCGCGGGTCTGATCCTCGCGCAGTTCGCCTCGGGCATCTCGGCGCAGGCGAGCGTTGGGCGTCTGCTCTATGCGATGGGCCGCGATGAAGTGCTGCCGAAGTCGATTTTCGGCTACATTCACCCGCGCTTTCGCACGCCTGCGATCAACATCGCGATTGCCGGTGTCGTCGGTTTGATCGCGCTGAAGCTCGATGTGGCCACGTCCACTTCGTTCATCAACTTCGGCGCGTTCCTCGCGTTCACTTCAGTGAACCTGTGCGTGATTCGCCAGTACTTCAGCGGCGCGGCAGGCACGCGCGGCTTCGGCGTCCTCGGCGGCCTGGTGTTCCCGCTGATCGGCGCCGTGACCGATGTCTGGCTGCTGTGCAGCCTCGAAAAGACGGCGATCGTGCTCGGTGTGATCTGGTTCGTGCTGGGCCTCGTGTACCTTGGCTGGATCACGCGCTGCTTCCGCCAGGCGCCTCCGGAAATGGCGGTGTAAGCGAATTGCTGCACACGTAGCGCTATCCGCTTCAGGCAAAACGGCGAGCGTCCCTCACGTTACGTGGTGTCGGCAGACACGACTATTAGCCTCAAAAAAACAGCCACCAAGGCAAGCCCTGGTGGCTGTTTTTCACCGTTGGTCTATCTATGATCGTCACGGGTGGCACCCGTGACCCACAGACGGCGGCAGGCGGCAGCCCCACAGTCAATGTCGTGCGACTGCCAAAACAACCAGCAGCACAGCGATAAGTGCGGCAAGCCATTTCACCAGAACGATCAGACTTCCCACTTTCTCATCAAGCGCGCGAACTGCGTCGGCCTTCTGAATGCCAATGCGCTCGGGGAGGGCATTGTCGTCACGTAGATGTACGCCATCAGCATCGGAAAGCCTGATCCTGGCCTGCTCAAAAGCCATATGGGTCACGTATCCGGTCGCGACTTCGGGCAAGCCGGTTTCATTGACGCTGTCTGGCCGGAGAAACACGCAAGGGTTACCCTGCGCAACCGCGACTTCCGGCGTTATTGAATAAAGACGCTTCATTGATAACGCGAGTTTGACGTCTGTGAGTCGCGCAGCGTCGATGCCTTCGATGAGGCCCTGCATGCTGCTTGCGGGCACATGGAACGATGCCCACCACTGGCCGGGCTCATGCATCTCATGATCGTCAGCGTTGTAGCCAAGTCGGGCCGTACCAAGCGGGCTGTCCGAAAACGTGATGCCCAGTGCATCCTGCCACTCGCGAAGGCCACGATGATCCCCGTCGTTGAGTTCCCGAGTCGAAAACGTGACGCTAACGGCGTGCTGCCTGGTCCAGGGTTCACCGATAACACACAACTCTCCGTCGTCCAGATGCGCGGTTCCCTGTATGTACGTCGCCAGGATCGATTGGCTCTCTTCTCCATTGGGTTCCGCCTGGCGCACGATGCGGAGGTCCTGGAGCGTCAGCCAGATCGATCGGGCAGACTCGTACTGCATCCGCACACCATCGTCCGTGGCATTTTCATCCTTATGCCGCATGTATTCAGGAATACTGATTCGAATGTTCGGCGTATCTCCATTGCGTGTTGCAGGTCCTGCGTGGGCGTTTTCTCGCCCTTCGTCACCGGCATTCCGGGTCGTGTTGCGTGACGGCAGCCGCTCCCTTCCGCCGGAGTCGTCCCAATCCGGCACGTCCCCGCGATGGGCGTCTCTGCCGGGAACGCGGCTGCGTTCTCGCAAACGCTGACGCACATCGACCAGCAGTGCGCCCGGGTCAGCTCCAACGCGCAATGCCGGCCGCGTTGCACGAAGATGTGTCTCGTTCTGAACCGGAATACCAGGCTGATCGCCGTGAGCGGCACCTGCCGTGTCTGCAACCTTGATGAGCGCCGGCATCAAGCGTCCGAGCAGATTGCCGTATGGGGTGAGCAGTGGCAGGAAGACCGCGGCCAGGACGACATTGAACAGCGTGTGGAAGTCCGCGACCACACGTCCATTGTCGGCTTCCATGGAGACCATGAATCGTCCGATCGGCCCAAGTGCGGCAAGCACCAGCGCGGCGCCCGTCAACAGGATGAGCAGGTTGCCCACCGGGAGCCGCCTCGATGCAGGATCGTCTGGAACAGCCGATTCGAGCACCGGCTTGATCGCGGCGCCCAGATTCGCTCCCAGCACCAGTGCAAATGCGGTATCGGGTGGCACGACGTTGCGGGCGCAGAGGGACGCGACCAGCAACACGGCGGCAAGGTTTGAATCCGCCGCCCAGCTCAGGCTCGCGGCGAGCAGAACGTCCACGAGCGGCACGGTCGACGCGGCGCCGAGCAGCACGCGCAGGCTGGGCGCGTCTTCGTAGTCGGTCATCAGATCGAGCAGTTCATGCAACGCAAACAGCATCAGGCCCAGTCCGATGAAGGCGCGACCCAGATCATGGGCCCGTGTATTCGATGTCTTGCGAAACATCAGCACACCGACCAGTATCAGTGCCGGCGAGACAGCCGGTACATCGAACGACAGCACCTGCACTATCAGCGTCGCGCCGACGTTCATCCCCAGCATGACGGCTAGCGCTGGAACAAGGTCAACACGTCCCTCAGCAGCAAGACCGGCTGCCATCGAACCGGTTGCCGTACCGCTCTGCAATACGGCCGCCGCACCCATACCGGCGACGAAGGCGTGCCCGCGATCGTGCAGAGAGCGCGCAAGCAGCGACTGAAGCCCGGCGCCGAACGCACGCTGCATGCCCGACTGGACCATCTGCGTGCCCAGCAGCAGAAGTGCGATGGAACCTGCGAGATCAATCAGCGTGAACGTCGTCGGCATGCCCGTGCTCCAGTTGTGCCGTCATATTGCCGGTTTTCCCCACACGCGCCGGAGCGCCGCCGCCCTCCATGTGCTTCCGCACCGCAGGCAGCAACGGTGAACTCACACCATTGTCCAGATAATTTTCGATGGCATTGGTGCGCAAGCGCACAGCCAGTCTGTCAACAAGCAGGAAGTGCGAATCACTCGCGTGAAGCGGGCGGCCGCCCTCTCAATAGCGAGGACGATGCCCTGCATGACGGTTAGGTTGCAGAAGCACGATTGTGGCGGAGCTATTCTGCCGGGACCTCGCAGACGCCCGCCCCAAGCGGGAGTCCGGGAAGGCGCATGTCAAGCCCAGACGGTTGGCACGTACGTCACGCGCGCGGCCGTTGAGATCTCATGCCGCTGCTGTACTGCTCTCAATCATTCAGGGCCGCGCGCTCAAGGCGATCGCGCGATATGTGACGGACATCCTTGCCCTTGACGACATAAATGACGAGCTCCGCCAGGTTCTTTGCATGGTCGCCGATCCGTTCGATGGCCGACGCGATGGACACATAGTCGAGGGCAGAAGAGATGATGCGGGGATTCTCCGCCATGTACGCCGGCAGTTTGCGCACGAATGCGCGGTACTGCTCATCGATCGCCTCATCCTCGCGCATGATCCGTGCAGCCTCAACCGTATCGAGTCTGGCAAATGCGGCGAGCGCATCGTGGAAGATGGTTCCCGCCATCTGGCCGGATGACCGGATTTCCGCGATATTCAGATTCCTGCCCGCAGCGTCGTTCTCGATTTTGCGCGCCCGCTTTGCGATCTTGCGTGCTTCATCGCCTGCGCGCTCGAGATTGGTGATGCCTTTGGAGAAGGCCATCAGTCGCCGCAGGTCGGATGCGGTGGGCTGGCGCCGCGCGATGATGTTGTTGCACTCGGCATCGATCTCGACTTCCATCGCATTGAGTCGATGCTCCTCGTTAATCACCTTGTCGACCAGATCCATGTCGAAGCGGCTGAGGGCCTCCATTGCATCGGTCAACTGTGACTCAACCAGTCCCCCCATCGCGAAAAATCTCGACGACAGGTGTTCCAGGTCGGCATCGAACTGGCTAGAAGTGTGCTTGTCTGGCATAGAAAACTCCCCTTGCCAGAAAGACGATAAACTGTTTGTACGGTTTGTCAAACGTGAAAAAACCATGAAGCCACAGGCTACCAGGAAAAGAAACGGCAAGCGGGCGCACGCAGCCCCGGAGGAAGGCGCCAACGAGGCAGCGGTCGGCCAGGAGGCAGTCCAGACTGCGAAGGCTCGACGTGTGGCGGCGAAGCCACAGGCCCGAAAGGCAACGCCTGTGGAAGCGCTTCCTTCGCGCGCTGACCGGCACCGCAGGGAGCATGTCAAACCGGAAAAGGTCGTGCGCGACACCTTCACGATGCCAAGGGAAGACTACGAACAGCTCGCCGTGCTCAAACAGCGGTGCCTCGATGCGGGTCTGGCCGTGAAGAAAAGCGAGCTCGTGCGTGCGGGGCTGCTTTTGCTGGCATCTGAGCCGACGAACCGCCTTCTTTCGGCCGTCAAGGCGGTCGAGCCGGTCAAGACCGGCCGGCCACCGAAATCGAAGTGAGCGCCGCACGATGCCTGACGGTCGCACCGTCATCACCCCATGCGGCACGGACCAGGCGCGGCCCGAATAGTCGTGCGTGCCAAACACAACTGCAACCTGGAAGCGGTTGCCGCCGAGGCCGAACAATCCGCGAAGACAGCGGGCTCAATCGCGTACGGAGGAGTTGCCGCCATTGCGGCTGCCCATTGTGCTCTCAATGCGCCGGAAACGACGATGCGGCGTCGCCTTCTGCGTCAGCGCAAGGGCGAGGTCTCTCAATTCGATCCAGGCGAGCGAGCAGATCCTTTGCCTGTTTCTCAATGTGCAAGGGGAGCAAGGGCGCGGCCAGAATGGCACTGACCCTGGCCCGCCAGTAGTTCAGGTTGACCATCGCCCCTGTTTCAATGGCGCGAACACAGTCGGCCGAGTGCTCGAGATGGGTGAGCACGTTCCTGATATGCGCCAGATCCCTTTCAGCAAATTCGTCGCTCACGATTCATTCCCCGTTATTTGTGTCCGACCTGTTCGCTCTTGTTGGCACTACCCTGCTTCCAGCGTCGGAGGCACTGAAGCGCAGACTGGACCGTGCGGCCCCGACAATGTTCAACGTCGTGACCGGGTCCGTTGCCACCATTCATGGTGATCGAGATTGCGCAGTAGATCGGCGCGACGCCGCTCACGGAGGTAATGCGCAGTCACGCCAATCACGGCGATAACAAGCACGATCGTGCCGGCAGCCATACCCAGCGAGGTTTGGTCCATGTCAGCTTCTCCAGTGATACCCGGATCGCCGCCCCATGCTCCAGGCGGCACGCACGCAACGTGAATGTGGTCCGTCCCGGTGACAGGCCACCGGCAATGTGCCTGCGCTCAGCGCGCCCGTGCGATCGCGCGCAGGATTGCGTCGCCTCGCGGGGTCACGCGAGGAATCGGCAGGCCCGCTTCTGGCGGTTCAATCTCAATCAACTCGAGTTCTCGAAGCGCGCCAATCTCCAGGCGGTCCGTCTCCATCCGCTCAGGCGCAGACTTCACCAGCATCAACGTGGCGAGTTCGTGGGGGCTCAGCATGGCAATCCCTTGCGTTGGGACGTTGAGAAATAAAACCGCATCCAGCAGCGATCCGGCCGGGAACGGCTATCTAGTCGACGGGCTACGTCAGCGCGACTGACTTCGCCGCTTGCGGCCTGTCGGCACCGCGGCAGCGACGGAATCCGCTTCCTTGCACGTGATGTCCTGCAGGGCAGCAGGAGCCATCGCGGCGACGGCGCAACCGGAATCATCGGAAGACGGACTGGCCGCCTTCATCATGGCGTCGGTGATCCTCAGGCTCCGGGCGATCGCAGCGATAGCCGCTGTCGCGTGCCGGACCGTTTCGACATAGCCATCAAGGGCAAGCCGGTTCAGCGCGGCCGACGTCTGCAGCGTCATGTCCATCACCGCGCTGGTGTGCGCGGCGAACTGCGCAGCAAACGGCGGCAATGTGCCGGCCCGATTCCACGCAAGGGGCTCCAGCGTCTTCGGTGGTTGCGTGCTTTCGCGATGGTTTTCTGCGCCGGCAAGCAGCGCTCCGTACATCGAGGCGTTCAACCGCGCGAGTTCGCCGAAACCGGCAAGCAGATGGCCGGCCAGCATGGGGAACGCAGCCGCACAGGCTGCAGTTGTGGCAAATGATTGCTTTTCAGGACTGCTCACGAATTGGCTCCATGTACTCACCAACAGGCGTGGCCGCTGCCACCGCGGCCGATCGTCGGCATGCCGGCGTCCGCGAACCTGCGCTGCGCAACGCCCCGCCGATCAATCTAGAGGCTTCATTCTAACTTTGTTAAATTGCGTAATTAAGTCGTGTTGGCCAGGAATTTCCCCAATATGTGGGAATCGGCGGACGTGGTGATCGGTCACGACCTCGGATCGATGGGCAGTCATGGAACGCCATCGTTTGGCACGCTGCGACGTCGTGAGCGCACCCGTTTCGACCATTCGGCCCGCACGGTGGATCGATCAGGGTTCAATGCCTGCCATGGCGGAGGAAAGTAACAGGGCAGGATGCGTTCCAGGTGATAGGAGGCAAGACTGCCGGAGAGGTCGAATGATGCCGCGCGGCATGCGACATTACTTCGCGTCGTTATAGACGGTCGCGCGGGATACGCCCAAATGTTGCGCCACCGTGTCCATAGAGCGGCGCAAATCCAGATAGCCCTCTTCCTTAAGCGCCAGCATCAGTGCCTTGCGCTGGTCCGTCTTCAGCGCCTGAGGTGTTGTCGCGAGGCCAACTGCGAAGCGGTCAATACGCTCGCGAATTGAATCCGCGCTTGACGGGTCAATCGACTCCTTCACGACATTGCTCTTAGGCACCGAGAACTGTTCGAGCATTGTCGAAATGCTGCGAAACAGAGTCACATCGACGTTCAGGCACAGCGCGGCGAAATAGTGCCCATCGGAATCCTTGATGCCGATGGACGTACTTTTCGCGCGACGTCCATCACTGAACTGATTGGCATAGTTCGCAATGACCTGCGGGTATTCGTCGTCGGCGATGCGCGCCAGGCCGAGTTCAGTTGCCGGTTCACCGACATGGCGCCCCGAAAGGTTGTTGTGAATCGCGAGGATGGCGTGTTTGGGCGAGCGCAGGTCATGAACGACGACCTCCGTAAACGGGGCCAGCGTCTCCCCCAGCCCCGCAGCAATCTGCTGAACCTGTTCGAGGATGACCTGCTGTTCACGGTTGAATTTGGCTTTTGGCATTTCAGACGTTTCATCTACCTTTGGTCACATTGCATAGGTCGCGCTCGACATATTGACATTTTATCCAAATATAGACAAACTGTTAAGTCCGTAAGCTAGACGCCCAGTGTTTGGCAGCTAGCCCGAGCTGGGTCACTCTGAAGCAGCCGACCCGCTGGTGAACCTCAGCCCTCACTTTCGCCCGATGCCTAACGACGCCCAGCTCATGCTTCTGAACCGCGATGCAGTCGAGCCCGCCCTTCAGGGCGAGCAAGTGCTCGCTGCGGTACGTGAAGCCTTCATCCTGCACAGCCAACGCGCCGGGCGCGTCTTCCCCGTCGTTCGCGAAAAGCTTCATACAGGCGGAGTCTTCGGAATCAAATCCGGCGACATTGCCACCCAGGAGCTGCTTGGCTTCAAGGCCGCGGGCTTTTGGCCGGGCAACCGCGCCAAGGGCGGCGAGCCACATCAGGCGACCGTAGCGCTGTTCGACCCAAGCACCGGACGACCGCTCTGCATCATGGACGGAAACGCCATCACCACTGCCCGGACCGGAGCTGCCGGCGGGTTGGGCCTGCAACACCTGGCTCGCCCGGACAGCACAAAGATTTGCCTGTTCGGCACCGGCGTGCAGGCGAAGGTCCAACTGCAATACGCACTCCGGATGCTCCAGGAAAGATGCACCGTCGAATACGTCAACGTAAGTGGCGAGCCAGACCCGGTGTTCGAAGCTGCATTCAAGGAACGCTGCAGCATCAGCGTTGCGCGGAACCGCGACGACGCCGTGGCCAAAAGCGATGTGGTCATCACGGCTACCCCCGGCGGCGGACCTCTGTTCGATGCAGCTTCTGTTCAGCCGGGAACGCATCTGACTTGCGTGGGTGCTGACACCACCGGTAAGCGCGAGTTACCGGATGGTGTCCTGCAACGCGCGCGCATCTTCGTCGACGACCAGGTGCAGGCGCGCAATATTGGCGAATGCCAATGGGCGCCGGAGCTGCCATGCACGGAAATCGGCGACGTGTTAGCCGGCAAAGCAACCGTCGGACGCTCGAAGGCTGACGTCACCGTATTCGACATGACCGGGCTAGCGCTTCAGGATTTGACCGTGGCGCGATTCCTTTATCGGAACGCCCTGGAGAAGGCAACAGGCATCGTCGTCGCCTGGCCCTGGTAAATGCTTGAAAGCGAATATGCCTCGAGCGATTCCATTTCTTGATTGCAGCTTAAGCCTGCCTCAATCCAGCCTCGAGCAAATGGCGCCCGGGGCGCTAAGCTATTTCGAGGCACATTTTGTCGGGGATAAATCGAACGATGTCTACGGTGTATGAGAAGCTGGTAGCGCTCCTTGAAAGTGAGGGGGCCAAATATCGTGTCATCGAGCACCCCGCGGAGGGACGCTCAGACCTGGTCGCCGCAATTCGCGGGACGGAGCCGGGGCAAGGTGCGAAGGCAATGCTTTGCAAGAACAAGACCGATGATGTGGGGTTGATTCTCGCCATCCTTCCCGGCGACAAGAAGCTTGACTTCAAGAAGGTAGCCGCCGCGGGCAGCATCAAGAAGGCGACGCTTGCAACCGCGGAGGAGGCGCAGCGCGAGACCGGTTGCGTCATTGGCGCAATTCCGCCGTTCACGTTTTCGCCTCACATCAAGCTCGTGGTGGACCCGGGCCTCATTGAGCGCTTTCCAGAAATCGCCTTCAACGCGGGACGTCTCGACAAATCGATCGTTCTCGACTCCTCGGATTACGTCCGAATTGCGCAACCTATCCTCGAGCCGTTGTGCGTCTAGGCAAACTCTCCGCAATCTCCTTCGACCTTGACGACACACTTTGGTCGTTTAAGGCCGCGGTTGAACAGGCCGAGGCAGCGCTGCATGCCTGGTTGCTTGAGCAGGCGCCACTAACGGCGAGCGTGGTGCCAACTGCGCAGGCGCTTGGCCGCATACGGGACGAGTACGAACGCTCACGTCCCGACCTGGTCGGCGATTTTCGCGCGTTAAGAATTGGCTCAATCAGGCTGGCATTGGAGACGGCAAACGAGGACGCTTCTTTAGTCGACGACGCGTATGAGGTCTTCTACGCCGCTCGCCAGAGAGTCCAGTTTTACGATGATGTGATGCCTGCACTGCAATGGCTTAGCGCCAGATTTCCTCTCGTCGCAGTGACCAACGGCAACGCAGACTTACGCATGACGGGTGGCAGCGAATACTTTCGGACAACGTTGAGCGCGAGCGCTGTGGGGTTCGCAAAACCTGCCGCGGAAATCTTTCATATTGCGGCCCGCGCCGTCGATGTAGCTCCAGCGGAAATGCTACATGTGGGCGACGATTATGACCTCGACGTTGCTGGTGCCCTGAACGCCGGGCTTCAAGCGGCGTGGCTATTCCGGGGGACTCTCCGCGAACGTGAGCTAGCGGTGCAACACTCGCTCAGCCGCCATATCACGATTAGCGATTTGTCGATGCTATGCCGTGCCGTCGGGGGACCGGACTCGCTCTGAAGCCAGCAGGCTCGATCCAGGCGGGCGGTTCTCATTGGCTGCTGCCTTGACGAGGAATGCTAGAAGAAAAAATGGCCACAGCGGTAGCTGCGGCCATGAGTAGACTTACCAGAAATAAAAATCGCCCAAGGCTTTGTCGGTACTCACGCACGCACTAGTTAGTCGTGTTTTTAAGCCGCATAGCTCGAAGGGCGCTCGCCGTTTTTCCATCCATTGCAGCGATAAAGAAACGCTCAGCTATCCAACCCCGCCAGCCGCGCCGCCGCCATCACTTCGCGCTTGGTATCGAGAATATGCCGCTCGATCAGCGCCACCACTTCATCCACAGCGCGCCGCTTGCAGGCATCGACGATCGCGTAGTGATCGCTTTGCACCTCATTCTTTTCCGTATCGAGCGACATGCGCAGATGCGGATATCGATTCGTCGTACTAAGGCAATACTCCTCGATCATCTTGCGCAGCCGCGAGTTGTTCGCAGGCGCGCACAGCGCGAGGTGGAACTGGCGGTTGCATTCGGCCCACTCCGCGGGTGACGAAGCGGCGTCGTACGCCGCGAGAATGCGTTTCATCACGTCGATGTCGCCGGCCACCATGTTCGGCACCGCGAGCTTCGCCGCATAGGTCTCCAGCGCCGCGCGAATGTCGAGCAGCTCGCAGATCTCCTGCGTGGACATGGCGATCACCACCGCGCCGCGATTGAGCTGATAGCTCACGAGCCCTTCGGCCTCGAGCTGGCGCAGCGCCTCGCGCACGGGAATGCGGCTCGCGCCGAAGCGCTCCGCAAGGCTCTCCTGGCGCAGCTGCGCGCCGGGCGGCAGCACGCCGCGCAGGATCTCGTCGCGCAGCTGGTCGCGAATCGTCTGGGGCAGCGATCGCTGGTCTTCCTTGGCCTGCACTGTCGTCATGAGGTCGTGGGCGCCGGGCGGACGAACGCCGTCCGACGAAAAAGTGTTGTCGTCAATATTTTTGCCTGCCAGAATTGGATACAATCCAATCGCTTCTGGATATTTATGGTGGCAGTACGGATCCGCCAGCCATTCCCACTGTGCCGTGTCCTTCTCTGGAGACTGTATAGGTTTCTGTAAGCATCTGAAAACCAAGCAATTTTAGCGTATCCACCGGGCCTGCCCGAGGCCGTTGCGTGCGCAACGGTTTCGGGAGGCGAACCGCCATCTGGCGGCCGGTTCCTTTTGCTTCACCCCTGCGCAAAAAGGCACGCCGCGCGCTCCGAACGCGGTGCGGGCCCGCTTGCGCCCATGAAAAACGTAGACCGCTGAGGAGAGAACCAGAATGAACCCAACCCAACACCATCTGCGCCTGCGCGCGCCCGTCGTTCTTGCCGCTGTCGCGGCCCTGTGGAGCGCCGGCGCGCTCGCCCAGGCCACCGACGTCAAGATCGGCTTCGCCGCGCCGCTCACGGGCGGCCAGGCCCACTACGGCGCGGACTTCCGCAGCGGCGTGCAAATGGCGATCGACGACGAGAACGCCACGAACCCGACCATCGGCGGCAAGCCGGTGCGCTTCGTGCTCGACGCCTACGACGACCAGGCCGACCCGCGCACCGGCACGACCGTCGCGCAGAAGCTCGTGGACGACGGCGTTTCCGCCGTGATCGGTCACTTCAACTCGGGCACCAGCATTCCGGCTGCGCCGATCTACGCGAAGGCCGGCATTCCCGAAATCGCCACGGCCACGGCGCCCACCTATACGCGCCAGGGCCTGCCCACCACGTTCCGTCTCGTGACGTCCGACGCGCAGCAAGGCAGCGTGCTCGGCGACTACGTCGTGAAGGACCTGAAGTTCAAGCGCTTCGCCGTGATCGACGACCGCACGGCCTACGGCCAGGGCGTGGCCGAAGAGTTCGCCAAGGCCGTGACGGCTGCGGGCGGCACGGTGGTCGCGCAGGAGTTCACGAACGACAAGGCCGTGGACTTCCGCTCGATTCTCACGCACATCAAGTCGGCTGACGTCGACGCGATCTTCTACGGCGGCGCCGACACCCAGGCCGCGCCGATGCTCAAGCAGATGAAGTCGCTCGCGATCAAGGCCACGCTGATCGGCCCCGACATGATGCACTCGGACGAGCTCATCAAGATCGCCGGTCCGGCGGCCGATGGCGCGCTCGCTTCGTCGGGCGGCAGCCCGCTGGAGCAGATGCCGGGCGGCAAGAGCTATGTCGAGCGCTACACCAAGCGCTTCAACAAGCCGGTCGAGCTGTACTCGCCGTACGCGTATGACGGCACGCGCGCCGTGATCGCCGCGATGAAGAAGGCGAACTCGACCGATCCGCACATCTACCTCGCCTCGCTCAAGACCACGAACATGAAGGGCGTGACCACGAACGAACTGGCCTATGACCAGTACGGCGACCTCAAGTACGGCGGCGTGACGGTCTACAAGGTCGTGGACGGCAAGTGGCAGCCGCTCACGACGGTCGGGACGAAGTAAGCCCACACTAACGCCGCGTTGCGGGCGCGGCGGCAGTATGGCTTCGACGATTTAGCGCATTGCGCACAGGAACAGCCGGCGGTACCCGGCTGCGGCGCGCGCCAGCGAGTTCTCTTCTCCGCTCGCTGCCCCGGGCGCCGGGTTGACACGGGCTTTCGCGTTGGGCGGAAGCCCGTTTTTTTTTCGTCATGCGGGATGTAAGCTTAGAAACGCCTTCGACCGGCTTTCGAAATGCCTCGAAAAAACGAGCGTTCGGTCGTGCGCAGCGGAACCGAACTACAATGCATGCCGTCCGATGCAATGCCGCATTGCTGCCCTGTTTGCCCCGAACATGTCCCGTTTTTTGAAAGTTTTCCCTCGTTTGCCCGTCCCGCTTCGCAGCTCCGCCCTCGCCGTAGTCACGGTGACGCTGGCCGCTGCGCTCGGCGCGTGCTCCTCCTCGCCCAAGCCCAAGTTCCAGGAAGATCAGTTGCTGAGCACGGCGCCCAGTCAGTTCTCGCGCAGCTTCAACTTCGCGAGCACCGACGCCTGCGAGTCGTCGCGCCGCGCGCTGCTGAGCCAGGGCTACATGACGACGATGACGCGCAACGACACCGTCGACGCCACGAAGAACTTCCAGCCGACGATGGATCAGCACATCGTCGTGGAGGTGCACGTGGTCTGCACGCCGGGCGACGCGAGCAATACGAGCATGGTGTACGTGAACGCCGTGCAGAACGGCTACGCGCTCAAGAAGAGCGATACCTCGGCGAGCGTGGGGCTCTCGATTCTGGGGTCGGTTTCGCTGCCGATTCGCTCGAACAGCGACGAGATGGTGAAGATTTCGAGCGAGACGATCCAGTCTGGCCCGTTTTATTCGCGTTTCTTCGATCTGGTCGGGCGCTATCTGAACGCCGCGGCGCGCAGCGAACCTGTGCCACCCACCGACGCGATCAAGATTGCGCCGTTGCCGCCGCCCATCCAGCCGGTTACGGCACCCGCAGCGCCCGCAGCGACCACGGTGGGATCGGCCGCGCCGGCTGCCGCTGCCGCTGCGGCGGCAACGGGTGCGGCGGTGCTGCATAGCAATGCGCTGCCTGCCGCGCCGGTGGTGACGGCGCCAGCGGCCGCGCCCGCGGCGGCGTCTGCACCTGCCACGGCGGCGCCCGCGCCAGCCGCTTCTGCGCCGGGCGCGTCGGCTCCGGTCGACCACGGCGTTGCGGCTGCGGCAGCGATCATGGGCGTGCCGGCGTCGGCGCCAGCAAACCCGCAGGCAGCGGAGCTCGCGGCGAGTGTGACCACTCACAACGCGGCGACGTCCGCGGCGGCGTCTATGCCCGTTGCGGCGTCGGCGCAAACGCTCGCTTCGATCTCGGCGGCTTCCGGCACCACGACCACGCAGAGCGCGGCGGCCACGCCGACTTCAACGCCGGTCTCGGCAACCATCGGCAGCACGACCACGCCTTAAGCGCCGCGTCACGCCAACCGGCTCGCGCACACCCGCGCGCGAGCCATCCGCCGCCCGTGCGCTCAGCGCAAGCCGGCCATCATCGCGCCCATTCCCACCAGCAAACTGCCCATCACGCGATTCACGGCGCGCATGCGCCTGGGCCGCTGCAGCACATGGCGCAGCCGGTGCGAAAACAGCGCCATCGAAGCCACGCCGCCCGCGAACAGCACGGCGAACGTCGCCGCCAGCAGCCAATACTGGCGATTGGCGCTCCAGGGCGCATCCGCGCTCATGAATTGCGGGAAAAACGACGGGAAGAACAACAAGGTCTTCGGATTGAGCCCCGAAGTCGCAAATCCGCGCCAGAACAAATCGCGACGGCTTGCGCTATCGGCTTCGGCCGGCGCATCCGTGCCCGTCAAAGAGCGGCTGCGCCATTGCTTGCAGCCCAGCCAGACGAGATAGGCCGCGCCCAGCCAACGCAACAACGTAAGTGAATGCTCACTAATGAGCAACAGTGAGTTAAGGCACAGCGCCGTCAACGCGAGCTGGAGCAGCACGGCGAGCGTGCCGCCCCAGACGCAGGGCAGCGCGCGGCGCCAGCCGGCGTGGAGCGCCTGGCTCATGGTGAGCACGTTGACGGGACCGGGGGTGTAGACGAGTACGAGCGCGGCGGCGAGAAAAGAGAGGTACAGCTGGATCGGCATTGCGGGGCGTGCTGGCGAAGACGTTGTGACGGACGGCGCTCGGGGTATAAAAAAACGGGCAACAAAAAACCGCGCGAGAAGCGCGGTTTTCAAATGCCATCTGCCTGACCGGACACTGCTGGCCGCGTGGTGAACGCGCGCAATGCCCGGTAGCCGCCGCAGGGTGCAACGGAAACCGGCCCTGACGGACCACCGCGGCTTGTGGCTGCGGCGGCGCTCCCCAACGCGGGGAGGTGGCCGCGTGGGTCGTGCCAGGCAAGAAGGCATGTGGAAAATATACCGGGGTTCAGGCTGGATAGGCTTCCTGTTTTCAGGCAAAAAAGGTCAATAGACGGAATCTTCTTCCGCTAAAATCAATCACACCCGTACAAGATTCTTTTTCGCCATGAGCCCTCGTGAACGCCCGCCCAAAGCGCTCGACAATCAGGACCGCAAGATCCTCAGCGCCCTGCAAAAGAACGCCCGACTCTCGAATGCCGAACTGGCCGAACAGGTGGGCATGTCCACCACCGCGTGCTGGAACCGCACGCGCCAGCTCGAAGCCGATGGCTATATCGACGGCTATGTCGCGCTCGTGAACCAGCAAAAGCTGGGCTACGCCGACATCGTGATTCTGGAAGTGACGCTCGACCGCCACGAAGACGACGCGCTCGCGCGTTTCGGCGCCGAACTCGCGGCGCTGCCCGAAGTGCTGGAGGCCTATCTCGTCTCCGGCGAGTACGACTACTGGATCAAGGTGGCGGTGGACGGCACCGCCGGCTACGAGCGTTTCCTGCGCGAGAAGCTTTATCGCATCTCGAGCATTCGCCACAGCCGGTCGATGTTCGCCTTGCGCTGCATGAAGGACGTGCCGTCCATGCAGGTGTGACGCGCGTTTGCTTTGAAAACGGCGCGCAGCCGCGCGAGCTTCAGCGCTGCACGATCAACGTCACGCGCCGGTTCAGCGCGCGGCTCGCGGGGTCGGCGCCTGCCACGAGCGGGAAGTTGTCGGCGCGGCCAATTGCAGCGAGCCGGTGAGGCTCGATGCCGCGCTCGACCAGATAGCGCACCACCGCGCCCGCGCGCGCCGAAGAAAGCTCCCAGTTCGACGCGAATTTCGCATTCGAGATCGGCGTGCTGTCGGTGTGGCCTTCCACGAGGATATTGCCCGCCGGCGCTGCGCGCAGCACTTGCGCGATCCGGCCCAGCACGCCGAGCGATTCAGGCAGCAGCGTGGCGTCGCCGGCATTGAACAGGATCTTCGCGTTGATGCCGATCTCAACGCCGCGCGCCGCGGGCACGATCGTGATCTCACCGTGCTGGCGCAGCGTTTCGAGCGAGGCGAGCAGCGCCTGATCGACGGCGGGCAGCTTCTCCACCGCCGCCGCTGCGCTCGTGGGTTGCGCCGCCGAACGTATTTCGGATTCCTTATGTCTTGCGAGCTGCATCGCGTAGAGTGCGAGGAACAGCACCATCAGCGTCGTGATCAGATCCGCGTAGGAAATGAGCCAGCGGCCGGAACTCGATTCGCCGCCTTCTTCCTCGTCGTGATCGAATTGCGCCGTGAGCGGCAGGTTCTTATCGGAAGGCATGGGCCGGTCAGCTCGCGCGCGAGGTGTCGAGCGCCCACACGTTCGCTTCATCCAGCATGCCGCCGGTCTTGCCGCCGACTTCGCCGGCGAGGCGCGTGGCGATCGTGTGGGGCGACTCCTTGCGGGAAATGGCGAGCAGGCCATCCAGGTAGAGTTTGCGCAGGCGCAGTTCGCTTTCGATATGCGCGCGCATCTTGCCGTACAGCGGCAGAAAAACGAGGTTAGCGAAGGCAAGGCCGTAGAGCGTGGCGACGAAAGCCACCGCGATGCCGGGCCCGAGTTCGGCAGGCTCGATCAGATGCCCCGTGACCTGAATGAGGCCGAGCACCGAGCCAAGAATGCCGAACGTGGGTGCGTAGCCGCCCGCCTGCTGCCACACGCGCGCCGCCGCCATGTGCTTGCGCCCGGCGGCCTCGAGTTCGCGATGAAGCGCATCTTCGAGCACGGCGGTCGACACACCGCTCGCAAGCAGTTCCAGCCCGCGCCGCGCAAACGGATGAATGCCTTGCAGATCCATCGACTCGAACGCGAGCAGGCCGTTGAGCTTGGCTTGATCGCCCCATTCCAGCACGGCGGCGAGGCTCGCTTCATCCACGCGCGGCGCTTTCACGAAGGCCATGCGCAAATGCTTCACGGCGTCGAAGAAACGTGCCCACGTGTTCTGGATCATCACGGCGCCGAGCGTGCCGCCCAGCACGATGGCAAGCGCCTCGGGCTGGAGCAGCGTGGCGAAATGGCCGCCTTCGAGCGAGAAGCCCGCGACCACCGCGAGCGCGCCAACGGCGATACCGATCAGGGTAAGCAAATCCATGCGTGTCTCCCGTTTGAGTGATCCGCCTAGCGTGCGCCAGGCGACTTGAGCGCACGCACCGCTTCAAGCAGGCGCTGCTCGATGTCCTCGACTTCCACGGGATCGATCTTGATGTCGCGGCGCATGACCCACGACACCTCGTTCTTGCGTGCGTCCGCCATGACCGAAAGCAGGCGCTCGGATACGGCCTGATCCTCGATCGAGGCGAGCAGTTTCGCGAGATCGTAGGTATCGAGCGCGCTCACGGCTTCGAACAGCGTGCGCTGATCGACGAAGAGCAGGTCGTCGAGCGACTTGAGTTCGCCCGAGCCCCGGCTCGCGCGCTTCGAGAAGTACGCCACGCCCTTTTGCTCGACGAAGTTGAGCACCTTCGACTTGCGAAACGCAAAGACCTCGTCGGCGATTTCGGCGTGCGAGAGCTTGTTGAGAATGACTTTTCGCTCCACGCCGATGAGCGCTTCGAGATCGCCCAGTTCGATCAGTTCGAGTTCACTGTTGATCGACACGTCGAGATCGCTGTCCGCCACCTGCGCCGCACGCTCCACGATGCGCACGGGGTCGAACGTCACCACCTGGCGGCCCAACGCGCCTTCTGCCGCCGCTGCGTTATTGGCGAGATGCGTGGCCTGGCCGCTCTGCATCGCGACGAGATTGAGCTTTTCCATGCGGCGAAGCATGGCCATCACATGCGGACGCGAATGGCCGGCTACCGCGCGGCATTTCTGCACCACGTCGGCGAGCGGTACGCTCACTTCGGCGCCGCTCGCGCCGTGCCGCGACCAGGTATCGCCGCTCTCGGCGCGATCGCTCGCGCCTGCGATCAGCGCGAGCACGTGCGCGTAGGAGAGCACGCCCGGCATGAAGTCGGCATGGGTGTAGGTGGCGAGCAGATCGTCCTTCGCCTTGACGCGCCGCGTGAGCGTGCGCACCACGTGGCGCAGCATCGGCGTCACGCGTTCGAGTTCTTCTTCGATGAGGCTCGCCGGCACGACGGTCAGCTGGCAAAAGCTGAGCGCCTTCGCCGTGTTCGGTCGCGGTTCCGCCGCAAGCAGTGCGGTCTCGCCAAAAAATTCGCCGCGGCCCAGCGTTGCCATCACGACTTTCTTGTCGTCGCAGCGGGTGGAGATTTCGACCTTGCCGTCGGCGATCACGAAGATCAGCCGTTCGCCCGCAAAGCCTTCCGAATAAATGATCTCGCCCGGCGCCGCCGTACGCGACCATGTTTGACTGCGATTCAAGTTCTTATCCCCGGAAAACGATTCCATCGCGCGCATTGGTATGACTTGTTCACGCGTTCGCGAAGTGAGTGCTATGTGCGGCGTTTACGGCGTTTTCCGGGACGTTCTTGAATCAGATTGCATGAATCGCACACATGGAAAGCGCGGCGAAAGCCCCTCGTGCGTGCAGGTGTGCGCAACGTTCGTGTGTGTTTCATCAGCGCAAACGATTGCGCATGCGAGAAGCTCCAAGAAAGGGCCACGCGTGACAGAGAGTCAACGACAAGCGGCCAGCTTACGCTGGCCGCTTGTCCACGCTCTCGAGCACTTTCAGTCTTTCACGCCGCAAGCTTTCCCGACGCGCCGTTGCTTGCCGGCGCGCTCACGCCTGCGCGTGCGAAACGAAGCGCTTGCATCAGCGTTTCGTGTTCGCCTATGTGGTTCGCGAGCAGCAGGATCAACTGCGCATTGGCCGATTGACTCTGCGCCTCGTCGAGGTCGCGATGCATGTCGATCAGCGCTTCGTAAAAGTCGTCCGGTCTTGCCAGATTCGGTTGGGTGTTCAGCATGGTTGTCTCCTAGTTCCGCTATGCCGTGCCTTGCACGCACAGCGCCCGCTTGAGCGCGCTCTCCACACGCGCCGCATCGGCGCGTTGCCAGCGTGCGCTCACGTGCTGGTCCGGACGAATCAGATAGAACGCACCGTCCTGCGCGCCGTAGCGCTGCGCCGCCAGCCCTTGCACGTCGCGCAGCACCACTGTCGATGCAGGCAGACCCGCGGGCACAGCCGCATCGCCTTCGAGCATCACCACGAACTTGAGCGGCACCGGCGAACGCGAGAGTGCGTGCAGCGTGTCGAGCGTCGCGGTATCGAATGCCGATCCCGCGCGGCTGAATACGAGTCCCGCGAACTGGTCACCCAGATGCGCAAGCAGCCAGCTCTCGTTACCCACCGCGTTCAGCACCGGCGCGTCCGCACACGAAGCGCCGGGCTCCATCTGACCGTTGAACGCATCTTCGTCGGGCGTATTCAAGGTCGATTCGCGCAGCACCGCCGGCACGGAAAGCCGGCCGCTGTTCACCAGTTGCCGCGCAAATGCATGCTCGCGGGCGAGCGTTAGCACAGCGTCACGGAACACGCGGCTCACCGCGCTCTTGGGCGTGATGAAGTCGGTCGAGCGTGTGGAGTTGCGGATGTTCTCGTCGGCTGCGTATTCGCGCTCGCTCGCGTAGGTGTCGAGCAGCGCGTCGGGCGCGTGGTTTTCCAGCACCATCGCAAGCTTCCATGCGAGGTTCTCGCCGTCCTGAAAGCCGCTATTCGCGCCGCGCGCGCCGAACGGCGAAACCAGATGCGCCGAGTCGCCCGCGAACAGCACGTTGCCCTGGCGGAAGCCGTCCATGCGCAGGCACGAGAACGTGTAGATGCTCACCCACTCCAGCTCGAACTTCACGTCGGGGCCGAGTAGCGCGCGCACGCGCGGAATCACGCGCTCGGGCGTTTTTTCGAGCACGGGGTCGGCGTCCCAGCCAAGCTGGAAGTCGATGCGCCAGACGTTATCGGGCTGACGATGCAGCAGCACCGACTGGTTCGGATGAAACGGCGGATCGAACCAGAACCAGCGTTCGGTGGGGAAGTCCGCTTCCATCTTCACGTCGGCGATGAGGAAGCGATCCTTGAACGTGCGGCCGTGGCTGTCGAGGCCGAGCAGCTTGCGCAGCGGACTGCGCGAGCCGTCGGCGGCCACCACGTAGCGCGCGAGCAGCGTGTACGGGCCGTCGGGCGTTTCGATTTCGAGCGCGACGTGTGCGTCGCTTTCGCCCGGCATGCCGCGCTGCGCGACGCCCGTCACCTTGTTCTTCCAGCGGATTTCGAGGTTGGGCAGTTCCTGTGCGCGTTCGAGCAGGTAGCCTTCCACGTAGTACTGCTGAAGATTGACAAAAGCCGGCCGATGATGGCCGCTTTCGGGCAGCAGGTTGAACGTGTAGACGAGCTCGTCCTTGCGGAACACCTTGCCCACGTTCCAGCTCACGCCCTTTTCCACCATGCGATCGCCGCAGCCGAGGCGGTCGAAGATATCGAGCGAGCGCTTGGAAAAGCAGATGGCGCGCGAGCCCGTGGACAGCGTGCAGTCGTCGTCCACGAGCACCACGTGCACGCCTTGCCGCGCGAGGTCGATGGCCGTCGCGAGACCCACCGGCCCCGCGCCGACCACCACGACCGGACGCACACACGCGGCGGCGTCAGGGGTTTGTTCGCTGCATCGCGCGTAGTCGAAGGTCAGCGTCTGATAGTCGATCATTCTTGTCTCCACCATTCCACCAATTCCGGCCTCGGCTTAATCCTGCAGCGCGTCCCACATCTCCTTGTCGCGCTGCGCCGTCCAGATGCGCGGATGCGTAATGCCGCTCGCCTCGTCATAGGCGCGCGTCACGTCGAACGGCAGGCAATGCTCGTAGATGAACACGTGGCCGAACTTCGGGTCCATCGCCTCACGCGTGAGCGACATCGCGCCCTTCAGGTCGAGCTTCTGTTCCACGGCGGCGCGGCCCTGCGCGAGCAGCGTCGTCACGAAGTCCTTCGTGTAGTCGAGACCCTTGTTGACTTCTGCAGGGTTGAGCAGCGCGGGGCCGCGGCCCGGCACGAGCTTGTCGGCACCTAGCGAGCGCAGCGCTTCGAGCGTGGCGGGCCAGTCGGCGAGCTGGGCGTCGCCGCAGTAGCACGCCGCGTCGTACTCGACGAGGTCGCCCGAGAACAGCACCTTCTGCTGCGGCAGCCACACCACGGTGTCGCCCTTCGTGTGGCCCGAGCCGAGGTGCGCGATCTTCACTTCGAGCTTGCCGAGGAACAGCGTGATTTCTTTCTCGAACACTAGCGTGGGCCACGTGAGACCCGGCACCGTTTCGACGCCCGCGAACAGGCGCGGGAAGCGCTCGATTTCCGACTTCATGTCGGCTTCGCCGCGCTCGACGATCATTTCATAGGTGCCGCGGCTCGCGATGATCTGCTGCGCGCCTTCCTTGAAGTACGCCGAAGCGCCCAGCACGCGCACCGCGTGGTAATGCGAGAGCACGACGTACTTGATGGGCTTGTCGGTCACCGTGCGGATCCTGGCGATGAGGTCCTGCGCCATGGCGGGCGTAGCCGTGGTGTCGACGATCAGCACGCCGTCGTCGCCGATGATCACGCCCGAGTTGGGGTCGCCTTCCGTGGTGTACGCGTATGCGTTTTCCGAGAGCTGCGTGAAAGTGACCTTCTTTTCTTCGAGGTCGGCCTGGGATGCGAACGCCTTTGCCATGTTGAGTCTCCGTATCGAGGGGCTCTGAAAGCCTGGGCGGGGCGAAGCACGCAGGGGCCAGGCGCGCACGGCGCCAGCCTTGGTTGTCTCGCCCCGTTGGAAATTGGACCGCTGTTGTGCCGGGGTGAAGCCATCTTGGCTCTCCCGCTTTTATTTGTCAATAGCGAATTACATCGCTATACGCTAATTTCTAGTCAAGGCGCGCCGCGGCCCGTACTGTTGCCAACGGCCGCCGCCGTTCAGTTAACATGGACCCTTTTTCAGCCAGAGAAAAGCGCCAATGAGACGTCGCAACGACAGCGCCGCGTCCGCGCCGGAAAGCAGCGCGACGGCGGCCCGCACGCAGCGCGGCATCCAGAGCGTGGAGGTGGGCGGACGCCTGCTGCGCGCCCTCGCGGATGCGCGCGCGCCGCTTGGCGCCACCGATCTCGCGGCAAGCGGCGACATTCCTTCGAGCCAGGCGCACGCCTATCTCGTGAGCCTCACGCGCCTCGGGCTCATCAAGCGCGACGCGCTTTCGGGGCGCTATGAGCCCGGCCCGCTCGCGCTGCGCCTCGGGCTGCTGCATCTCGCGCAGCAGCCCGCGCTGCGCGAGGCGGTGCCGCGCGCCGCCGCGCTCGCGCAAACGCTCAACTGCAGCGTCGCGCTATGCATTGCGGGGCCGCAGGGGCCGACCATCGTGCGCTACGAGCACGCGAGCCTGGCGCTGCACGTGAACCTGCACGTCGGCACGGTGATGTCGCTGCGGGCCACGGCCACGGGCCGCGTGTTCTGCGCCTTCCTCCGGCCCGAGGCGCTCGAAACCGCATGGGCTACGCAAACCGCGCAGCCGGTGTGGCGCGGCACCAGCCACGCGGCCAGTGCCGCCGGCGGGGCCCAGGAAAGCGCGCCCGACGCCGACTTCCTCGCCTCGCTCGACGCCATTCGCGCGCGCGGCTACGAACTCGCCATCGACGCACCCAGCCCCGGCGTGAGCAGCGTATGCGTGCCCGTAATCGGCCCGCAGCGCGAACCGAGCCTCACGCTCACCGCCATCGGCGCGAGCGGCGTGCTCGACGTGCGCGCGAACGGCCCGGTCGTGCGCGCGCTGCGCGAGGCCGCCGCTGAAATCGGCGCCGCCGCTTTTCCTTCGACATCGACATGCCCCGAGTAAGCTCCAAGCCCCCGCGCGACGACGTGACCGAAACCGCGACCAACGTCACGCCCGAAGCCGACAAACCGCAGCGCGGCATTCAGTCGCTCGACGTCACGGGCGAACTGCTCGCCGCCCTCGTCGCGGCGGGCACGCCCTTGCCGCTGCGCGACCTCGCGGCCGCCGCAGGCATGGCGCCCGCCAAAGCCTTCCCGCACCTTGTGAGCCTCCAGAAGATCGGCCTGCTCGCGCGCGACGCGGTGGGCCGCTACGAAGCGGGGCCGCTCAGCCTCGAACTCGGCCTGATCGGCCTTGCGCGTCTGTCTCCCGTGCGCGAAGCCGACGCCGAACTGGTCGGCCTCGCCGCCGGCACCGCGATGAGCGTCGCGCTCGCGGTGCCGGGGCCGCTCGGGCCGACCGTCGTGCGGCTCGAAGAATCGGCGCTGCCGCTGCACGTGAGCCTGCGCCCCGGCACGGTGATGTCGCTCGTGAACACGTCGATCGGTCGCGTGTTCGCCGCATGGGTCGACGACGACGTGCGCGCCGCCCTCCTCGCACAAGACGAACTACGGCTCGCAGGCGCGAAGCCGCGCGAGGGCGGCACGCCCGCCTACCTCGCGCGGCTCGCCGCGATCCGCGCCGAGGGCGTGGACACCGCGCTCGACAAGCCCATTCCCGGCATCAGCACCGTGACCGCGCCCGTGTTCGACCACACGGGCAGCGTGTGCCTCGTGCTCGCGGTGATGGGGCCGACGGGCAGCCTCGACATCGCGCGCGAAGGCGCGGCCGCGCAATTGCTGATCGCCGCCGCGCAGCGCCTCTCGCGGCGCTTCGGCTACATGGAAGGCGCGGCGGCCGCGCCGCTGTGAGCGCCTTTCACGCGCGATATAAAACGACCACCCAATGAGAACCCGCACATGAGCACGGCATCGACCGGACAAGCATTGCGCCAAATCGCCGACCTGCCCTGCCCGCGCGGCCTGCCGCTGCTCGGCAATCTGCTGCAGCTTTCGCCGCCGCGTCTGCATTTGATCCTCGAGCAATGGGCCGCCGAACTCGGCGCGCCCTACCGCTTCCAGGTGGGCGGCATCCCCATCACGATCTGGACCGACACCGAGTTGATCCAGCAGATCATGCGCGAGCGGCCGCATCGCTTCCGCCGCTATCAGCCGATCGAAGCGGTGTTCGAAGAGATGGGCTTCAATGGTCTCTTTTCCGCCGAAGGCGTGGCGTGGGAACCGCAGCGCAAGCTCGTAATGCAGGCGCTCTCGATCCCCAACATCAAGGCGTTCTACCCGACCCTGGCCGATATCACGCAGCGTCTTCACACCCGCTGGCAACGCGCGGCCGAGCGCGGCGAGACCGTCGAGATGACCGACGACCTCAAGCGCTACACGGTGGACGTGACGAGCGCGCTCGCGTTTGGCGAGGACCCGCGCACGCTGGAGCGCGATCACGGCGTGATTCAGGAGCATCTGGAGCGCATCCTGCCGGGCGTGATGAGGCGCACGAATGCGCTCTTTCCGTACTGGCGGTATGTCAAGCTGCCGGCGGACCGGAAGCTTGAGCGCTCGCTGGAAGAAGTGCACCGCTACGTCGACGCGATGATGGCGCGCGCTCGCGAACGCATGCGCGACGACCCGTCGGAAACGCCGCGCAATCTGCTCGAGGCGATGCTCGCGCAGCAGCAGGCGCCAGCTGAAAACGGCGCCGCTTCGATCAGCGACGCGCAGATTCGCGCGAATGTGCTCACACTGCTGATCGCTGGCGAAGACACGACCGCCGATTCCATCGCGTGGACGCTGCCCTACCTCGCCACGGATACGGCCTTGCAGCAGCATCTCGGCGACGAGGCTTCACGCGTGCTCGGTGATTCGACGGTCTGCCCCGACTACGCCACGTTGAAAGACCTCGATATTTTCGAGGCGATCTGTATCGAAGCGACGCGCTTGCGTCCGGTCGCGTCCGTGCATTCGTTCGAGCCGCTGGAAGATGTGGTGGTCGACAACGTGGCGTTGCCCAAGGGCACGCGCATGTTCTTCGTCGCGCGCCCCGCCATGCTCGATGCCAGGCACTTTGCCGATCCGCAGCGCTACGATCCGTGGCGCTGGATGAAGCGCGGCGAACGCGAAGGCGATGATGGAAAAGCCCATGACGTACGCGCTTATCTGCAGTTCGGCGCGGGGCCGCGCGTGTGTCCTGGCCGCCATCTCGCGACCGTGGAAATGCGCCTCGCGCTTTCGATGCTGATGAAGTCGTTCACGATCGACCTGGCGATCGATCCCGCGAAGATTCAGGAAGTGCAGGCGTTTACGATGGTGCCGGATACGATGCCGGTGCGGCTCAAGCCGCGCGATCGCGCGGCCGCCGCGATTTAAGCCTCAACGCCCGTCTTCCGGCGTGCCAACCGTGGGAGCATCGTCGGGCGCGCCGTCGCTGCGCGCCTGCGCGTCGCGCATCTTGGCAAGCGCCTTGGGCCCGAGCCCGAGCGACACGCCCAGCGCGAGCGCATCGAGCACCGCGAGATGCGCGATGCGCACCACGGCTGGTGCGTGCGCATCGCTCGCGGCGGGCACGCGCAGCAACAGTGGAATGTCCACCACCCACGCGAGACGCGAACCCGCACTCGTGAGCGCGATGGTCGTCGCCCCTCGCTCCTTCGCGATCTGAATGCTTTCGTTCACTTCCACGCTGCGCCCCGACTGCGAGATCGCGAACGCCACGTCGCCCGGTTCGAGCAGCGCCGCGTAAAGGCGCTGCAAGTGCGCATCCGTGAACGCGCTCGCGGCGATGTCGAGCCGCAAGAGGCGCAGCGCCGCGTCCTGCGCGACAAGGCCCGAACCCGCGCCCACGCCAAAGAAGTACACACGCCGCGCACTGGAAAGCGCCGCAACCGCAGCCTCGAACACGGCCGTATCGAGCGAAGCGCGCGCATGCGTCACGCCTTGCACGACCGATTCGGTCACCTTGTCGAGCAAAGTGCCGACCTCGCCGGCCCACTCGGCACCACTGGCTTCGCCACCCGTCATCTCCGTGGCGAGCGCGAAGGGCACGTTGCCCGCCGCGCTCTGCGCAAGCCGCATCTTGAAGTCGCGCAGGCCGTGCGCGCCCACCGCGCGGCAAAAGCGCGTGACGGAGGGCTCGGACACGTCCGCGCGCAACGCAAGCTCGGTGATGCTCGCGCGCATGGCGAAGTCGATGTCGGCAAGCACCATCTCCGCGACCTTGCGCTCGGCGGGACGCAGCGACTCCGCGACGTTGCGGATGTGATGGATCAGGTTGGAGACCGGCAAGCTGTTTTTCCCGTCAAAGATACGAGGCGCCCGCTATCCAGTTTCGATGCGTGCTTCCGCTTCAATCGAGCCGCTTGCCGCTTTCAGTATCGAACAGATGCAGGTGCGCCAAAGGCAAACCTAGCGTCATGCGCTGGCCGGGACTGACGTCCGGGCGCGCGCGCGTGGTGACGCACCATGTCGTGTCGCCTATTTTCCCGTAGAAGTGGGTCTCCGCGCCAGTCGGCTCGATCACGTCCACGGTGAACGGCACGTCGCCGCCCGCCTCGATGTGCTCGGGACGCACGCCGAGCGTCACGCGCGCGCCGGCCTGAGCCTTGCCTTCGGGCAGCGGAATGCGCACACCGTCTTCGAGCACGAGCGCCGTGCCGCGCGCATCGCTCATCACCGTGCCTTCGGCGAAGTTCATCGAGGGCGAGCCCAGGAAACTCGCGACGAACAGGTTGCCAGGCTTGTCATAGAGATCGAGCGGACGGCCAATCTGTTCGATACGCCCCGAGTTCATCACGACGATGCGGTCGGCCATCGTCATCGCCTCGATCTGGTCGTGCGTGACGTACACCACCGTGTTGCGCAGGCGCTGGTGCAGCGCCTTGATCTCGGTGCGCATCTGCACGCGCAGCTTGGCGTCGAGGTTCGAGAGCGGCTCGTCGAAGAGGAACACCGCGGGCTCGCGCACCACGGCGCGCCCCATGGCGACGCGCTGGCGCTGGCCGCCCGAGAGTGCGCGCGGCAGGCGCTCAAGGTAACTGGACAGGTTGAGCATTTTCGCGGCCGCCTCGATGCGCGGCTTGAACCCGTCCTCGCGCTCCTTGCGAATGCGCGGACCGAATGCGATGTTGTCGTACACCGAGAGATGCGGATAGAGCGCGTAGCTCTGGAACACCATCGAGATGTTGCGCTGCTGCGGCGGCAGCGCGTTCGCACGCGTGCCGGCGATGGTGAGGTCGCCGCCCGAGATGTCTTCGAGACCGGCGATCATGCGCATCAACGTGGTCTTGCCACAGCCCGACGGGCCGACGAGCACCACGAATTCGCCGTCTTCGATGTCGAGATCGACGCCGTGCACGACCTGGGTGTCGCCATAGCGCTTGTAGATGCCGTTCAGTTGTACCGCTGCCATGCTGTCCTCGTTTGCGTGAAGTCTTGTCAGGTCGACGCGTGCCGCGCGCCTCAGAACGGATCGAGCGTCAGCTCGTTCGCCATCAGCCGGTTGCCTGCCATGAGGCCCGCGTCCACGGGCAGCGCCACGCCGGTGATTACGCGCGCCTGCGGCGAAGCGAGAAACTGCACGGCGTCGGCGATATCCTCGGGCGTGGCCACGTCGCCGAGCGGATACCACTTGCTTAGTTCTTCGAAGATCTTCGGATGCTGCTCGACACGCGCGCGCCATGCGGGCGTCTTCACCGTGCCGGGGCAGACGATGTTCGCGCGAATGCCATGCGGGCCCAGCTCCATGGCGAGCGCCTTCGTGTAGCTTACGAGGCCTGCCTTCGCCGCGCTGTACGCGGGGTGGCCGAGCGCCGAAAGGCCGTTCACCGAGCCGATCAGCACGAGCGCGCCGCGCCGGCGTTCGATCATCGAGGCGCGCACGGCCTCGACCGTGTAGTAGGTCCCGTTCAGGTTCAGGTCGATGTCGCGCCGCCAGCTTGCCGCGTCGGTATGCGCGAGCGTCGTGCCGAGCGCGCCGCCCGCGTTCGCCACCGCCACATCCACCGGGCCGCGAGCCGCCACGCCGCGCGCCACTGCGTCGGTCACGGCGGCATGATCGCTCACGTCGGCGGCGAGCGGTTCGAGGCGCGCCGCGAGCGTTTCGCCCAAGTCCGCTGCGAGTTGCTGCACGAGCGCCGCTTCGCGGTCGAGCGCGAGCACCGTGTCGCCCGCTTCGAGAAATCGTTTGCACAGCGCACGGCCTATGCCGCCGCCCGCCCCCGTCACCAGCACCACCCGGCTCATGTCGACTCTCCGTGCGGCCCGCCGGGCATGCCGGCGAGCCTGAAAATTTCCTACATACGAATGGTGCGCAGTGGCCCGTATGCGGGTTTATACCAACCGCGCCGCGCTGCTGCAGCGCATGAATTTCCCCTGTTTTACAGCATGTTATGCAAATTCCGGCACCCAAAACAATATCGAGATTACCAGGTGACAACGCTTTTTTCATCCTGTAGGATTTTTTCAAACAACGCAACCCAGCGGCCGGAGTCACGGCGGCGGCATAAGCAGGAAAAACCACTTAGGAGAGAGAGAATGTCGTTTCAGGCACGTGCAACCACCATGCTTGGCAAGCTCGCCGTCGCGCTAGCGTTCGCCGGCATCACCGCCGCGGCGCATGCCGACACGGTCCGCGTGACCGTCGCCCACTACAGCGACGCCACCGCCCCGTACTTCGAGAAGATGGCCAAGCAGTTCGAGGCCGCCAACCCCGGCATCACGGTCAAGATCGAAGACGTGAACTGGGACTCGCTGCAACAGAAGCTGCAAACGGACATCTCCGGCGGCGCCAACGCCGACCTCGCCATCATCGGCACGCGCTGGCTGCTCGACTTCGTGAAGGACGGCATCGCCGAGCCGCTCGACCCGTATATGGACGCCAACTTCAAGGGCCGCTTCATCGGCCCGTTCCTGGCTCCGGGTCAAATCGGCGGCAAGACCTACGGCCTGCCGATCGCGGCTTCCGCGCGCGCGCTGTACTACAACAAGGACATGCTCGCTTCGGTTGGCTATCCGGGCGGCCCGAAGACCTGGAATGACGTGATCGACGCCTCGAAGAAGCTGAAGGCGAAGGGCATTGCGGGCTTCGGTCTGCAAGGCAAGGAAATCGAAACCGACGTGTACTTCTACTACGCGCTGTGGACGCACGGCGGCGATGTGGTGGGCAAGGACGGCAAGGCGGCGTTCAACTCGGCGGCTGGCGTGAAGGCCGCGACGCTCTACAAGACCATGATCGACGAAGGCCTCACGCAGCCGGGCGTGACGGGCTACAGCCGTGAAGACGTGCAGAACCTCTTCAAGCAGGGCCGCGTGGCGATGATGATCTCGGCGCCGTTCCTCGCCAAGCAGTTGCAGAAGGAAGCACCGAACATCAAGTACGGCATCGACCCGATCCCGGTTGCGACGACGCCCGCCACCTACGCGGTGACCGACTCGATCATGATGTTCAAGAACTCCAAGGTGAAGAAGAGCGCCTGGAAGTTCCTCGACTTCCTGTTCACGAAGGAGCCGCGCGTACAGTTCACGAGCACGGAAGGCTTCCTGCCGACCACGAAGGCTGAAGCGAGCGACCCGGCGTTCCAGAATCCGGACACGCAAGCCTTCATCGCGCTCCTGCCGCATGCGAAGTTCGCGCCGACCGTGACGGGCTGGGAAGACACCGCCAAGGCCGTGACCAACGCGATGCAGTCGATCTACCTCGGCAAGGCCAAGCCCGCCGATGCGCTGAACCAGGCAGCCACCGAAGCGAACAAGTCGCTTGGCAAGTAAGTCTGGCAACTGAGTCTGCAAGCAAGCCTTAAGGCAAAACCGGCGCGCGCCCGATGTACCCGGCGCGCGCCGGAGCACCTGAGAACCGACGTTTCGAAGCACTGACGATTCGACATGACTACGGGTCCCCTGAAGCCCTCGCCCGCCGCAGCAGCGGCCGGCGATGCCCCCGACCGATCTAGCGCACGAACCCGCATGAGCCGACTACCCCGCGCCGTATCCACGCCCCGCGCACCGTGGCTCCTGATCGTGCCGAGTCTCGTGCTCGCGCTCTTCATCATCAGCTATCCGATCTTCAACATCGTGTTTCAGTCGCTGCACGATGTGTCGCGCTTCGGGCAAATTCGCGGCTTCAGCGGGCTGCAGAACTTCTATAACGTGTTCGGCGATCCGGTGTTCATGAGTGCCCTCAGAAACACGTTGATCTGGACGTTCTTCGTCGTGGTCGGCACCGTGGGGATTTCCGTGCCGGTCGCGCTCGTGCTCAATCAGGACTTCTATGGCCGCGGCATTGCGCGCACGATCGTCATGCTGCCGTGGTCCGTTTCGCTCACCATGACCGCCGTGGTCTGGCGCTGGGCGTTCAACGACGACTACGGCATGGTCAACGTCACGCTCCAGCGCCTGGGCCTCGTTTCCGGGCCGATCCACTGGCTCGCGACGCCCGAGTATGCGTTCCCGGTCGAGATCTGCGTGGGCATACTCGTGTCGATACCCTTCACGACCACGATCCTGCTGGGCGGTCTTTCCTCCGTGCCGGGCGAT
The DNA here is from genome assembly GCF_038900775.1 of Paraburkholderia sp. JHI869. Classification (NCBI taxonomy): domain Bacteria; kingdom Pseudomonadati; phylum Pseudomonadota; class Betaproteobacteria; order Burkholderiales; family Burkholderiaceae; genus Paraburkholderia; species Paraburkholderia sp. JHI869. The sequence continues at coordinate 85,607 of NZ_JAYMSC010000028.1, forward strand.
ATTTACGAAGCCGCGCGCATCGACGGCGCGAGCCCCTGGCAGCAGTTCCGCCAGCTCACGCTGCCGCTGCTCAAGCCGTTCATCAACATGGCGGTCCTGCTGAACGTGATCTACGTGTTCAACTCGTTCCCGATCATCTGGGTGATGACGCAAGGCGGCCCCGACGACAGTACGCATATTCTCGTCACGTATCTCTACGAACTCGGCTTCCGGTTAGGACGACCAGGCGAAGCCGCGGCCGTTTCGCTCATCATGCTCGTGATCCTCTTCGCTTTCTCGGTGGTCTACCTGCGCTTGCAGGCCAAACGCGGCAGCGCCGAAGGAGACCTCGCATGAACCGCAACAAGCTCAAACGCTCGTTCTGGTGCTGGCTTGCGCTCTCGCCGCTCGTCGTGGCCGTGCTGTTCCCGTTCGCGGTCATGTTCTTCACTTCGTTCAAGCCGGCTTCGGAAGTGTTCGTGTTTCCGGCGCGCTGGCTGCCGATGGAGTGGCGCTGGCAGAACTACGTCGACATGTGGCAGGCCGCGAACTTCGGCGTCGCGCTGCGCAACAGCATCGTGGTGAGCTGTCTTTCCACGGCGCTCGCGCTCGCTGTGAGCCTGCCGGCCGCCTATGCACTCGCGCGCTTTCCGTTCCGCGGGCGCGGTCTGTACCGCCAGTTCCTGCTCGTCACGCAGATGCTCTCGCCCATTCTGCTCGTGGTCGGTCTGTTCCGGCTCGCCGCGATGATTCCGTACGGCGACGGCAATCTCGTCGATTCGAAGATCGGCGTGATCGTCTCGTACGCGGCATTCAACATTGCGTTTGCCGTGTGGATGCTCTCGTCGTATTTCCAGACCGTGCCGCGCGATCTCGAAGAATCGGCCTGGCTGGAAGGCTGCAGCCGCACGGGCGCCGTGTTCCGCGTGTTCCTGCCGCTCGCGGTGCCGGCCGTGGTGGTCACGGCGATCTTCACGTTCATCAGCGCATGGAACGAATTCGCCGTGGTCTACACGCTGATCCGTTCGCCCGAGAACAAGACGCTCACAGTGCAGGTCACCGACATGGTGGCCGGCAAGTACACCGTGGAGTGGCAGCTCGTGATGGCGGCGACGCTCGCGGCCACGCTGCCGGTTTCCGTGGTGTTCGCCTGGCTGCAGCGCTACATGGTGAAGGGGCTGGCGCTCGGCGCGGTGAAGTGATCTCCTGTGCCTCGGCACTGACTGAAGCAAAAACGACGGGCGCAGGCCCGTCGTTTTTTTATGGCTGCACGGCGCGCGAAAGTCAGCGCGCCAGATAGTCGTGCACGACTTCGCCGAGACCCAGCGTGAGGTCGGCAATCACATGGCGCGCCTCGACGATCTCCAGCACCGGCAGGTCCGCGACGGGCGCGAGCGCGTGGGGCACGAGATGCAATGCGGCCGGGCCCGTCCATGCGCCCTTCATGCGAATGTCCTGCAAGTGATAGCGCACCAGCTCACATACGCGCGCCGAGCCGTCCACATGCGGCACGATCTTCAGCAGATAGTTCGGGCCCGCAAGACGCCTGGCCTGCTCCTCCATGTCCAGCTCGCGATGCTTGTAACCCATCGTGCCGATGGCGACGCGCACCGGGCCGTAATCGAGCGTGCCAACGAGCGTATCGGAGTGAGGCGCAAGCGTGGGCGTGGCGAGTTTCTTGGGGAATCCCCATAGCTCGCGGCCACCGGCAATGGGCGGATGGTCGTCGAGATACATCGAGTGCGTGTAGCTACCCGGCTGGCCTTCGTACATCACCGGAATCACCTGGCCGCTCTCCGTGTAGTCGCCGAATCCCGTCGAATCGGGCATGCGGATGAACTCGTAGCTCACGAGCGGTTCGACCACTTCGAGCGGCGCCGGCACGACCTTGCGCAAGCGCTCCATGTCGGTGCGGTAGGTGATGATGAGAAACTCGCGATCGACAAACTTGTACGGACCCGGCGGATACGCAGGGTTCGTATACGGCATTGCAAAAGCCCTGGATGGCATGTCTTGCATGACGGTCTCACGGTAGGTGCGAAGGGATGGCGGCAATCAGGCGCAATGACCCACGCTGACTGCCGGCAGCCCGTTGCACGGAGGAGTGCGGCGCGCCGACAGCAATGCTGGCCGGCGTAATGCCGGGCAAGTCGTCGGGACACAGAAAAGCGCCGGGTGTGAGGGTGTTGCGCCCGGTATCGCAGCGGGAACCCGCGGGCGAGTATAGGAACCGACTATCCGACAGTCTGTCGGGAATCGGTGACGATTTGAGGACGGTTAAGAACCGTGCAGCAAACCGGATCGGGGCGCGGCAAACGCTCTGCCGTGCCTCTGAAGCGCCCGTGGCGCCTTGCGCGCGAATTCCGGCTTACTTGCTCAGTTCGTACCCCACCACGCCGCCGGCCACGGCGCCGCCTACAGTGCCGACCGCGCTGCCGTTGGTCGCCCGGTTGCCGATATAGCCGCCCGCGGCCGCGCCGCCCAGCGTGCAGGCGCTCGTGCCCGCGACAGTGAGGATGACGGTCGTGGCGATTAACGCGCGCGCGGCGCGAATGCGTCGGAGCCAGTTCATCGTCGATTCTCCTGATCGATGTTGTGACCTTTCGATCAGCAAACAGCGTGCCGCGCCGGAATTCAACCGTGGTGCAGGTGCAGCAGAATCACCGTGAGCGTGACGAGCGAACCCATCGTCGAATGCAGGATGGTGCGCGAAGTCACGTGCGCCTCGCGCCGGTAGTACTCGGCGAGCATGAACGGGCCCGTGCCCGTGGGCAGCGCCGCGAGCAGCACCGCGATCTCCACGAGCTGGTCGGACAGCCCGAACACGCGGTCGGCCAGCCACCAGGTGATGAGCGGTTGCGCGACGAGCTTGGAGAGCGTGAGCCACCACGACGACTCGCGCGGCGCGTCGCCACTCGAGCGCCGCTCGGCGAGGAAGAGACCGAGGCTCACGAGCGCGCACGGGCTCGCCGCGCCGCCCAGCAGCTTGAGGAACGTTTCCGCGCTCGCGGGCAGCGTGACATGCGCCGCAGAAACGATCGCGCCCAATGCCGGCGCCACCAGCAGCGGATTGCGCAAGAGCGAGCGCACGACCTTGATGGCAAGCCGGTGCGGCCGCCGCTCGCTTTGCAGGCCCGTTTCGATCAGCACGATGGCGATGGCGAACAGCACGCACACCACGAGGATCGTCGCGATCGTCGTGGGCGTGAGGCTCGACGGCCCGAACGCGATCATGCAGAGCGGAAAGCCCACGTAGCCGGTATTCGGATACGCGGCGGCGAGCCCGTCGATGCTCGCATCCGCGAGCGGGCGGCCGAGGAACACGCGCACGCCCACCACGGCGACGAACACTGCGAGTCCGGCAAGCCCGAACGCCGCGACGAACGCCGGCTGATACAGCTCGTGCCACGTTGCGTGCGCAAGGATATCGAAGAGCAGCGCGGGCAGCGCGAGCCACACGACGAAGCGGTTCAGTTCGGAAGCCGCGGCGGGGCCGAGGACATTCGCGCGGCGGCACGCGAAGCCCGCGAAAATGAGACCGAAAACCGGCAGAAGAATGGAAACGGCAGAAAGCATCGGGATTCGTGAATGCAAAGCGCGCGGACGTGCCGCGCGCCAGGGTGAAACGGAAGACAAGCCGTTGCGCTAGTCCATCGCCGCGTGACTCGTGTCGACGGTGGCGGCGCTCGGGCCGGTGCGGATCAGAAAGAGCAGCGGAATCACGAGCAGCGTAGCCACGAACATCATCTTGAAGTCGTTGAGGTACGCGATCATCTGGGCCTGCTGCGTGATCGACTGGTTGAGCACGGCGAGATCGTACCGCGAACCGCTTTCGAGCATCTGCTGCACCGCCGGATTGAACGGCGTGATGTTCGCCGCGAGGTCCGAATGCGCGATCTGCGTGCCGCGCGTGACGAAGGTCTGCACGATCGAAATGCCGATACTGCTGCCGATATTGCGCATGAGGCTATAGGTGGCCGTGCCATCCGCGCGCAGTTGCGGCGTGAGCGTCGAGAACGTGAGCGCCGAAAGCGGCACGAACACGAAGCCCAGACCAAAGCCCTGCACCACGCCCGGCCACACGATATCCGAGGGCGAGAGCACGAGCGTGTACTGCATCATCTGCCATAGCGCGTACGCGGACACCACGAAGCCGAACAGCAGCATCACGCGTGCGTCCACACGCTTCAGAATACGCCCCGCTATCAACATGGCGACCATGGTGCCCGCGCCGCTCGGCGCGGTCACGAGACCCGTGGTGGCGACCGGATAGCCCATGAGGTTCTGCAGCATGGGCGGCAGCAGCGCACGCGTGGCGTAGAGCACTGCGCCGATCACGAAGATGAAGAGCGTGCCCGTCGCGAAGTTGCGGTCCTTGAGCAGTTGATAGCGAAAGAACGTGCCGGGCCCCGAGCTGGCCGTATGCACGATAAAGAACGCAAAGGCAATGACCGCCACCAGCGCTTCGATGCGGATCTCGAGCGAGCCGAACCAGTCGAGCTGCTCGCCGCGGTCGAGCAAGGCCTGCAGCGCGCCGATGGCGAGCGCGAGCGTGGCGAAGCCAAACACGTCGAAGCGCTGCGTGCGGCCCGGCGTGCGCGCGGGCATGAAAGTCGAGACGCCGAAGAACGCGAACAGGCCCACGGGCACGTTGATGAAGAACACCCAGCGCCAGTTATAGCTATCGGTCAGCCAGCCGCCCAGCGTTGGCCCCAGCACGGGTCCCACCATCACGCCCATGCCCCAGACCGCCATGGCCTGCCCCTGGCGCTCGCGCGGGTTGATGTCGAGAAGAATGGACTGCGAAAGCGGCACGAGCGACGCGCCGAACACGCCCTGCAACAGCCGCGAAGCGACGATCTCGCCGAGCGTTTCAGAAAGCCCGCATAGCGCGGACGCCACGGTGAAGCCCGCGATCGCCACGCCAAGCAGCCGCTTCACGCCGTAGCGGTCGGCGAGCCAGCCCGTGAGCGGCGTGGCAATGGCCGCCGCGACGATATATGAGGTGAGCACCCAGGTGATCTCGTCCTGGGACGCGGACAGCGTGCCCTGCATGTGCGGCAGCGCGACATTGGCAATCGTGCTGTCGAGCGTCTGCATCAGCGTGGCGAGCATGATCGACAGCGTGATCATGCCGCGATTGAGCGGGGCTTCCTTGACCGGCTCCGCTCGATGCTGCGCGGCGGTGCCGTCCTGCATGACTGCGGTCATCGTGCGGTTGTCTAGATTGGGGGGCGGAGCGCGGCGAGATAATAAGCATGCTTATTATACGACTCATGCCCGCTGGCGCAATCGGTATCGGCTAGGAAATGACGCCCGAGCAAAGGCGCGAGCCGCACGCCCGTATAATCGCGCGATGACTACCGACCTCGAAAAGCGCTTTGGCTTCCTGGTCGTCGACGTGGGCCGGCTTTACGGCAAACGTTACGACGAGCTTGCGAAGTCGTCGCTCGAACTCACGCGCGCGCAGTGCCGCATGATCGCGTACCTCGCGCACTACGGCGACATGAATCAGGCGCGCCTGGCCGAACTGCTGGAAGTGGCGCCCATTTCCGCGGGGCGGCTGCTCGAGCGCATGGAAGAAGGCGGTTGGGTCGTGCGCACGCCCAACCCGGAAGACCGCCGCGAATGGCTGGTGAGCCTCACGCCCAAGGCGGAAGGCGTGCTGACGGGCGCACGCCGCGTGGGCGACGAGGTGCAGGCGGAAGCCCTCGCGGGCTTCACGCCTGAAGAAGCTGAGCAATTCAGTGCGATGCTTCAGCGGGTGCGCGCCAATCTTGGCGCGCTGGTTGAGCGGTAACGGGCGTTAGCGCAGCCGCACGAGCGTGGACTTGAGTTCCGTGTACTTTTCGAGCGCGTGCAAAGACTTGTCGCGGCCGTTGCCGGATTCCTTGAAGCCGCCGAACGGGAAGTTCATGTCGCCGCCTTCGTCGTAGCAGTTCACCCATACCGTGCCCGCACGCAGCCTGCGCGCAATTTCATGCGCGTGCGTGAGATTCGCGGTCCAGACGGCCGCTGCGAGCCCGTAGTCGCTGTCGTTGGCAATGCGCACCGCTTCGTCGATCGTGCTGAACGTGATGACGGAAAGCACCGGCCCGAAGATTTCCTCGCGGGCGATCTTCGTATCGTGATGCGTATCGAACACCGTGGGCTCCACGTAGAAGCCGCCGCCCTCCGCATTCACGCGTTCGCCGCCTGTCAGCAGCTTCGAGTCCTTGCGGCCGGCCTCGATATAGCTCAGCACCCGATCTAGCTGAATCTTGTCGATGATCGCACCCATCGACACTTGCGGATCGAGAGGATTCCCAGGCTTATAGGCCTTCGCCGCTTCGACGAGTTTCGCGAGGAACACGTCCTTGATCTCGTGATGGACGAGCAGGCGCGAGCCGGCCGTGCACATTTCGCCCATGTTGTAGAAGATCGCGCCGGCCGCCGCGCTGGCTGCACGGTCGAGATCCGGGCAATCGTGTAGCACGATATTGGGCGACTTGCCGCCAAGCTCCAGCCACACGCGCTTGAGATTCGACTGGCCCGCGTACTGCATGATCTGCTTGCCCACGTTCGTCGAGCCTGTGAACGCAATGCAGTCCACGTCGCGATGCAGTCCCAGCAGCTTGCCAGGCTCGCCGCCGCCCGGCAGCACGTTGAACACACCCGCCGGAATACCGGCCTCGTGCGCGAGCTGCGCCACGCGAATGGCCGTGAGCGGCGACTTCTCCGAAGGCTTGAGCACGACGCTATTGCCCGCCGCGAGCGCCGGCCCGAACTTCCACGAGGCCATCAGGATCGGGAAATTCCACGGCACGACGGCCGCCACCACGCCAATGGGCTCGCGCGTGACGAGGCCCACGAGATGATGATCGGCGGGCACGACTTCGCCGCCCACCTTGTCGATGGCTTCAGCGAACCATTCCACGCAGTAGGCCGCGCCCGGCACGTCCACGGTCGTCGTGTCGCCAATGGGCTTGCCTGCATCGAGCGTTTCGAGCAGCGCAAGTTCGTCGAGGTGCTCGCGCATGAGCGCGGCCCAGCGCAACAGAACGGCCTTGCGCGCACGCGGATTCAGGCCCGCCCACACACCTTCGTCGAACGCACGGCGTGCGGCGCCGACCGCGGCGTCGACATCGGCTGCGCCGCAATCGGCCACGCTTGCGAGCACACGGCCGTCGATCGGGCTCACACAGTCGAAGGTACGGCCCGAATACGCGTCGCGATACGCGCCGTCGATGAATGCACGGCCTTCGATCGATAGCGACGCGGCCTTGTCCTGCCAGTAAGCCAGAGTTTTCTTTTCCATCAGGATGCCTCAATGATTTGCGATCCACCTTGCACGCCGCAACGCGGCGCCAGGTGAAACGGATTTCGCGCGATCAGGGAGTCAGAAGGTGGGCGGCGAGTTGGCCGACACCACTTCGCAGACTTCGTTCGCGCTGGGATTACGAAACCGGTGCGGGAAGCGGCTTTCGAAGTAGTAGCTGTCTCCGGGGTCGAGCAGCCAGGTCGTGCCATCCACGGTCAGCTCGAGTTGTCCGGCGACCACCACGCCGCCTTCGTGCCCCGCATGCACCAGCATTTCAGGGCCCGTGTCGGCCAGCGGCTGATAGACCTCGCGCATGATGCCCATGTTGCGGTCCTTCATGTTCGCGCCGGCCAGATAGAACTCGATCGATTCGTTGCCGAGGTTCGGCATTTCGCCGCGCCGCGACACGACTTCTGTCCCTTCGGTCAGGTCAAATGTGAAGAATTCGGCGAGGCTCATCGGAATGCATTCGAGCAGCTTCTTGAGCGAGCCCACAGAGGGACTGACGCGACTTTGCTCGATGAGCGAAATCGCGCCATTGGTCACGCCTGCGCGCTTGGCGAGCTCGCGCTGCGACAAGCCATAGCGTTTGCGAACGTAGCGCAGGCGCGTGGCGACTTCGGATGACACAGAGGCAGCAGACTCGGACACGATGGAGAACCGTTGACAGGATGACTGCGTGTAGAGGAGGGCGCGATGGATGTGTTGAATATTCTAATCAGTTTGCTTTATTTTGCGTCGGTACAAACCCCTGTAAGTTATTCGAAATATAACGACAGTTGCCGATATTTCGCACAGCGTGCTATTTCACAAAGCCCTCGGGGAAAGTGCTGACATCAAAAACTTGAAAAAATAATTGACGCCCTTTTTGGCTCGTATATGCTGAACTACAGGTCGAACACTGCATCGTTTCTGCCGCGTTGCAACGCAAAAACGGCGTTTTATGCGAGAAACATAGCGAGTCGGCTGAGTTTGGAAAGCAATACATCGATGTCGTTCAATGTTTAATGCTTCACTCAAATTGGCGACCTCGAATGCTTGAACCAGACGTCTTTTTCAACGCAACCAGTCGAGTGTTATTGTGAGAGTCCGTGGCCCTCTGGTGAGGTGGGATCGTAGTCATGCGAGGTGTCTTCGCAGTGACTGCGCCGCCATCGCCGACGGCAGTAGCGGCAGGCTTGCCTCTCGCCTGTTCCTGTCCGTCTTCACGATCCTTTCCCGCCGCTCTGTGCGGCGTCACAACTCGGTCTCCGCACGCGCCTTCATTGCCGTCCACACGGACGAAGTCGCGTCGCTCCTGCCCTAGCGCCTCTCATTCCTGCGCTGTTCGTTTTCTTCGCCGTCGTTTGTCCGCGAGGTGTCTTGTCGCGCCGCTACGATGTGGTTGCGCACGCCTGAACACCGTCGCGCCTCACAACGGCAAGAAACGTACCGCCTACATGATCTCCACGCGCAGCGCCATCCGTTAGCGTCGCTGCGCGGAGTACACAGGGTTTGTAGTTTTGCGTCCCGCAAGGCTGCAAGGTCATGTCACGCCCGTCGCATCGATACGTCCTGCACGGGCAAGCAAGCGAATCATTAGTCATGCGAATCAGACCATTAGTTGGCGTTACGGCCGACCGCACGATGATGGGACCGCACGCGTCACACGTTGCTGGCGAGAAGTACATCGCCGCGGCAGTGGATGGAGCAGGTGCACTCGCATTCGTGCTGCCCGCCCTGGGCGAGCGGCAGGCTGCGGCCGATATTCTCGAAGCCGTGGATGGACTGCTCTTCACGGGGAGCTATTCGAACGTCGAACCGCATCGTTATGGCGGCCCGGCGAGCGAGAGCGGCACGCTGCACGACCCCGCTCGCGACGCCACCACGCTGCCGCTCATGCGCGCCGCGATCGAAGCTGGCGTGCCGGTGCTCGCCATCTGCCGCGGCTTTCAGGAGATGAACGTGGTGTTCGGCGGCACACTGCATCAGCAGGTGCATAACGTTGCGCGCTACGACGACCATCGCGAGAACAAGGACGATCCGCTCGACACGCAATACGGTCCAGCGCACGCGTTGAAGTTCGTGGAAGGCGGTGTGCTGCAACAGATTGCGGGCGGCGCACGCGAAGCACGCGTGAATTCGTTGCACGGCCAAGGCATCGAGCGGCTGGGCGCGGGCCTCGTGGCGGAGGCATTCGCGCCCGACGGCCTCATCGAAGCCGTGAGCGTGGCGAACGCACACAGCTTTGCGCTTGGCGTGCAGTGGCACCCCGAGTGGAAATACGCCAATGACGCGCTGTCCACCGCCATCTTCCGCGCGTTCGGCGAAGCCTGCCGCAATCATATGCTGGCCCGAATACCGGGCGGGGCCGGACACGACGTGGCGCACGCGCCGCGCGCCGCCCACGCCTGATGCCGGCCCATACAAAACAGAGAGAAAGATCATGCATGAAATCGACGAATTCCTGAAGAAGCATCACATCACCGAAATCGAAGCGATCATCCCCGACATGGCGGGTATCGCGCGCGGCAAGATCATTCCGCGCAGCAAGTTCGAATCGGGTGAGTCCATGCGCTTGCCGCAAGCGGTGATGATCCAGACCGTGACGGGCGACTACCCCGAAGACGGCAGCCTCACCGGCGTGACCGACCCCGACATGGTGTGCGTGCCCGACCCTTCGACCATCCGCATCATTCCGTGGGCCGTCGATCCCACGGCGCAGGTGATCCACGACTGCGTGCACTTCGACGGCACGCCCGTTGAAATCTCGCCGCGACGTGTGCTGCGCCGCGTGCTCGATCTTTATGCCGCGAAGGGCTGGAAGCCGGTTATCGCGCCGGAACTCGAGTTCTATCTCGTCGACATGAACAAGGACCCGGACATTCCGCTCACGCCGCCGATCGGCCGTACGGGCCGTCCCGAAACGGGACGCCAGGCGTACTCGATCGAAGCGGTGAACGAGTTCGATCCGCTCTTCGAAGACATCTACGAGTACTGCGATATTCAGGACCTCGAAGTCGACACGCTCATTCACGAAGTGGGCGCGGCGCAGATGGAAATCAACTTCCTGCACGGCGATCCGCTCAACCTCGCGGACCGCGTGTTTCTCTTCAAGCGCACGGTGCGCGAAGCGGCGCTGCGCCACCATATGTACGCGACCTTCATGGCGAAGCCCATGGAGAACGAGCCGGGCTCTGCCATGCACATTCACCAGAGCCTCGTTTCGGTGGAGAGCGGCCAGAACCTCTTCACGGGTGCGGACGGCAAGCCCACGGACATGTTCTACGCGTATATCGCGGGGCAGCAGAAGTACACGCCCGCGCTCATGCCGATCTTCGCGCCATACATCAACTCGTACCGCCGCCTTTCGCGCTTCATGGCAGCTCCGATCAACGTCGCATGGGGCTATGACAACCGCACAGTGGGTTTCCGCGTGCCGTACTCGTCGCCGGCCGCGCGCCGTGTCGAGAACCGCATTCCGGGCGTGGATACGAATCCGTACCTCGCAATCGCCGCGACGCTCGCCGCCGGTTATCTCGGCATGACGCAGCACCTCAAGCCCACGGAACCGCTCGTGAGCGACGGCTATTCGCTGCCCTACCAGTTGCCGCGCAACCTGGAAGAAGGCCTCACGTTGATGAGCACGAGTGAGCCGCTCATGGGCATCCTCGGCGAGAAGTTCGTGCGCGCCTACCTCGCGCTGAAAGAAACCGAATACGAAGCGTATTTCCGCGTGATCAGTTCGTGGGAACGCAAGCACCTGCTGCTGCACGTGTAAACGAAAGGAGACACAGCAATGAGTTATCGAATCGACGCCCCCGCCAGCGCGCTGCAGGAAGTGCCGACGACGCTGCGCGCTCAATCCGCGCGCACGACGCGCTCGACGAGCGAATACCGCGCGCTCGACGCCGCGCATCACATTCACCCGTTCTCGGACATGGGCTCGCTCAACAAGGCGGGCAGCCGTGTGATCGTGAAGGCGAAAGGCGTGTACCTGTGGGACTCCGAAGGCAACCAGATCATCGACGGCATGGCCGGGCTCTGGTGCGTGAACGTGGGCTATGGCCGCAAGGAACTGGCCGACGCCGCCTACGAGCAAATGCTGGAACTGCCGTTCTACAACACGTTCTTCAAGACCACGCACCCGCCGGTCATCGAATTGTCTGCGTTGCTCGCGCAGCTTTCGCCCGAGCCGTTCAACCACTTCTTCTATTGCAACAGCGGCTCCGAGGGCAACGACACGGTGCTGCGCATCGTGCATCAGTACTGGCTCACGCAAGGCAAGCCCTCGAAGAAGGTCGTCATCTCCCGCAAGAACGCGTATCACGGGTCGACGATCGCGGGCGGCACACTGGGCGGCATGGGCTACATGCATGAACAGATGCCCTCGAAGGTCGAGAACATCGTGCACATCGACCAGCCGTACTTCTACGGCGAAGCGCAAGGCAACATGTCGCCGGAGGAGTTCGGCCTCGCTCGCGCGCAGCAGCTCGAAGCGAAGATCCTCGAAGTGGGCGCGGAAAACGTGGCCGCCTTTATCGGCGAGCCGTTCCAGGGCGCGGGCGGCGTGATCTTCCCGCCCTCGACCTACTGGCCGGAAATTCAGCGCATTTGCCGCAAGTACGACATCCTGCTCTGCGCCGACGAAGTGATCGGCGGCTTTGGCCGCACCGGCGAATGGTTCGCGCATCAGCACTTCGGCTTCGAGCCCGATCTCATCACGATGGCCAAGGGCCTCACGAGCGGCTATGTGCCGATGGGCGCGGTGGGTATTCACGACCGCGTGGCGAAGGCGCTCATCGAGAACGGCGAGTTCAATCACGGCCTCACGTATTCGGGACATCCGGTCGCCGCCGCGGTGGCCGTCGCGAACCTCAAGCTGCTGCGCGACGAAGGCATCGTCACGCGCGTGAAGAACGACACCGGTCCGTACTTCCAGCAGCGCTTGCGCGAGACCTTCGCCAATCATCCGATCATCGGTGACATCTCGGGCGCGGGTCTCGTGGCCGGTCTGCAGCTCGCCGAAGATCCGAAGGCCCGCAAGCGCTTCGCGAATGGCGGCGACGTGGGCACGCTCTGCCGCGACTTCTGCTTCAACGGCAACCTCATCATGCGCGCCACCGGCGACCGCATGCTGCTCTCGCCGCCGCTCGTCGTCACGCGCAGCGAGATCGATGAAATCGTGTCGAAGGCGAAGAAGGCCATCGACGCAACTGCGCAACAACTGGGTCTTTCTTAACGCGACTTGTCCACGGCGGGCGGCGCAACGGGGTGCTGGGCCTCCCGCCGATCTTCATCTTCAGGGGAAAGCAACATGAGTGTTAGTCATCTTCGTCATGCGGTCGCGCTTGCGGCCCTCGCAGCGTGTGCAGGCCTCACGGCCATGTCGAGCCAGCCAGCGCACGCGGCCGACGGCGATTTGAACGTCTATAACTGGTCCGACTACATTGCGAAGGACACGATCCCGAACTTCGAAAAAGAAGCGGGCGTCAAGGTCAAATACGACAACTACGATAGCGACGACACGCTGCAAGCCAAGCTGCTCGCCGGCAGCTCGGGTTATGACATCGTTGTGCCGACATCGAACTACATGGCCAAGCAGATTCAGGCCGGCGTGTACCAGAAGCTCGACAAGTCGAAGATCCCCAACCTCGCGAACCTCGATCCCGTGCTCATGCACATGATCGCCGACGCCGATCCGGGCAATCAGTACGGCGTGCCCTGGGCGTTCGGCACCGACGGCATCGGCTACAACAAGCAGGCCGTTGAAAAAGCGCTCGGAGCGAACGCGCCCGTAGATAGCTGGGCGCTCGTGTTCGATCCGCAGAATCTCTCGAAACTCAAGGGCTGCGGCGTGTCGTTCCTCGACCAGGCCGTGGACGTGTTCGCGGCGACGCTGCAATACATGCACAAGGACCCCAACAGTACGAATCCCGCCGACTACCAGGCCGCGTTTGAAGTGCTGAAGAAAGTCCGCCCGTACATCACCCAGTTCAATTCGTCGGGCTACATCAACGACCTCGTGAACAACGATATCTGCGTTGCCGTGGCATGGTCGGGCGACGTCGGCATCGCGCATCGCCGCGCTGAGGAAGCCAAGCGCTCGTATGACGTCAAGTTCTCGAACGTGAAGGAAGGCGGCCTGCTGTGGTTCGACGTGATGGTCATCCCGAAGGATGCACCGCACCCCGAAAACGCGATGAAGTGGATCAACTACATCTCGGACCCGAAGGTCAACGCGGAAATCACCAACGAAGTGTTCTACCCGACGGCGAACAAGGCCGCACGCCAGTTCGTCACCCCGGCGGTCGCGCAGGACGCGACGGTGTACCCGTCGGAAGACGTGCTCAAGAAGATGACGCTGATGAAGCCGATGCCGGCTGACATCCTGCGCCTCGAAAACCGCCTGTGGGCCCAGTTGAAGACGGGCCACTGACACCCTGATTACCCCCTGAAGGAAACAAGAAGGAGACAACGCGGAAGAGGGATCGCTCGACCCCTCTCCGCCTGAAGTGCGCAATTCCGAAGTCCGGCCGCGCAGCGCCGCCCCCCTTTTTTGACGACGCGCGCGAGCCTTTCCCGAGCTCCGTTCGCAGTACTAATCGCGAGTCGCCCCGTGCGCCCCGTGCGGGCCGACTCGCGCCTGAAAAACGTGTACTGCGATCAGAAAGGAACCAAGGTCAGATCATGAATTCGACGTCTAAAGTCACCGCCCCAGAAACTCTGCGCGCCAACGCGAACCCGGCAAAGAACGACGCGTTCGTGCGTATCGAGAACGTCGTCAAGAAGTTCGGCGAAAGCACCGCCGTGGACAACGTGAGCCTGAACATCGCCAAGAACGAGCTGTTTGCGCTGCTCGGCAGTTCGGGCTGCGGCAAGTCCACCCTGCTGCGCATGCTCGCGGGCCTCGAAACCGCCACGTCGGGCCGCATCTTCGTCGACGGCGAAGACCTCGCGTCGCTGCCCCCGTACCGCCGCCCCGTCAACATGATGTTCCAGTCGTATGCGCTTTTCCCGCATATGAGCGTGGAGACGAACGTTGCGTTCGGCCTCAAGCAGGAAGGCGTGCCGAAGAACGAAATTCGCGAACGCGTGGCCGATGCGCTCAACCTCGTGCAGATGGGCCGCTACGCGAAGCGCAAACCGCATCAGCTTTCCGGCGGTCAGCAGCAGCGCGTGGCGCTTGCGCGCTCGCTCGTGAAGCGCCCCAAGCTCCTGCTGCTCGACGAACCGATGTCGGCGCTCGACAAGAAGATCCGCCAGAAGACCCAGCTCGAACTCGTGAACATCATCGAGAAAGTCGATGTCACCTGTGTGATGGTCACGCACGATCAGGAAGAGGCGATGACCATGGCCAACCGCCTCGCCGTGATGAGCGAAGGCCGGATCGTGCAGATCGGCTCGCCGGGCGAAGTCTACGAATTCCCCAATAGCCGCTTCTCGGCCGAGTTCATCGGTTCGACCAACCTGTTCGAAGGCAAGGTCGTCGAGGACGAGCCCGATCACATCTTCGTGGAAAGCGAAGACCTCGAAACGCGCATGTACGTGAGCCACGGCGTGACCGGGCCGCTCGGCATGCCCGTGGGCATTTCGGTGCGCCCCGAGCGCGTGCGCGTGACGCGCGAGAAGCCGGGCACGCCGCACAACTGGGCGCGCGGCGTGGTTACGGACGTTGCCTACATGGGCAGTTATTCGCTCTATCACGTGCGCCTGCCGGGCGGCAAGGTCGTCGTCTCGAACCTCTCCAGCTCGCACCTCATGAACGAGGGCGCGCCCGCCTGGAACGACGATGTGTATGTGTCCTGGTCGCCGGCCAGCGGCGTCGTGCTCACGCAATAAGGAGGCCTGAATCATGAGTACCATTACTCCCGCCACGCCCGCATCGGGCCGCGCAGCCGCAGACGCGCGCCAGGGTGCACTCGCGCGCTTCTTCTCTCGCTTCGTGCCCTCGGGCCGCACCGCCGTGATCGGCGTGCCGTTCATCTGGCTCACGCTGTTCTTCGCGCTGCCGTTCGTGCTCGTGCTGAAGATCAGCTTCGCCGATCAGGTCATGGGCATTCCGCCCTACTCGAACCTGGTCGAGATGAAGGACGGCATGGTGCACTTCGCGCTGCAGCTCGGGCACTACGCGTTCCTGCTGCAGGACAGCCTCTACATCGCCACCTATATCAGCTCGCTGAAGATGGCGGCCGTCTCCACGATCTTTTGCCTGCTGATCGGCTACCCCATCGCCTACTACATTGCGCGCTCGAACCCGGCCACGCGCAACCTGCTCATGATGGGCGTGATGCTGCCGTTCTGGACGTCGTTCCTGATCCGCGTCTACGCGTGGATCGGCATTCTCAAGGACGACGGCCTGCTCAATCACGCGCTCATGGCCATCGGCCTGATCCATTCGCCGCTGCGGCTCTATCACAGCGACGCGGGCGTCTATATCGGCATGGTCTATTCGTACCTGCCCTTCATGGTGATGCCGCTCTACGCGCACCTCGTGAAGATGGACCTCACGCTGCTCGAAGCCGCGTACGACCTGGGCGCCAAGCCCTGGGTGGCGTTCACGCAGATCACCCTGCCGCTTTCGAAGAACGGAATCATCGCGGGCAGCCTGCTCGTGTTCATTCCGGCGGTTGGCGAGTACGTGATTCCCGAACTGCTCGGCGGCGCCGACACGCTCATGATCGGCCGCGTCATGTGGGACGAGTTCTTCAACAACATGGACTGGCCGATGGCCTCCGCCGTCACCGTGGCAATGGTGCTGCTGCTGCTCGTGCCGATGGCGATCTTTCAGTACTACCAGGTCAAGGAACTGGAGGAAGGCAAATGATCAAGCCCAACCGTACGCTCTCCACCGGCGTCCTCACACTCGGGTTTTTGTTCCTCTATATCCCGATCATCAGCCTCATCGTCTACTCGTTCAACGAGTCGAAACTCGTCACGGTGTGGTCCGGCTTTTCGCTCAAGTGGTACTCGGCGCTGCTTCAAGACGAAGAGTTGCTGAGCGCCGCATGGCTCTCGTTCAAGATCGGCCTCATGACCGCCTTCGCCTCGATCGTGATCGGAACGTGGGCGGGCTTCGTGCTCGCGCGCTTCGGACGCTTTCGCGGCTTCACGCTCTACGCCGGCATGATCAACGCGCCGCTCGTGATTCCCGAGGTCATTCAGGGCATCTCGCTGCTGCTGCTCTTCGTCGCGCTCGAGCAGATGCTTGGCTGGCCCAAGGGCCGCGGCATCGTGACGATCTGGATTGGCCACGTGATGCTGTGCGTGTCCTACGTCGCGATCATCGTGCAGTCGCGCGTAAAGGAGATGAACAAGTCGCTCGAAGAGGCCGCACTCGATCTCGGCGCCACGCCGCTCAAGGTGTTTTTCGTCATCACGCTGCCGCTCATCTCGCAGGCGCTGCTTTCTGGCTGGCTCCTCTCGTTCACGCTCTCGATCGACGACCTCGTGCTCTCCGCGTTCCTTTCGGGACCGGGCTCGACCACGCTGCCGCTCGTCGTGTTCTCGCGCGTGCGCCTAGGTCTGAACCCGGAGATGAACGCGCTCGCCACGCTCTTCATCAGCGCGGTGACGATCGGCGTGATCGTCGTGAACCAGATGATGAGCGCGCGCGAAAAGAAGCGCATGCGCGACATGCAACTCGCCTTCGTCCAGCCCGACGCCTCCGAGGCCATCACGCCAGCCGCGCCCGCTGGTGCTGTGGGTGCGCCGATTGGTCGCCGCGCGGCTTGATGAGGATTGCCATGTAACAAGGGGCGGCGTGTGCCGCTCCTCGCAGCACTCGAACTGATTGCAATAACGACCAACAAGGAGAATTTCGATGAAGAAGAAGTTAATCTGTCTGCTGGTGGCCGGGGCGCTGCCAGGGCTCGCACTAGCGGACTCGACCAGCGAACAGATCAAGGCCCTGCAGGCACAGTTGAACGCCCTGCAAAAAGAGGTGAAGTCGCTCAAGACCGAACTGGCGCAATCGAAGACACCGGCGAAGACCACAGCCGCGGCGCCGGTCGTACCGGCCACCGCGGCCGCTCCGGTCGTGGACATCAGCTCGCCCGACTACGGCCGCGCGCAGGCGAACCTGACCAACGATCAGGTTGATGCGATGAAGCAGCAGATCGCGAACCAGCAGCTCAAGGTCGATTCGCTCAGCGACGCCGCCAACACCGGTCCGCTTGCGGGCCTTTCGATCACCGGCTACATCGACCCGACGTACATCTACAACCGCGCACCGGGCACCTCGTCGTTCCTGTTCGCGAATCACACCGGTTCGTATAACTACTTCAACAGCACGTTCGGCGATGTCTATCTGGACATCAAGAAGACCTTCGGCGTGGGCCCGATGGCGCCTTCGGCCGAAATCACACTCATGCCCAACCGCGGCAACGGCATCACGCTGCTGCAGAACGAGCATGGCGAGATCGGCAACAACATCCTGAACACGGCCGTCATTACCGTGCCGGTGACGTCCACGGGCACGTTCGTCGCCGGTCTCATGCCGAGCTTCGGCGGCTACGAGGTGCAGCAGTCCAACCAGATGCTCACGCTCACGCATAACCTGCTCTACGACTTCTCGGATCCGGGCAGCTATGTGGGCATTGGCTGGAACTACACGCCGGACGGCAGCAAGTGGGCGTTCAAGTTCATGGTCGGCAACGAGCAGTACCGCACCAATGGCGCGGTCGTGCAGACGGGTCAGAATGCGCTGGGCGACCCGATCACCACGAGCAACAGGATCCCGACGTTCACGGCGCGTGCGGACTACACGTGGTCGAGCGCACTCGACATCGGCGGCTCGTTCAACATCGGCCGCCAGACGCTGCCGAGCGCGTTCGATTCGACCACCGGCCAGGCCGTGTACGGCGTGGGCGGCCAGGCGTCGAGCTCGGGCGGCTACTTCTTCTTCGGCGAAGTCGATGCGACCTACACGCTCGCGGACATCCAGTACAACGCTGAAGTCGACTACGGCCAGCAGCAGCGCGCCGCGTTCAACGGCGGCAACGCGCAGTGGTACGGCTTCTCGCTGCTCGCGCACCGCAAGTTCAACGCGCCGGTGGTGGGCCGCATGGGCGTGACGGCACGCTACGACCTGCTCGCGAACAGCAAGAACGGTGGCGGCGGCGGCGGCATCGCGCTCAACTCGAACGGCATGGACACGTCAAACGGCTTTGGCATCGGCGCGGACTGCCTGGCCAATTCGCAGGCGGGCGGCGGCTTCGGCTTCGAGTGCAAGGGCGCAACGCGCCAGGATGTGGCGCTCGACCTGCTGTTCTTCCCGACGCAGCAGATCACCGTGAAGGTCGAATATCGTCACGACTGGGCCACGCAACGCGTGTTCCTGCACAACGACGGCTCGTATGGCAAGAGCAACGACCTGCTCGGCGCGCAGTTCATCTACTCGTTCTGATGATGTGACGGCGGGCGGCCGCTTCGTGTTGTCGCCCGCTGCTTCTTTAGTACGCTTTCCCTATGCTCAAATTCGCCAATCAGCCTCATGCCCCGTCCTGGTACGCGGCCACCGCCAACGACGCCACCGCGCACCCAACGCTGGAAGGAGCGCTCGATGCCGATGTCTGCGTGGTCGGCGCGGGCCTCACGGGCGTTTCCGCCGCGCTCAATCTCGCCGAACGCGGCCACCGCGTCGCGCTCGTGGAAGCGTCGCGCGTAGGGTGGGCCGCGAGCGGGCGCAACGGCGGGCAGCTGATTGGCGGCTTTGCCTGCGATATCGACACGTTTGCGCAATTCATGCCCGAAGCTGAAGTCCGGCAGATCTGGGACATGGGTCTCGAAACGCTCGACATCGTGAAGCGGCGCGTGAAGCAGCACAACATCGATTGCGCGCTCACAGAAGGCTATTTCACCGCCGCGAACAAAGCGCGCGATACGAATGCGCTCAAGCGCTGGCGCGACGAGGCGGCGCAGCGCTTCGGCTACGACCGCTTCCAGTACGTAGACGCCGAAGGCGTGGGGCGCTACGTGCAATCGTCGCGGTATCCGGGTGGCCTCTACGATCCCGATAGTGGCCATCTGCATCCACTCAACTACACGCTCGGTCTTGCACGCGCGGCGGTCGAAGCGGGTGTACACGTGTACGAGAACAGCCCCGTCACGCGCCTGCGCGAAGAACGCGGCGCACATGTGGTCGAAACCGGGCGCGGCAACGTGCGTGCGAAATTCGTTGTGCTCGCATGCAATACGTATCTGGGCGATCTCGCACCGGCCCTCGCGCGCAAGATCATGCCGGTAGGCACCTATGTGATCGCCACCGAAAAGCTGGGTGCCGAACGCATGAACGCGCTGATGCCCGCTCAGGCCGCCGTATGCGACAGCCGTTTCGTGCTCGACTACTTCCGTCCTTCTCCGGACACGCGCCTGCTTTGGGGCGGCAAGGTGAGCTATTCCACCTTCGCACCGCCGAACCTGGGCGAAGCCATGCGCCGCGACATGCTGAAAACGTTCCCGCAACTCGCCGATGTGAAGGTGGATTACGCGTGGGGCGGCTACGTGGACATCACGATGAACCGCGCGCCGCACTTTGGCCGCCTCTCGCCGACGGTGTATTTCGCGCAGGGATTCTCGGGCCACGGCGTGAACACCACGGGACTCGCGGGCACGCTGATCGCCGAAGCGATTCACGGCCAGGCCGCGCGCTTCGACCTGTTCGGCAAGATCCATCACCGCGATTTCCCAGGCGGCGCTACACTGCGAACCCCTGCCCTCGTGCTCGCGATGGCGTGGTATCGAATGAAGGACCTGCTTTGATGACACTCGACCTCGACGCCCAGGCGGACGCCCTCGCCCGCCACTCGTACTACGAAGCCACCGCCACGCGCCCCGCCGACGACGACCCCGTGCTAGAAGGCTCGCTCGACGTCGACGTCTGCGTGATAGGCGCGGGCTTCGCCGGGCTTTCGGTCGCGCTGGAATGCCGTGCACGCGGCCTTTCGGTCGCGGTGCTCGACGCGCACCGCCCCGGCTGGGGCGCCTCGGGCCGCAACGGCGGGCAAACGCTCGTGGGCTTCGCGAAAGACGAAGTGCTCGAAAAGCAGCTTGGCGCGCAGGGTATCCGCGCGGCGTGGGCGCTTTCCATCGAGGGCGTTAAGCTCGTGCGCGAGCGCATTGCGCGCTATGGCATCGATTGCGACTTCACGCCGGGTTATCTGACCGTTGCAACGAAGACGAAGCGCGTGCCCGATCTGCGCGCATGGATGGACGCGGCGCGCACCCGCTGGGGCTACGACCGCCTCGAATGGCTCGATACCGACGCCACGCGCGCACGTGTGGCATCGCAACGCTATATCGCAGGCGTCTACGATCCGGTCTCGGGGCATCTTCATCCGCTGAAGTACTGTCTTGGCCTCGCTGCCGCCGCCCGCCGCGAAGGCGCGCAACTCTTCGCACATACGCGCGCGCTCGAAGTCGTGCGCGGCGCACGGCCCGTGGTAAAGACCGAGCGCGGGGAAGTACGCTGCCGCTTCGTGGTGTCGTGCTGCAACGCCGCGCCGGGCGGCGTCCTGCCGGGCGCCGTGGCCGCACGCATCGCGCCCATCGCGTCATACATCATCGCGACCGAACCGCTGGGGCGCGAGCTTGCCGACTCGTTGATCGCACAACGTTCCGCCGTGTGCGACAACAATTTCTTTCTCGACTATTTCCGCGTTTCGGCAGACGACCGCATGCTGTTCGGCGGCCGAGCCGATTCCACCGGTGCCGCACCCGAGCGCCTTACAACCGCCATGCAAACGCGCATGAGCGATACGTTCCCGCAACTCGCGGCCGCGCGTGTGGAGTACGCGTGGGGCGGCTTTGTCGACGTGACGCGCAACCGCGCGCCCGACTTCGGCGCGATCGACCCGAATTATTACTACGTGCAAGGCTTTTCTGGGCACGGTGTCGCGCTCACGGGCATTGCCGGGCGGCTCGTTGCGCAGGCCATCGTGGGCGAGCGCGCGTCCTTCGATCTGTTCGCACAGTTGCGGCACGCGCGCTTCCCCGGCGGCCCCGCGTGGCGGCGACCCGCGCTCGAGGTCGGCATGCTTTATCACCGCGTGATGGAGATGTTCTGACGCGGGACGCCCTGCACGTTCTTCCTGCCTGTTATACCCTTGCGAAAGTCCGCCGCCCTCGCGCGGCGCGCGCACTTCCTCTGCTTGATTCGCCTTTTCGCCAGGAGCAACAGCAATGGATTACGTCAGGTTCGGCTCGACAGGGCTGCAGGTTTCGCGTCTTTGCCTCGGTTGCATGACCTACGGCGTGCCCGAGCGCGGCACGCACCCGTGGACGCTCGGTGAGGACGCCAGCCGACCGCTCATCCGCCAGGCGCTCGACGCCGGCATCAACTTCTTCGACACCGCGAACACCTATTCGGACGGCACCTCGGAAGAGATCGTCGGGCGCGCGCTGCTCGACTTCGTGAAACGCGACGACATCGTGCTCGCCACGAAGGTCTACAACCGCATGCGGCCCGGTCCGAACGGTCAGGGCCTTTCGCGCAAGGCGATCCTCACGGAAATCGACCATAGCCTCAAGCGCCTCGGCACCGATTACGTCGATCTCTATCAGATCCATCGCTGGGACTACAACACGCCCATCGAAGAAACGCTCGAAGCGCTGCACGATGTCGTGAAGGCGGGCAAGGCACGTTATATCGGCGCTTCGTCCGTGCACGCGTGGCAGTTCAGCAAGGCGCTCTACACCTCGCGCCTGCACGGCTGGACCGAGTTCGTGAGCATGCAGGACCACGTGAACCTGCTGTATCGCGAGGAAGAGCGCGAAATGCTGCCGCTATGTGCAGATCAGGGCATCGCCGTGATGCCGTGGAGCCCGCTCGCGCGCGGCCGGCTCACGCGCGACTGGAACGAAACAAGCGAGCGCGAAGCAACCGACAAGTTCGGCAAGACGCTCTACGGCGCCGACGCGGATAAAGCCATTATCGATGCGGTCGCAACCATCGCGCGTTCGCACAATGTCTCGCGTGCGCAGGTCGCGCTGGCCTGGCTGCTGCACAAGCCCAGCATCACTTCGCCGATTATCGGCGCCTCGAAGCCGCAGCATCTCGAAGACGCGGTCGCGGCGCTCTCGCTCAAGCTCTCCGACGAAGAGATCAAGACGCTTGAAGCGCCTTATCTGCCGCATGTGATTGCGGGCCATCAGTAAGCGATGAAACGGCTGGCAGACGTTCGCGCACGATGCGCGCGAGCGTCTGCATGAGCGTGTCGGCGACGTGCGGCGGCGTCTCCGCATAGCCGAGCAGGAAGCCGTTGTAGGGTGTGGCGTCGGGTGCGTCGACGCCATGGACACAGTACGCGCTCAAGGGCGAAAGATGCAGCCCATGTGCGCGCGCGGCTTCGCTCACATCGGCGTCGGAGAGCGGCGCGTCGAGGCGTACGCTCAAATGCATGCCGCCCGCGTCCGCCGACACCGTCATCATGCCGGCCAGGTGTTTGTCGATGGCCGCGACAAGGCCGTCGCGGCGCTCTTCGTAGAGCTTGCGCATGCGCCGCAAGTGGCGCGCGTAGCGCCCGCTTTCGATGAATTCCGCCAGCGCCAGTTGTTCCGCCACGCGCCCCTGGCGCACGAGCGTGTGATGCGCCTGCGCGAACTGCGCCGCCACACGCTGCGGCACGATCATGAAGCCGATGCGCAGCGCCGGGAAAAGCGTCTTGCTGAAGGTGCCGAGATAGATCACGGGTGTGTCGTCGGCGAGGCCCTGGATCGACGGCAACGGCGGTCCATCGTGGCGCAACTCGCTGTCGTAGTCGTCTTCGACGATCCACGCGCCGCACGCACGCGCCTGCTCGATCAGCGCGAGCCGCCGCTCGAGGCTCAGCACGCAGCCAAGCGGATACTGGTGCGACGGCGTGAGATAAACGAGTCGCGGTGGCCGCTCGCGCCAGTCCTCGGGGCGCGCCGCCATGCCCGCCGCATCCACGCTCATCGGCACGAGTTGCAGCCCCGCGGCCGCAAAAGCCACGCGCGCGCCGAGATAGCCCGGATTTTCGATCCACGCGCGTTCGCCATGGTCTGCGAACAAACGCGCGCACAAGTCGAGGCTCGACTGCGTGCCGTCCGTGACGAACACCTGCTCCGGCTGGCAACGCACGCCGCGCGAAACGCGCACGTATTGGGCGATCGCCTGACGCAGCGCGGGCATGCCAGCGCTGTCGCCGTAGCCGAGATCGTGCGCGCGCAACTCGCGCAACGCGCGCTCAACCGCCGTGCGCCATTGCGCGTAGGGAAACGCGTCGAGCGCGGGCACGCCCGGGCGCAGCGCCTTGGGACCGGCGCGGCCCGTGCGGCGCGGCGGGAGTTCGCGCACGCGGCGCGCGAGCGCAGGCACGCTTGCCACTTGCGGCGAGGATTGCGCAGGCGTTGCAGCGCCGCTCGCGCTGACCGCGTTGACGACCGAACCGTGGCGCGTAGCGCTGACAAAGCCCTCTTCCACGAGCCGCTCATACGCATAGAGCACCGAATTGCGCGCGATGCCGAGTTGCTCCGCGAGCGCGCGGCTCGACGCGAGGCGCGTGCCGCGGCCAATGTCGCCGTCGAGAATCGCGCGGCGCAGGCTCTCGTAAAGCAGGTCCTGCTGCGTGAGCTTGCGCACGGCGCGCTTCGCATAGGCCGTCATCATCAACGCGTAGTCCAAACCCGTGGCTCCATTGATCTCGGTTTCGGTGGGACTAACAATGGTGCCACAAGTCGCTTACGCTTGGGGGTTTGGGATAGCCTGCCAACAAGGAGACAACGCATGACCGACACGACGCTTCAAGTCCGCGCCGTCACACCCGACGATTTCGATGCGTGGCTGCCGCTATGGGACGGCTATAACCGCTTCTATGGCCGCTTCGACGCAACCGCGCTGCCGGAACACATCACGCGCACGACCTGGTCGCGCTTCTTCGACGGCTACGAGCCGATGCACGCATTCATCGCCGTACGCGGCGAACGCGTGCTCGGCCTCGTGCATTTCATCTATCACCGCAACACGATTCTGGAAGGGCCGATCTGCTACTTGCAGGATCTCTTCACCGTGGAAGACGCGCGCGGCCAGGGCGTGGGCCGCGCGCTGATCGAGGCCGTGTATGCGCACGCGAAGGCGTCGAATTCGTCGCGCGTGTACTGGCACACGCATGAGACGAATCACACGGCCATGCGGCTTTACGACGATGTGGCCGTGAAGCCTGGTTTCGTCATGTACCGCAAGGACGTTTGATCGGGCAAATAAAGCGGCGCCTCAGGCAAGGTCCTTGAGCAGCGAGGCGCGCACCTCGCCATCGATGGTCTGCGTCGGCACGCGGTAATTCGGATGATCGCACCCTATCGTGAGCGCCGCACCTTCGCGCAGCCGCGTTTTCATCTGCGGCGTGAGTTCGAAGCGCACGAAGTGCACCGCCGAGGTCTTCTCGGCGTTTTCGCGCTCGAGGTCTTCATCGGCAATCGCGTAGACGGGTGACTCGCCATCCACCTGTACGAACACCTTGTCCTCTATGCCGATGAGCCGCGCGAGCGCCGCGCGCCGCTCGACTTCGCTTTCGTATTCGAGCTGCAGGGTCGCCTTCAGGTTGCCGCCGTCGGGCACGAGCGGCAGATAGGCCGCGAGTTCGCCCTGAATGCCGTCTTCGTCGAAGATCTT
This sequence comes from Paraburkholderia sp. JHI869, assembly GCF_038900775.1. Lineage (NCBI taxonomy): Bacteria > Pseudomonadati > Pseudomonadota > Betaproteobacteria > Burkholderiales > Burkholderiaceae > Paraburkholderia > Paraburkholderia sp. JHI869. The sequence continues at coordinate 110,497 of NZ_JAYMSC010000028.1, forward strand.
TTCGATGTGCAGCATCTCCTGGATCTGATAGCGGATCGTGGTCTCGTCCTCGAACAGGAACGTGAGGTGATTGCCGAGCGACACCGCGCGCTGCTTCTTGTGCTCGATGATGCGTTTGCGCATGTCGCCCCGCACCCTGGCGTAGGCTTCCAGCGTCAACAGCGAATTTCTCGCGATCGTCATGAGTCGTGCCTCGTGAATGTTGCGTGGTGGCGTCGGGGGCTAAATGCCGTAGGCGCGGCGCAGCAAGGTAATGGGGTGAGCGAGCGGCGGCTCGCCTAGCTGGTTCTCCTCGATGCCCTGCGCAATGTGATGGCCCGCAAGCTGGCAATCGGACGAGATGAAATTCGGCTCCGCCTGGCCCATCTGCTTGAACACAGGCGTGCCGATCTTCATCGACATGGCGTGGAATTCCTTCTTCACGCCAAACGTGCCCGCGTGGCCCGAACAGCGCTCGACCACGGTCACTTTCGTTTCGGGCACGAGCGAGAGCAGGTCGAAGGTCTTGCGGCCAATGTTCTGCACGCGCGCATGGCACGGCACGTGATACGACACGTTGCCAAGCGGCGCGCGGAAATCGGTCTTGAGGAGGCCGTCGCGGTGCCGCGCCACGAGATACTCGAACGGGTCCCAGAACGCGTCGCTCACGGCTTTCGTGCTGGCGTCGTCGGGGAACATCAGCGGCAGTTCGTGCTTGTACATGAGCACGCAGCTCGGCACCGCGCCGATCAGCGCGTAGCCTTCGCGCGCGTAACGCGCGAGCATGGGCATGTTCTGCGACTGCTTGTGCGCCACGCCCTCCAGATTGCCCTGCTCCAGCAGCGGCATGCCGCAGCACCATTCGCTCTTCACCAGCTCGTAGGGAATCTCGTTGTGGTCGAGCACCGCGAGCAGATCGTGGCCAATGCCCGGTTCATTGAAATTCACATAGCAGGTGGCGTAAATGGCGACCTTGCCCGGCGTGCGCTCGCCGTCGCGCACCTCGCTCGACGCCGCGCGTTTTGCAACGTTACGAAACTTGTGCGTGGCGAAGTCGGGCAGCCACGCCTTGCGATCGACGCCCAGCATGTCTTCCATCGCGCCGCGCATCGCTTTCGTGTGATTGATGGCGTTGACCGTTTGCGTGACGACGGGAATGCCTGCGATCTGGCCGAGCGCATCGGTGTTCGAAAGCACGCGGTCACGCAGCTTCACTTCGCCCTTGCGATAGTGAATGGCCTTGGCGCGCAGCATGAGATGCGGAAAATCCACGTTCCACGGGTGCGGCGGCACGTAGGGGCACTTCGTCATGTAGCAGAGATCGCACAGGTAGCACTGGTCGACGACCTTGTCGAAATGCGCCTTGTCGACGTCGTGCGCCTCGCCGGTATCGGTTTCATCGACGAGATCGAAGAGCGTGGGAAACGCGCCGCACAGCGAGACGCAGCGCCGGCAGCCCGCACAGATATCGAACACGCGCGCGAGTTCCGTATCGAGCTGGGCCTGGTCGTAAAAAGCGTCGGAGCGCCAGTCGAGCGGATGGCGAGTGGGCGCTTCGAGACTGCCTTCCTTGTGGGGCATGACGTCTCCTTCTTTTATTTATCAGCCAAATACGCGGCCTGAGCGAGCGCGCGCGCCGGTTTGGTTCGCGCGGCGCCGGTGCTTGCCCGGCACGCGAATCAAAACAGCGCGCGCGTCATGGATGCGTGCCGCAAGGCACGCGGCGATCAATGCGCCTCAATCCGCCAGCACGTCCAGCGCCTTCGTATAGCGGTTGGCGTGGCTGCGCTCCGCCTTGGCTAGCGTCTCGAACCAGTTGGCGATTTCGTCGAAGCCTTCGTCGCGCGCGACCTTGGCCATGCCGGGGTACATGTCGGTGTATTCGTGCGTTTCGCCCGCAATGGCCGCTTGCAGATTCAGTCGCGACGTGCCGAACGGCAGCCCGGTTGCCGGGTCGCCTACTGCTTCCAGATATTCGAGGTGGCCGTGCGCATGGCCGGTTTCGCCTTCAGCGGTCGAGCGAAACAGCGCCGCGACATCGTTTTGTCCTTCTACGTCGGCCTTGGCTGCGAAATACAGATAACGGCGGTTGGCCTGTGATTCGCCGGCAAATGCATCCTTGAGGTTCTGTTCCGTCTTCGAGCCCTTTAGCTGTGCCATCTGTGCCTCCATCGTTCGACCTGATATGTGGGGACGCGACGCAATTCGCCTTCGTGCAGTGCAGCATGGGCGGGCGACTTCGCCGCACTATCAATCTAGGTTGTGGCCTTTGCGTTCCCAATTGTGAATTTCAATCCCGGCGATAGCGTAGGCGGGTTTACGCGGCCATCAATGGGCATAAGCGGGGTCAATCCAGGCACGCATCATGCGCGCGACGATCTGTCCTGCACTCTTCGCTTTGCGCGCGCGCGGAGTCGTCCTAGACTTTGAAATTGCCGACGCGCCCGATCAATTTAGCGGAGATGCCATGCGACTTACGATCCTGATCAACGGTTCCGATCCGACCGTCAATCACGACTATGCAGTGCTCTGGCTCGACACCGACCAGCAACGCTGGTCCCGCGAGTCTCACGAAGGGATCGACCTGCCAGAATGGGGTGAATTACGCGACGTGAATGGTGTCACGTCGCTGTGCGCACCGCTCGAGAACGAGCCGCTGTGCACGTTACGCGGCCTGCATGTGAACCGCCGCCAGGAAATCAGTTCCGCACATGGCGACGCGACATGGTCGTGCGAAACCTCGCACTCGCCCATGGAAGGCCAGTGGCGCCTCCAGGCCGTGGATCGCCAGATGGTCCGCGCCGAGCATTCGCTTTTTGCAGGCTAAGTTGTTGTTGATGAGCTAACCGATTGAATGCAGGCGGCATCATTTGCCGCCTCGCTCCTCGCGCAGCAACGCAACGCTGCCGCGCTCACACGCATCTGCTTCTGTCTTACCTCTCGCTTGCGCCCGCCCACCCGGCGGGCGCGCGTTTTTTTGCGCTGCGCTTGTCCCCCGCCTCCACGCGCCCGCTATACTTGCAGCC
>NZ_JAYMSC010000029.1:0-106871 GCF_038900775.1 Paraburkholderia sp. JHI869
CGCCCGGCCCGCGCAACCGGGCCCGCGGGCCGGGCGCCTCAGGGGTCCAGCGTGGTCGAGCGGCTGCGTGGCCGCTCAATTTGCTCAGTTCGCTTAGTTCGGCACGTAGCCCGTGGGAAGCGTCGTATTCGCGCTTGCCACCGTAGCGTTCTGCGAAACCACATACACCGGCGATTCGGTCAGGCTCAGCGCAACCTTGCCATTGGTGTAGCTCTTGGTCGTGGAGTTGCCCATTTCGTCGAGCACAGTGACCGTGCCGCTCGTGCCGGGTGCATCGACCGCGAGGCTGTAGCCCACGCTATACGTCGAGCTATAGCCGCTGCTCGCGCTCCACACGCTGTTGTTGTGCGTCCAGAGGGCCGTGATGACCGCGCCGTTGTTCAGCTGACGGAACGCGTAGGCGTAGACGCCCGAGGGCGTGCTCTTCACCGGGCCGAGCGTGTTGGTGCCGTCGAGAATGCGCGTCATCGCCGCAACTGACATTGCCGCGGGTTTCGGGCTGATGTTCTGCGCACCGAATTGACCCTGGGCGTCGGCGAGATCGAAGAACGTGCCGTAACCCGTCTGGCCCGGGTAGTCCGCGCCATAGAAGATCCAGGTCTGATCGGCGCCTTCGCCCAGAATGATCAGGTGGCTGCGGGCGACCAGTGCGCCTTGCGCGTACAGGATATTGCCGGTCGGGTAGTTCGGGCCGTACGACGAGCCATTGTCATAGCTGATGCCGAGCTCCGTGCTGAACAGCTTCATGCCCGGCTTGTAGTCGGCGGCCATTTCGCTGCGCAGCGCGCGCATTTGCCCGATCAGCGAGCCCGATGCGTTGGCGGGATCGGTGGCGAGACGTTCCGGCGCATACGAAGGCGAGGTGCCGTTGATGTCGTAGTAGCCATGCGTCGTCACGCCGTCGATGGCCTGCGCGTAGCCGAGCGGCGCGAGCGCCTTGAGGTGGTCGGCGGTGCCGGCCGGCGCCGTATCGGTCGGGCCCATCACCACGGCGTGGGGATCGGTCGAGTGGATGCCCTGATAGACGGCCTGGTAGAGCTGCACGAATTGCGTGTTCGTGCCCTGCCATTGCGCATCCGGTTCCCAGGTGAGCTGGTAGTAGTTGGCCGACTGATTCGGAAAATAAGTCGTCCGAATGATGTTCGATTCCGTACCGATCCGGGCCATGTAGTCCTGGTAGTACGAAAGGTTGCTCGGCGGCAGCGCTTCGTCTTCGAACGCACCGGTCGGGCTCGCCCAGGCGGGAATGCCGTCGAGGCGAACGAGCCGCATCACGTTGCCCGAGGTGTAGAACGGATCGAGGTTGTTGGCGTTCGGGTTGAAGGTGTTGGGGCCGTTCGGCTCCATGTTGTACAGCTCGCGGTGGTCGTACGTCCACGAGATGCCGAGCGAGGAGAGCACGGAAGTGTTGTCGTCCTCGCCTTGCATGCCGAAGCGATGCAGGTCCTGATGCGGGTAAGTGACGGTGGGGATGATGCCGGTCAGATTGGGCAGCACGCCGAAGGTCGCGGTGCCGGCCGGACGGGTGCCGAGCGACGGCAGTTGACCGCCTGCGGTCGCGAGCGTGGCGGTCACGGAGAAGTATCCGGCGAGCGTCGATGAGCAGGTGAGCGTGGTCGTCTGCGCGCCTGCGCCCACGCGCAGGCTGCCGCTCGCGACCGCCTTGCCGAGGTGGTCGCTGATCGACCAGTTCAGCGTGTCGGCTGCGGGCGCATTGGTGGTGAACGCAAGGGGAAACGACGTACCCGAGGCGAAGATACGGCCGCTTTGCGTGGTCGGGGTATCGACGCTCACCAGATCGCCGCTCGCGCTAGCGCTCGATTTCACGGCGGACCCGCAGTGCAGCGTGGCACGCGTGGTCGTGGCCGCATTCGCAGCGGCGTTCGCGTCGCTCGTGTTGGCCGAGGCGTTGGTCGCATCCGTTGCGGAGCTTCCGGAGCTGCCACCGCCGCACGCCGCGAGGAAGAGCGACGACGACAGCAAGAGATAGAAGAGTTTCATCGATTGAAGAAAAAAGACAAAACGACGCCCAGCCGGCGACGGCGCGCGAAGCGCGCTCAGATGCTGGCTAAGGTCTGAAGAATGGGTTCTAGCGGACGCTGCACATCGGCTCGATGAGCCCAGCGCCCGCTACGTGCGCCGCGCGGCTCGCGCTATTGCGCGAACGTGCGTATCTGTCCTTGTGCTTTCGCGCGGGTAAATATTGCCCCCTCGCGACAGCTGCCCCGTCGGGAATTTCGGCCCTGCGCTGGATCCCTGAAGGAGGGGAGACGTGCGCAATTTTTTCGGACGAGATTACGAAGTCACTGCTTAAAGTCAGACGCGCGGCGGATATTACCGATAATTCCCCCTGGCATGTGAAAATCAGACGTAACAAAATGTCACACGAATTGCCTCGAGTTTCAATTACCGAGACTTAGGCAATTTCCGCCAATAGCAAGGTATTAATTACCTCAAAAGAAGACGGTAATGCTTACTGCATAAATTGCGTGTTTCGCCTGCTATTGCCGGCTATATCGGCAGTTTTTGGGCGGTCTGAAGTGCGCGGATGTAATTAATTCTTTGTTCTATATTTCCCTTTTAAATTGCTTTCTATTTTAATTCGGGTCGGACGTTATTTGACTCTGCTGATATTATTGCGGGCATGCGAATCGATCCCTATAGCCTCGAGCTTTTCATTTCGGTCGTGGAGGAGGGTTCCATTGCCCGCGCGGCCAGCCGCAATCACATTGCGCCTTCGGCACTCAGCCGCCGCATGGCGGATCTGGAAGCGGCGATGGGGCTGCCTTTGCTCATCCGCTCCCCTTCGGGCGTCGAATTGACCGAGGCGGGCCGCCACGCCTTTTCCCGCGCCGTGGCCGTGCATGACCAGTTGCAGTCGCTCGCGCGCGAAGTCCAGTCGCTCAGCGGCGAGGTGGCGGGCGTGGTGCGCCTGTTCGCGAATGCCTCGGCGATCGTGGGTTTTCTGCCGGAGCGGCTCAAGGTCTTTCAGGCGCGCTACCCCCTCGTGCAGATCGCCCTCACCGAACAGATCAGCGACGAGGTTGTGCGGGCCTGCATGGAAGATCGCGCCGACGTGGGAATTTCCGCGAGCGGCAGGATTCCCGGCGCGCTGGATTCATGGCACTTCGCCAACGACCCGCTCATGGTCGTGCTGCCGCCCGAACATGAACTTGCGGCCATGCAGGCGCTCACGTTCAACGACGTGCTGCGTTTTCCGCTCGTGGCGCTGCAGGCGGGGGGCTCGCTCGATCAGATACTCAAGGAGCGTGCCGCCGCGGCGCGCGTGCCGCTCAATATTCCGGTGACGGTCAACAGCTTCGACGCCCAATGCCGCATGGTCGAAGCAGGCCTCGGCATCGGCATCGTGCCGACCAGCGCGGCGTCGGCGTTTGCGGGTTCGCAGGGGTTCGTGCGCCGTCAACTCGACGAGCCCTGGGCGACGAGCCGCAGCCTGCGTTTGCACGCGTTGCGCAAGTCCTCGCGCCTGCGGGCCGTGCAGGCCTTGATCGATACGCTCATTCAGCGCGCGGGTTAACGAGGACATCGCGAACGGCGATGCCCCCTTTGCCGATCGAGCACTTCGTCGCGCCGCTCGCTGCCGTCTAGATTTCCCCTCAAGGAGAAATTGGATGGCAACTCTGGAATTGACTGGCCGCGTGTTGTTTCTTTGCAATGACCCGAAGCAGGTCGAGCGGCAGCTGAATGGCGCCGATCTGGAGGGCGTCACGCCCGACGCATTGAGGGACGACGTTTCGACCGACGAGATCACGCCCATGAGCGTGCTCACGCGCTTCGACGAGCGGCTGGGCCGCGTGCCGTACGTTGGATTTCAGGCAGGCGGGCGCTGTCCGATTAATATGGATTCCATACGAAATGGCGGATTCAGCGTGACGGTTGCCGGGAATCGCTACGGCAAAGGTTCGTCGCGCGAGCACAGCCCGCTGGCGGAATACCGCGCGGGCATCCGGATCGTCATCGCTCGCAGTTTCGAGCGCATCTATCGACAGAACGCCGACAATATAGGCCTCTTCACGTCGACGGACTTCGGGCTGATCGAGCGCATCCAGCGTGGCGAGCGCATCGACATCGAAGAACTGGTTGCCTCGCGCGACGCTCTGGCGGCCTCGATTCTGCGCAGCGGCGGCTTGCTGAAATATGGCGCGCGCTACATGCGGCAGATCGAGCATGGCGCGTATCGCGAGCAGAACGCGCCGCGCACGTTCGCGCAGAAAATTCTCGAACGCCATGTGTTGCGCACCGAGCACACGGGCGAATCGCTTGCGCCGGGTGCGGGCGTTTTCGTTCGCGCGGACTGGCGTTTTATCCACGAGTACTACACGGGTATGGCAACGCACATGCTGCACGCCACGTTCGGCAAGCCGCTTTCGCTGCATGCGCCGGAGACCATGCTCGCGTTCGAAGATCATCTTTCGTATTCGCACAAGAGCGAACTGCACGTAAGCAATGGACTGCTGCCCGACGTACGCGAGCTTTCGGCTGCGCACCGGCAATTCGCGCGCGACTACGGTTTGCGCAATCACGGCTATTTAAGCGAGCTCAGCGGTGGCATCAGCGAAGGCTCCGAGGGCATTTCCCACGCGATGATGGCCGAACGCTATGCGCTGCCGGGGCAGATCGTTGTCGGGACGGATTCGCATACCCCGCATAGCGGCGCGCTCGGGTGCCTCGCGTTCGGTGTGGGCACGACCGACATGGCGAATGCGTTCGTGACGGGCGCGGTGCGCATGACGGTGCCGCAGTCGCTGCGCGTGAATTTCCACGGCCCCATTCCCGCAGGCGTGACGGCAAAAGACCTCGTGCTGCACCTGCTCGCACAGCCCAGGATACGCGCCGGTGCGGGCGTAGGCAAAGTGTTCGAGTTCGCGGGTTCCGCGATCGCGCAATTGAGCACCGACGAGCGTACGACGCTCACGAACATGACGGCGGAACTCGGCGGCTTCACAGGCATCGTCGCGCCCGACGAAGAAACGGTGCGTTTTTTGCGGGAGCGTCGAGGCGTCGAATTTGCGATCGAGCCGTGGATGTGCAGCGACCCGGACGCCACGTATGCCGAAGTCATCGACATCGACTGCGCGCGCCTCTCGCCCATGCTCGCCGCGCCCGGCGACCCAGGCAACGGCGTCGCGCTCTATGCGCTCGAAGCGAGGCCGCGCATCGACATCGCCTACGGCGGCTCGTGTACTGCGGGCAAGCGCGAGGACTTCGATCACTACCACGAAGTGCTGGCGTGGGCGGCGGCGCGCGGCATACGCGTACCTGCGGAAGTTAAGCTCTATCTGCAATTCGGCACGTCCGACGTGCGCGACTATTGCGTGCAGCGTGGCTACATCGAGGCCTTCGAGCAGGTGGGCGCAATTCTCCTGCAGCCCTCATGCGGCGCGTGCGCCAATTGCGGACCGGGTTCTTCCGTCGATGCGGGCCAGGTCACGATCAGCGCGATTAACCGCAATTTCCCGGGGCGCTCCGGGCCTGGCCGCGTATGGCTCGCGAGCCCGCCGACAGTCGTTGCGAGCGCGCTCGCAGGCGAGATCGCTTCATTCGATGAATTGAAAGAGCGGTATCCGTAAGCCGGACACGCGAATAATTGATTCGAACTACTACATTGGAGACAGACATGGCCATACTCGAGGGCGCAGCGAACCTGCGCGCCGCTGACCATGGGACACCCGCGGGCGAAAACGCGCTAGCCGAAGGCAGCGCGCAGTACGGCGAGATATCGGCCCGTCTCGACAGGCTTCCTGCCACGCGCGCGGTATGGAAGCTGATCCTGCTGCTCAGCCTCGGATTCTTCTTCGAACTCTACGATCTGCTCTTCACGGGTTATGTCGCGCCGGGTCTCGTGAAAAGCGGAATTCTCACTTCGACCACGCCAGGCCTGTTCGGCACATCGGGCGTGGCGAGCTTCATTGCCGCATTGTTCTGCGGTCTTTTTATCGGCACCGCCGCGTGCGGTTTTCTCGCGGACCGCTTTGGCCGGCGCGCCATCTTCACGTGGTCGCTGCTGTGGTACGTCGCGGCGAACACGGTCATGGCGTTCCAGGATACGGCGAGCGGCCTGAACTTCTGGCGGTTCGTTTCGGGCGTGGGCATAGGCGTCGAGTTGGTGACCATCGGCACGTACCTCTCCGAGCTTGCACCGAAACACCTGCGCGGCAGAGCGTTCGCCGTATGCCAGGCGATCGGTTTTTCGGCGGTGCCCGTCGTGGCGTTTCTCTCCTGGTTGCTCGTGCCGCGTGCACCGCTGGGGCTCGATGGATGGCGCTGGGTTGTGCTGCTGGGCGGCATTAGCGCGCTCTTTGTCTGGTACTTCCGGCGCAATCTGCCCGAAAGTCCGCGCTGGCTTGCAGGCAAAGGCCGCACCGAAGAGGCCGCCGCGGTGCTGGCGGACCTCGAAGAAAAGGTTACGCGGCAATACGGCGCGCCGCTGCCGGCTCCTGGACCCGCCGACCCGGTGCCGCGAAAAGCAGGATTTGCGGACATGTGGAAGCCGCCATACGGCAAACGCACCGTCATGCTCATCGTCTTCCATATCTTCCAGACGGTGGGGTTTTACGGCTTCGCGAACTGGGTGCCCACGCTGCTCGTGAAGCAAGGCATTACCGTCACGTCGAGCCTGATGTACACCACGGTGATCGGCCTCGCCGCGCCGCTGGGGCCGCTGCTCGGCTACTGGATTGCCGACCGCTTCGAGCGCAAGCATGTGATCGTCGGCATGGCGGCGATCAATATCGTGAGCGGTTTGTTGTTCAGCCAGGCGTCGGCGGCGGTCGCGATCGTGACGCTCGGCGTGTTGTTGACGCTCGCCGGCAATATCATTTCGTTCACCTATCACACCTACCAGCAGGAGCTTTACCCCACGGCCATCCGCGCGCGTGCCGTGGGTTTCGTCTATTCGTGGAGCCGGCTCTCGGCGGTGTTCAGTTCCTTCGTGATCGCGTTCACGCTCAAGGAGTTCGGCGTGACAGGCGTGTTTGTTTTCATAGCGGGTGCGATGGCGCTCGTGATGATGTCCATCGGCCTGATGGGGCCGCGCACGCTAGGCAAGTCGCTGGAGAGTATTTCGCACTGAGCGGCATGTGCCGTCGCCACATCAACCGGCCGCCTGCTCCCGCGCATACTGCGCCGGGGGCATGCCCACATGCCGCGTGAACGCCACGCTGAACGTGCTGGCCGAGCTGTAGCCAACCCGCAGCGCGACCTCCGCCACGCCTTGCGCTTCCCGGCGCAGCAGGTTTCTCGCAATGGCCATGCGCCAGCCGAGCAGATACTCCATCGGCGCGACGCCCACCGCCCGCCGGAAACGCTCGAAGAACGCCGAGCGCGAAAGCGCCGCTTCCTTCGCGAGCTGTGCAACGGTCCAGGGCAGGGTGGGGCTTTCATGCATGCGCCGCAGCGCGGGCGCGAGGCGCGGGTCGCTCAGTCCGCGCAGCAGGCCCGGCGTAGCCGAGGCGTCCGCCGTCGAGCGCAGCGCTTCGATCAGCAGGACCTCCAGCAGTCGCGCGAGGATGACATCGCGTGCGGGCCGCTGCGCGCGCGACTCGTCGCGCACGAGTTGCACGAGCGTGGCGAGCCGCTTCTCGCCGCGAACATGGACGAGCTGCGGGAGCAGCGAGACGAGCAAGGCCGCATCGGGCGAGCCGAACACGCAGTAACCCACGAGCATCAGCACGTCGGGCGGCCCGTCCTGGTTGCCGAGCCGGTATTCGCCGCTGAGCTGCGCGACGGGCGTGGTGTCGGTGGTTTGCGTCGCCGTTGGAGCGAGGCTCGACATCGTGAAGCCGTGGGCCTCCGGGATCAGGACGAAATCGTCGGGCGCCAGCGTGACGGGTTCTTGCCCATCCACCTCGAGGCGGCATGAACCTTCCAGGATCGCGCAGTAGAAGGGCTGCCCGACATCCGTGCGGCGAATACGCCAGGCGCCGGCGCCGCTCACCCTTTTCGAGAGCGAGGCCGCCGGCTGGAGCAGCGTGACCACTTCTGCGAGCGGGTCGATCATGGCCGGACTCCTGCAAATGAAACATGGACTTCTGATTGTAGCAAGTCCTGCTGCGGCGGCTTATCGTGCCGTTACTGCCAACCACTTGCAGGAGCCTGCATGAAAACCGTCTTGATCACCGGATGCTCGTCCGGTTTCGGCCTCGAAATTGCCCGCCACTTTCTCGAACGCGACTGGAACGTGATCGCGACGATGCGCACGCCGCGCGAAGATGTGCTGCCGCGTTCGCCGCGCCTGCGCGTGCTCGCGCTCGATGTCACGAATGCGCAGAGCATCCGCGAGGCCGTGGAGGCCGCCGGGCCGATCGACGTGCTCGTCAACAATGCGGGCATTGGCGTGCTGGGCGCGCTCGAAGGTATTTCGATGGAGACTGCGCGCGACGTGTTCGAGACGAACACGCTCGGCACCATCGCGCTCACGCAGGCCGTTCTGCCGCAGTTCCGGCAGCGCAGGAGCGGGGTCGTGGTGAACGTCACGTCGAGCGTGACGCTGCGGCCGTTGCCGTTGCTCGCGGTTTATTCAGCGAGCAAGGCGGCGGTCAATGCATTTACGGAGTCGCTCGCGCACGAACTTGCGCCGTTCAATGTGCGCGCGTGCGTCGTGCTGCCGGGCCGCGCGCCCGACACACGCTTCGGCGAGAACGCGCAGTCGCGCATGGACGGCAGCATTCCCGAGCCTTATGCGGAACTGGGGCGGCGCGTGTTCGAGCAGTGGGCGCAGTCCACCGAGATCACGCGCTCGCAGGATGTAGCCGAAGCGGTTTGGCGCGCGGCGAACGATGGGGCCGCGCCCGCGCGCATTGTCGCTGGCGCGGATGCGCTGGCGGTGGCCGCGGCGCAGTGATTTCCGCGAACGCCAATGCTTAAGCCGGTGCGAGCGCCCGGATGCCGGGGGTCTCGCGCCGTACCTGCTTTAGCGATCCACGCGCTGCTGCATTTGCGCCGGATAGCGCTCGCCCACCACCTGGATCTCCTTGAGCGCCGCTTCGATGGCGGCGAGGTCGCCAGCGCTCAACTCGATGCTGGCCGCGCCCACGTTCTCGTCGAGCCGCGAAAGCTTCGTGGTACCAGGAATCGGCACGATCCACGGCTTTTGCGCGAGCAGCCACGCTAGCGCGATCTGCGCGCGTGTAGCGCCCCGGCCGTCGGCGAGACGCCCCAGCACGTCCACGAGCCCCGCGTTGGCCTTGCGGTTCTCTTCCGTAAAGCGCGGCACGATGCTGCGGAAATCGTTCTGCCCGAACGACGTGCGCTCGTCGATCGCGCCGGTCAGAAAGCCCTTGCCGAGCGGGCTGAACGGCACGAAGCCAATGCCCAGTTCTTCCAGAACCGGCATCACCTTGTGCTCGGGCTCGCGCCACCAGAGCGAGTATTCGCTTTGCAGCGCGGCCACGGGCTGCACGGCGTGGGCGCGGCGAATGGATTGCTCGCCCGCTTCGGAAAGGCCGAAGTGCTTCACCTTGCCTTCGCGGATCAGATCCTTGACTGTGCCCGCCACGTCTTCCATTGGCACGTTCGGATCGACGCGGTGCTGGTAGAACAGGTCGATGCGGTCGGTCTTCAGGCGCTTGAGCGACGCTTCAGCCACGGCGCGGATGCGCTCGGGGCGGCTGTCCATGGGCTTCTTCGAGTCGCCGTCCTGGAAGCCGAACTTCGTGGCGATCACCACCTGGTCGCGAATCGGCGCGAGCGCCTCGCCAACCAGTTCCTCGTTGACGAAGGGCCCATAGACTTCGGCCGTGTCGAAGAACGTGACGCCGCGCTCGAACGCCGTGCGGATCACGCGGATCGCATCGTTCTTTTCGGTGGCGGGCCCGTAGCCGAAGCTCAGCCCCATGCAGCCGAGGCCCAACGCGGAAACTTCGAGACCGTTCTTGCCGAGTGTGCGCTTTTGCATGTCTTGCTCCTTGAAAGCGATTGGACGAGCGGCCCTGGTGTTCACGCAGGCGCCGCCTTCTACCCGAATGAGTGTAGGTTGCTGCATGCCGCTCAACAATCCCGCTAAACTTGCATGGGGTATTGAGGAAAATTCATAAATGGTGCGCACCGGCTTATCCGAACTAACGGCCTTCGTGACGATCGCCGAGCAGCACAGCTTCAGCGGCGCGGCGCGCGTGCTGGGCGTTTCGCCTTCCGCGCTCAGCCACACCGTGCGCAACCTGGAGGCGAAACTCGGCGTGCGCCTGCTGAACCGCACCACGCGCTCCGTGGCGCTGACCGAGGCAGGCGAGCAACTGCTCAACCGCGTACGGCCCGCCATGGCCGACCTCGAAGACGCCGTGAACGACGTCGCGACCGCGAGCAACCGGCCGTCGGGATCGATCCGCATCAGCGCGTCGGAGTCGGGAGCGCGTCCGCTCATCCGTCATGTGCTGCCGGGGTTCCTCGCCCGCTATCCGGATATCCGCGTGGAATTCGTGGTCGATTCGCGGCTCGTGGACATCGTGGCTGGCGGATTCGACGCCGGCGTGCGCGTGCTCGAAGACGTGCCGCGCGACATGATCGCCGTGCGCTTCACACAGGACATGCGCTTTGGCGCGGTGGCATCGCCCGCGTATCTGGCGCAGCACGCGCCGCCGCGCGCGCCGCACGACCTCGAGCAGCATCGCTGCATCCGCTTTCGCTTCGAGAGCGGGGCGCTGTTCCGCTGGGACTTCGCGCGCCGCGGCAACAGCGCGAGCATCGACGTGGACGGGCCGCTCACGCTCGGCAATCTCAACCTGATGGTCGAGGCGGCGCTCGCCGGGGTGGGTGTGGCCTGGGTGCCGGACTCGCTCGTGGCCGAGCATGTGGCCGCCGGGCGGCTCGTGCACCTGCTGCCCGAGTGGGGGCCGGTGTTTTCGGGGCTCTGCCTTTACTATCCGGCCAACCGTCATCCGCCCGCGGCGCTGCGCCTTTTCGCGCAGGCCGTGCGCGAGTGGGCCGATGCGTCCCGCAAGGCCGACGGGACCGACAAGGCCGATGCCGCAACGCAGCGCAAGACGCAACCGCGGTGAAACAACGCGATGAATTGAACAGGCCTGCAATGTATTGTGTCCCGCGCCCGCGCCGATACAGTGAGATACAAAGCCTCTCGCGGCATGCGGTATAAACCCACCATTCCCTGCACACGGAGTCCGAACATGTACGCCGATGGATTTGCGGCCCACCGCCGCGCAGCGCTGGTTTTGCGCGCGGTGCGGCCATGAGCGCGCTGCACTGGCCGCGCACGCTGTTCGCGCGCCTCGCCCTGATCCTTTGCGTCGGCCTCGCGCTCGCGCAGTTGCTGTCGTTCAAGCTCACGATGACCGAGCGCAACGACGCCACCGCGACCATGATGACCGACTACATCTCGCGCGAAGTCGCCATTTCCGTGGCGCTGCTCGACCATCTGCCCGCGGCCGAACGCGCGGCGTGGCTGCCGCAGCTCGCGCGCCGCACGTATAGCTTCATCCTCGGTCCGGGCACGCCAGGCGAGCCGCCCGACGCGAGCCGCTCGAAGAGCGTGGCCTCGGCCATCGCGGCGGGCCTTGCCAGCAAGTACGCGCTCACGACCAATTCGGTGCCCGGCAACGGCGAACGCCTGCAGATCCATCTGCGGCTTTCGGACGGCTCGCCGCTCACGATCGACTACCGTCCGGGGCCTGCGCTGCCCTTGTCGAGCTGGCTGCCGGCTGTGCTGATCGCCCAGCTCATCGTGCTGGCGGCATGCTGCTGGGTTGCGGTGCGCACGGCCACGCGGCCGCTGCACGAACTCGCCCGCGTGGCCGACGCGCTCGGCCCGGACCTGAAGGCGGAGCGTCTCGAGGAAGAAGGGCCCTCCGAAGTGGCGCGCGCGGCGCGCGCGTTCAACGCGATGCAGCAGCGCATCTCGGCGCACGTGGCCGAGCGCATGCAGATTCTCGCGGCCATCTCTCACGATTTGCAGACGCCGATCACGCGCATGCGGCTGCGTGTGGACCAGATGGACGACGAAGCGCAAGCGGGCAAACTCGCGCAGGACCTGCACGAGATGGAGCAGCTGGTGAAGGAAGGCGTGGCCTACGCGCGCACGCTGCACGGCACCGGGGAGGCGCCCGCGCGCGTCGATCTCGACGCGCTGCTCGACAGCCTGGTGTGCGATTACGTGGATGCGGGCTCGCCCGTGACCTTCGAGCGTCGCCTGAACGTCGCGATCGTCACGCGCGTGCAGGCGCTGCGGCGCATCGTCGGCAATCTCGTGGATAACGCGCTGAAGTACGGCAGCACGGCGGCCATCGAGGTGAGCGCGTCGCCGCAGGACAAGACCGTGACGATCTCGGTGCTCGACAGCGGCCCCGGCATTCCCGAAGAAGCGCTCGAAAAGGTGTTCGAGCCGTTCTATCGGCTCGAAACGTCGCGCAATCGCGGCACGGGCGGCACGGGTCTCGGCCTCGCAATCTCGCGCCAGCTTGCCGTGGCGATGGGCGCGCAGCTCACGCTGCGCAACCGGCCCGAAGGCGGGCTGGAAGGGCGGCTCGTGCTTGGCGGCGCACAGGCGTGAGAGGCGGCGCGCCGTGCGCGCTCGTCCATGTCAATCAGCGAGCGGAATGAACACGTTGAACTGGCCTTCCTCGGGGTGGCGCGAGCGATGGCCCTTGCCCACGGTGTCTTCGCACAGCACGACCGTGCCCGGCTCGCAGTGGCGCGTGTCGCCGTCGCTCGTTTCGAATTCGACCCAGCCGGTCATCCAGATCACGAACTGACGAACCGGCGTGGTGTGCCAGTCCGCCTCCTTGAGGCCCGCCGGCACCCAGCCGAAGCGCACCGCCTTTGCCTGCTCCCATGTCGAGAGATAAATGGGCGGGATGTTGGGAAAGAGCTCGAGCGGCGTGAGCGGAATATCGATGTCCTCGAAATGGGACTCGCCCTGGGCGTCGGCATAGATGCGCAGACATTTCATGGGGACCTCCTGGAGCCGTTCTCTCCGTTTTGCCCGCTTGCAGCTTACGAGCATAAACAATGCCGGTTTATTGCTGGCCCGGCTGCGGTCATATCGGGTCGATTCGGGTCGATGAGCGGCGCGCCGAATCTGCGCCAGCGCACATTGTCGTCCCGAATCGGATGGGGCGGTTCCGGTTTGTACACGGTGCGTAGCGAGTTGTGTGTGCAGTGCAATGTGTTGTGTCTGCGCGCGCGGCGGACACCCGGCGATACAGCGACGCCCGCGCTTTGCGTTATCAATCAGCCAACGAAATCAATCGAGCGGAGAGCAATATGAGCACGTCGACGAACACGACTAGCTGGAAGGGTTCCTGTCATTGCGGTGCGGTAAAGTTCGAAGTCAGCACGGCAATCGAGCCGGCCGGGCGATGCAACTGCAGCCTGTGCCGCCGCAAGGGCGCGCTGATGAGCCCGCCGTTCGAAGCCCGCGAACTGACGATCGTCGAGGGCGAGGACGCGCTCACGCTGTACCAGTTCAATACGCGCGTGGCGAAGCATTATTTCTGCAAGCACTGCGGTATTTATCCGTTTCACCAGACGCGCAGGGACCCGGCGCGCTGGCGCGTCAATCTCGGCTGCCTGGAGGGCGTGGATGTCTACGCGCTCGAAGCGTCGGTTGCCGACGGTGCCAGCCTTTCCATCGTGGAGGACGCATGAAACGCCTGCTCGCCATTTTGTTCTTCGCGGCGAGCGGCCTGGCTGCGGAGATTGCGCATCCGGTGTACTGTTCGTGCATCGCAGAAACCCGTTCACGCCTCGCGCGCAAGGAGAAAAAGAACCAATGACGGAAAAGATCGATCACGTCCTGATCGTCGATGACGACCGCGGCATACGTGAACTGGTCGGGGCTTACCTCGAAAAGAACGGCATGCGCGTGTCGCTGGCCGCGAACGGGCGCGAGATGCGCTCGGTGCTGGAAGGCGGTGCGCCCGACCTGATCGTGCTCGACCTCATGATGCCCGGCGACGACGGTCTCGTGCTGTGCCGCGAGCTGCGCGCGGGCAAGTTCCGCGCCGTGCCCGTGGTGATGCTCACCGCGCGCAACGAGGAGACGGATCGCATCGTGGGCCTCGAAATGGGCGCCGACGACTACCTGCCCAAGCCCTTTGCCGTGCGCGAACTGTTCGCGCGCATCCGTTCGGTGCTGCGCCGCACACGCATGCTGCCGCCGGGCATGGAAGTGAGCGAATCGGCGCAACTGCTCGCGTTCGGCGACTGGCGGCTCGATACCACGGCGCGGCATCTGCTTGACGCCGAAGGCACGATCGTCGCGCTGAGCGGCGCGGAATACCGGCTGTTGCGCGTGTTTCTCGACCATCCGCAGCGCGTGCTCACGCGCGATCAGTTGCTGAGCCTCACGCAAGGCCGCCAGGCCGATGCGTTCGACCGCTCGATCGACCTGCTGGTAAGCCGGCTGCGCCAGCGCCTGCGCGACGAGGCGCGCGAGCCGCGTTACATCAAGACGCTGCGCAGCGAGGGGTATGTGTTTTCCTCAGCGGTGACTACGGTCGAGGCGCCGGAGTAAGGGCGGCTTCGATCAGCGGTTGCCGAAGAAGCGCATCAGTTCTTCGGCCACCGCTGCGGGTTGCTCCTCCGGCAGGAAGTGACCGCAGTGGGCGATCGTCGCGCCTTGCACCTCATCGGCGTAATTGCGCAGCGGGCCGGCCATGTCGGGAATCGAACCCTGATCGGCGCTTAGCGCGAGAACGGGCATTCCAAGCTTGCCGCGAGCGCTCAACTCGCGATTCTGGCGCGCCGAAACATCGGCCGCGCGGTAGTAGGCGAGGCCCGCGCGCAATCCGCCTTCCTTCGTGAATACACGCAGATATTCGTCGATATCGGCATCCGTGAAGGTTTGCGGATTCGCCGTCTTGCGGCGCAGAAACCAGTCCAGGTACGCGCGCTCCTTGCCCGCTATCAGCAACTCCGGCAGATCGGCAATCGCATGGAAGGCGAAGTGCCAGGTGCGCCACGCGCGCTCGGGCGCGACGGGCAATGCCTCCGGCAGCGTGATGCCGGGAATGCCGGCGTCGAGCAATGCGAGCTTCGACACTTCATTACCGAAAAGCGCCGCGTAGGGGTAGGCGACCCACGCGCCTACGTCGTGGGCGGCGAGGTGGTAGCGGCGTGCTCCGAGTTTTTCCAGCAACACGTGCAGCGAGGTTGCGAGCGATTGCGTGTCGTAGCCGCCTTGCGGGCGGTCGGAGTCGCCTTGGCCGGGCAGGTCGGGGACGATCACGCGGTAATGCTGCGCCAGCAGCGGCATGACTTTGCGCCACGCGAACCAGCTCTCCGGATAGCCGGCTAGCAGTACCGCGGTTTCCCCTTCTGCTTGTCCACCGATGACGTAGTGGAGCCGCGTGCCTTGGACAGTCGCGAAGCGATGCTCGAAGCCGGGAAGCATTGTGTCGGGCAGCGACGCTGGACCGTGGTCGATGATGTGGGGGGCCGTGCTCATGACGTTAAGCTCCAATGGATGTGGGATCGTGCGCATATATTGGAAATAATCATTTCCAAATTAGCCAAAAAAATTCAACGTAGCAAACGCATGGCTTCTTCAGCAGCGGCGAGCATGTCGCGCTGCGTGCGACCGGATTTGCCGATCAAACGAAAACCATGGAGCACGGCGAGCAACGTACGCGCCATGGCCGGGACGTGGATCTCCGGCGCAATAGAGCCGTCTTTCTGCCCTTGCTGGAGGAGTTCGCGCAGCATCTCTTCGGTGCGCCGCATGGTGGTTTCGATGCGCGTGGCGATTTCGTCGTCGAAGGTGGCGAGCGCCGTCGCGCTGGAAATGACGAGGCACCCGCGACGGCCCTCGCTGCCGTGGGACGAGTCGGCGTAGAAGAGCAGGATGACGCGAATCTTTTCGCTTGCTTTGGACTGCTTGTCGATGCGATGGCGCAATTCGGTGTTGCGCGTGGTGACGTAGTGGTCGAACGCGGCCAGGAACACGCCGCGTTTGTCGCCGAAGGCTTTGTAGAGGCTGCCTGCGGTCAGGCCCGTCGCTTCGCTGAGATCGCCTACCGAGGTGGCGTGGTAGCCACGTTCGCGGAATATGCGCACGGCGCCGTCCACGACGGTTTCCATGTCGAATTCGCGGGGGCGGCCGGGGGGGCGGGCCGGCAATTGGGATGGGTGCTCGGGTGACATGAGGGGCATTATAGGAAATGTTCATTTCCTAATCAATAGCCTCGCTTCAAACACCCTCACTCCACACTCTCCCCCCGCCCCTTATGCTGCGCCGCCAGCCTTTCCTGATGCGTCGGCGGCACCGGATCATAGTGGCTAAGCTGAATGCTGTAGTTCCCATGCCCACCCGCGAGCGAATTCAGCCGCGACTGATAATCGTTAAGCTCGGCAAGCGGGACCTTCCCTGCAATGACCATTGCCTGGCCGCCCATCGTGCGCGTGCCATGCACCTGCCCGCGCCGCGAGGAAAGATCGCCGATGATATCCCCCATCGCGGCTTCCGGCGTCATGACTTCGATATCGACAATCGGTTCGAGCACAATAGGCTGCGCTTTCAAAACCGCATCGATAAACGCCTTGCGCCCCGCCGTAACAAACGCCACTTCCTTCGAATCCACGGGATGGTGCTTGCCGTCGTACACGATCACACGCACGTCCTGCATGGGAAAGCCCGCGAGCGGCCCACTATCGATCACCTGCAAAATTCCTTTTTCCACCGCTGGCATGAACTGCGAAGGAATCGCGCCGCCTTTCACGGCGTCCACGAACTCGAAACCCGCACCGCGCGGCAAGGGCTCAACACGCAGCATGACTTCACCAAACTGACCCGCGCCGCCCGTCTGCTTCTTATGACGGCAATGTCCTTCGGCTTTGCCGCCAATCGTTTCGCGCCACGCAATCGTAGGCGGCCGCGTCACCACTTCGAGTTTGTACTGATCGGTTAACCGCTCCAGCATGTAACGCAAATGCAGTTCGCCCAGCCCGCGCACAACAGTCTCGTTGGTGCCTTCGGGATGATCGATCTGAAGACAAGGATCTTCCGCCGCGAGCTTTTGCAGCACCTCCCACACGCGTTGCTCATTGCCAGGCCGCGCCGGCTCAATAGCAAGACCATAAATCGGATTCGGAAACGCAGGCGGCGTGAGGTGAATGTTGCCGTCTTCGGGCGCATCGTGCAGCACGGCGTCGAAGCCGATATCGTCGGCCTTCGCCACCGCGCAGATATTGCCGGGCCCGGCGCGCTGCACCTCCGTATGCTCCTTGCCCTGCAGCATCAGCAGATGCGCCACTTTGAACGGCTGCCGCGCGTTGCCGATATAAAGCAGGCTGTCACGCGTAACCGTACCCTGATGAATACGAAACACGGCAACCTTGCCGATGTACGGGTCGATCACGATCTTGAACACATGCGCGAGCACGTGCTTGTCGGCGTCCGGTTCGGCGCGGATCGATTCGATCTTGCCGTCAACCTCGCGGTAGAACAGCGGCGGATTGCCTTCGGTCACATTGGGAAGCAGCTTCACGAACACGTCGAGCAGTTGCGCGATGCCCGCGCCCGTCGCCGTAGAAGTGAAGCACACCGGCACGAGATGCCCTTCGCGCAAGGCGCGCTCGAACGGCTCGTGCAACTGCTCGGGGCTGATGGCTTCGCCTTGCTCGAGGTAAAGCTCCATCAACTCGGGATCGAGTTCGATCACCTGGTCGATGAGCGCATTGTGCGCCGCATCGACGGAGTAAAAATCGGCCTCGCCTGCAGGGTTGAAAAAACAGTCCACCACTTCACTTCCGCCTTGCGCTGGCAGATTGATCGGCAAACAGTTCTTGCCGAAGGTCTCCTGGATCTGCGCGAGCAGTCCCGGCAAATCGACCTTTTCCGCGTCGATGCCGTTCACGATGATCATCCGGCACAGCTTGCGCTGCTGCGCGTACGCCATCATGCGGGTCGTCGTCATTTCGATGCCGGTGCGCGCATTGATGACGATGGCCGCGGTTTCCACCGCGGGCAGCGCGCTCATCGACATGCCTGCGAAGTCGGGGTAGCCGGGCGTGTCGAGCAGGTAGATGCGGGTGTCCAGGTAGTCTAAGTGAGCGATGGCGGAGTTGAGGGAGTGGTGATACTTGCGTTCGAGGGGATCGAAATCGCAGAGGGCGGTGCCGCGATTCACGCTGCCTGGCGCGTGCAGCGCGCCGCCCTGGTGCAGGAGCGCTTCGGCAAGCGAGGTCTTGCCGCAGCCGGCATGGCCGACCAGAGCGATCGTGCGGATGGCTTCGGGTGTGTAGTCCATGGCCGCCGTCGTCCGTGAGTGGATGTTCGGCAATTATTGGCGATATTTCCGCGCTCTGCCAATTGCAGGCTGAAAAGAAGCGTGGACGAACACGCACGTTGCGCAGAGCGGGAAAATTCGCTGCGCTGCAATATTCAGTTGAACTGTCGAAGCTCCGCAGAAGTCGCAAGCGGCTTAAAACTGAGGGGACGGATCACTCAAAGATCACGCGGCGTACTCAACCGGTCGATCAGCGCGTTGAGCAGTTCGATCGGCAGCGGGAAGACGATGGTCGAATTCTTGTCGGCGGCGATGGTGGTGAGCGTCTGCAGATAGCGCAGCTGCATGGCCTGTGGCTGCTTTGCGAGACATTGCGCGGCCAGCAGCAACTTTTCGGAAGCCTGCAATTCGCCTTCCGCGTGAATCACCTTCGCCCGGCGCTCGCGTTCGGCTTCGGCCTGGCGGGCAATCGCGCGGATCATCGTTTCGTTGAGGTCCACGTGCTTGATCTCGACGTTCGACACCTTGATGCCCCACGCGTCCGTTTGCGCGTCCAGCACCTTCTGGATATCGGCGTTCAGTTGCTCGCGCTCGGCGAGCAGGGCGTCGAGTTCGTGTTTGCCGAGCACGGCGCGCAGTGTGGTTTGCGCGAGCTGGCTCGTTGCGTCCATGTAGCGCGCGACCTGAATCACGGCCTTTTCGGGGTCCACCACGCGAAAATAGACCACGGCGTTCACCTTCACCGAAACGTTGTCGCGCGTGATGACGTCCTGCGAAGGCACGTCGAACACCACCGTTCTCAGGTCGATGCGCACCGCCACCTGCACGACGGGAATGATGAGCACGAGGCCCGGCCCCTTGACCTTCCAGAAGCGCCCCAGCATGAACACGACGCCGCGTTCGTACTCCTTGAAGATGCGGATCGACGATAAGGCGATCAGCAGCAATAGCGCAATCAGAAGACCCGTGAAGCCGAACGTGAAGCCGATCATGAATGTTCTCCCTTATCGTGTGCAGCGCCGTGCAACGGGGTGACGGTGAGCGTGAGGCCGTTGCGCGAACTCACGCGCACGCGGCTGCCGGCGGCGAGCGGCGTCTCGCACGCCACATGCCAGCGCTCGCCGTGCACGCGCGCCCAGCCTGTGGAAAACGCCGCGTGGCCAGGCCGCGGATCGGGGTGCAGGCCCTCGTCGATCACTTCGCCCGTGGCGCCCACCATGGCCTCCGCGCCGGTCACCACGGGCCGCCGACGCGCGCGCAGCGCCACGCTGGACACGGTGGCGACAAACGCCGCGCCGCCCAGCGCCAGCCCCGCGACGAGCGATACAGGGATGCCGTAGCCGGGCGCGCTGGTGTCCATCAGCATGAGCGCGCCAATGGCGAACGCCACGATGCCGCCGAAGCCCAGCACGCCAAACGTCGGCAGAAAGGCCTCCGCGACGAGGCACGCGAGCCCGAGGAGCACGAGCCCGAGGCCCGCATAGTTCACCGGCAGCAACTGCATGGCGAAGAGGCCCACGAGCAGGCAGATCGCGCCCGCTACGCCGGGCAGCACGAAGCCGGGGTTCGCGAACTCGAAGAAGAGCCCGTACACGCCGAGGGTCAGCAAAATCAGCGCGACGTTCGGGTCGGCGATGATCGAGAGAAAGCGGTTGCGCCAGTCGGGCGCGACGACTTCGAGCGGAGCGTGCGCGGTGGCGAGACGCAGCGTGCCCGCCGTGGTCGTGGCGGTGCGGCCGTCGAGCTGACGCGCGAGATCGGCGGGGTCCTGCGCGATCAGGTCGATCACGTGCTGGTCGCGCGCTTCTTCGTCCGAAAGGCTCACGGCCTCGCGCACCGCGCGCTCGCCCCATGCCGCGTTACGCCCGCGCAGTTGCGCGAGGCCGCGAATGTAGGCGGCGGAGTCGTGCATGACCTTGCGGGCTTCCGTCGATGCGTTGTCGTCGGCGTGCGGGGCCGATGCGCCTGAGGCGGTCTCAGGGGCGCCAAATGGGCCACCTGCGGGATTCCCTGCGGGGCCGCCTGCAGGACCACCCCCGCCGCCCACGCCGAGCTGCACCGGCGACGCCGCGCCGAGATTGGTGCCCGGCGCCATGGCCGCGAAATGGCTTGCGTAGACAATATAGGTGCCCGCGCTCGCGGCGCGTGCGCCGCCGGGCGCGACGAACGCCGCGACTGGCACTGGGGAGGCCAGGATTGCCTTGATGATCTGCCGCATCGACGTGTCGAGGCCGCCGGGCGTATCCAGCTCGATGATCGCAAGCGGTGCGCGTTCGAGCGCGGCGTGTTCCAGCGAGCGGACGATGAAATCGGCGCTGGCGGGCCCGATCGCACCGTTCACTGTCATGACGACAATGGGCGGGCTCGCCGCCGCGAACGCGGCCGCGAGAACAGCCCACGTGACAAGCAGGGCGACGAACGCGACGACACGGGCAAGCCGCGCCGTGAGCGGATGGTGCGGGTGAGCGGGCGGTGCGTCGTGCACCGCGGCATGCGAGGGGCGATGATCGCGCATCGGGCGTCCGGAAAGTGGCGCACGCTGGCGCGCGTTCCGGTTCACAGATGGGGCAAGAGCCGATACCTCAAGATTAGGCGCTTTCCGCCCAAAGCGCGAACCGGCCCGAATGCCTCGAATGGTCCGTTCGATCCGCGCGGCTCGAACGGGCGCCGAACGTTGCGCTGCACACTTATTCCGAGGCTCCAGAAGCAATGGAGGAATCGAGATTTGGCGCACCGGGCTTCGTGGCTAACATTGCACTCCCTTACAGGAGCGCACGAGAACAATGAAAAAAGCCAACCGGTCGACGCAAGTTCCCCACATCCGCATCACCTGCGCCATCGTCGCGAGCGCCGTCGCGCTGGTCTCGTGCGGCGGCACCAACAGCAACGGCTCGCCCGTGGCGAGCGCCGCCGTCACGCACAAGCAGCCCAACATCCTCTACATCATGGCGGACGATCTGGGCTACTCGGACATTCATGCGTTCGGCGGCGAAATCAACACGCCGAATCTCGACGCGCTCGTGCAGTCGGGCCGCATCCTCTCGAACCATCACGCGGGCACCGTGTGCGCGATCACGCGCTCCATGCTGATTTCTGGCACGGACCATCACCTCGTGGGCGAGGGCACCATGGGCGTGCCCACCGACGAACGGCGCGGCCTGCCCGGCTACGAAGGCTATCTCAACGACCGCGCGCTGTCGGTCGCGCAATTGCTCAAGGACGCCGGATATCACACCTATATGGCAGGCAAGTGGCATCTTGGCTCGGGTATTGTTGGGAGTGCTACGGGTAGCGGACAAACGCCGGACCAGTGGGGCTTCGAGCACAGCTACGCGCTGCTGGGCGGTGCGGCGACCAATCACTTTGCGCACGAACTCGCGGGCTCGAAGAACTACACCGAAGACGGCCAGTACGTGCAGCCCGGACAACCGGGCCAGCCCGGCGGCGCGGGCGGCAATCCGGCCGTGTTCTACTCGACGAACTTCTACACGCAGAAGCTCATTTCGTACATCGATTCGAACAAGGCTGACGGCAAGCCGTTCTTCGCCTACGCGGCGTATACGTCGCCGCACTGGCCGTTGCAGGTGCCGGACCCGTGGCTGCACAAATACGCTGGCGTGTACGACGCGGGCTACGACGCGATCCGCAACGCGCGCATTGCGCGGCAGAAAGCGCTCGGCCTCATTCCCGCCGACTTCACGCCGTTCGACGGCCTGCCCGAAACGCTCACGCGCTCGCTCGCCACGGCCAACAACGGCACGGCGAACGCGAAATACATCAGCGCCGTGCATCCGGCTTCGGAGGGTTACGTCGACTATGGCCAGGGCAACGTCGACAAGGCGTGGGCCAGCCTTTCCGCAGACGAGCGCAAGGCGCAGGCGCGCTACATGGAAATCTACGCGGGCATGGTCGAGAATCTCGACTACAACATCGGACTCCTGATCCAGCATTTGAAGGACATCGGCGAATACGACAACACGTTCATCATGTTCCAGTCCGACAACGGCGCGGAGGGCTGGCCGATCGACTCGGGCGCCGACCCCACCGCCACGGATACGGCGAACGCCCAGGAGCCCGTGTATTCGTCGCTCGGCACGGACAACGGGTTGCAGAACGCGAAGCGCCTGCAATACGGGCTGCGCTGGGCCGAGGTGAGCGCCACGCCATTGCGCCTCACGAAGGGGTATTCGGCGGAAGGCGGCGTGTCGGTTCCGGCCATCGTCCATTTGCCGGGGCAAACCACCGAGTTGCCGACGCTCAGCATCTTCACGCACGTAACCGACGACACGGCCACCTTCCTCGACGTGGCCGGCGTCACGCCGCCGAACCAGGCCGCGCCCGCGCTCATCAACGCGCTCACGGGCGTGGATCAGAACAAGGGCAAGGTGGTCTACAACAACCGCTATGTGTATCCGGTGACCGGCAAGTCGTTGCTTGCGCAACTGAATGGCACGTCGACGGCGCCAGCGCATACCGAAGCATTCGGCGACGAAGCCTATGGCCGCGCCTATCTGCGCAGCGCGGACGGCCGATGGAAGGCGTTGTGGACGGAGCCGCCGCTCGGTCCCACGGACGGGCACTGGCAGCTTTACGACGTCACGACGGATCGTGGCGAAACCACGGATGTTTCGGCACAGAATCCCTCGGTGATCCAGAGCCTCGTGAACCAGTGGAACACGTATATGAGCAACGTGGGCGGCGTCGAACCGTTGCGTCCGCAAGGTTATTACTGAGGGCGCGGCCATGCGGTATCGACTGACACTCGCGGCGCTGGCGGTGACGGTGTTCGCGGCGGCGTTCGCGGCAACGAGCGCCTCAACCGCGACCTCAACCGCCGACGGCTTCGATTCGCTCAACCAGGGCCGCCCGCTCGCGCCGCTCGGCAACGAGCGGCAGTGCGAGCGCTATTCGGGGCTGCCCGCGAACTGGGGCAGCGATCGCAAGGCGGGCATGGTACATCTGCAAGGCGGCTCGTTCGTGTTCGGCAGCACGGCGGGCTACCCCGACGAGCGCCCCGCGCCCGGCGGCGGGAAAACGCGCGTGGCGGGTTTCTGGATCGACCAGACCGATGTGACGGTGGCGCAGTTCGCCGCGTTCGTCGAGGCCACGCATTACGTAACCGAAGCGGAGCGCCAAGGCGGGGCGGCAGTGTTTCGCGTGCCTACCGCCGAGCAGATGAACGCGCGCGACCTCGCGTGGTGGATGTGGGTGCCGGGCGCGTCGTGGCGGCATCCGCAGGGGCCGGGCAGCGGCGTGGATGGCCAGGGCAATCTGCCCGTCACGCTCGTGACGCTGCGCGACGCGCTCGCCTATGCGCACTGGCTGGGCCGCGACCTGCCGACCGAGGCCGAGTGGGAATACGCGGGCAAGGCAGGGCGCGAGGGAGCGGATCTCGACACCGCGCCCACCGACGCCAACGGCAAGCCCACGGCGAACTACTGGCAGGGCGTGTTTCCGGTGCTCAACACCGCCGAGGACGGCCATGCGGGCCTCGCTCCCGTGGGCTGCTACGCGGCCAATGCGTTTCGCCTCTACGACATGATCGGCAATGCGTGGGAATGGACGCGCGACGCGTACTCGGGCCCGCATCAACCGCACACCAATGGCGACACCGCGGCGGTGGCGCCCGCAGGACGGCGCCACGACACGCTCATGGTCATCAAGGGCGGCTCGTTCCTGTGCGCGCGCGACTATTGCGTGCGGTATCGGGCGTCGTCGCGGGAGCAGCAGGAGGCCGATCTCGCGGCATCGCATATCGGCTTTCGCACGATTGTGAGGGATGCGTCATGAAGCTTCGAAGGCGTTTGCTGGCCGCGTTAGTGCTGTGCGCGGCGCTCGGCAGCATGGCCCACGCCGCGCCCGAACCCATACGGGTGGGTGTGACGCGCGGCGCGCACGCCGAGATCATGGATGAGGTGCGACGCGTCGCACAAGCGCGCGGCCTGACGCTGGACGTCGTGGTGTTCGAGGATGCCGCGAAAATCGACGGCGCGCTGGCCGCAGGCCGCATCGACGCGGCGAGCTTCGAGGACGAACAGGACGTGGCCGCCGCGCACAGCGCGCATGGCTACGCGATCGCGGCCATTGCGCCCACGGTCACGCTGCCGATGGCGCTCTATTCGCGCAAACTGCTGAGCCTCAACCAACTGCGGCCGGGCGCGACGATCGCGATTCCCGACGACGCGCGCGGCATGGCCCGCGCGTTGATCCTGCTGCAGAACTACACGCTGGTGACACTGCGCGAAAGCGCCGGCCTGCACGCCACGACGGCGGACATCACGGGCAACCGGCTGAATCTAAAGATCGTCCGCCTGCTGCACGCACGGCTTGCGCATGCGCTCGACACTGCGGCCTTCGTGGCGATGGAGAGCGGCGACGCGGCGCGCGCGGGGCTTCAGCCCGCGCGCGACAGCATCGGCATCGAAGACGCGCGCTCGCCCTACGCCGACGTGCTCGCCGTGCGCGACGCGGACCGGACGCAGCCCTGGGCGCGCGAGCTGGTGGCCGCGTACCACTCGAACGAGGTCGCGCATTTCATCCTCACGCGCTACCAGGATTCGGTGCGGCGGCCATGGTAGGGCACTACGCGCTCGCCTGCACCGCGTGCGGGAAATGTTGCAACAGCCCGCCGACGATGTCGCTGGCGGAGTTGCTGCAGCATGGGGAGCGCTTTGTCGGATGCCTCGCCATCGCGCGCCAGCCGGTACGCCGGGCGGACGAGCGCGCGCTGGACGCCGCCGACACCGCTGCGATCCACGACCTCTCGCAGACGCTTTTTCACCGCAGCGCCGCATTCGGCAGCGACTGGATCGTCCTGACGCTGCAAGGCTACGACTACCCTTCGCTGGGCCGTTGCGCAGCGCTGGCCGACGACGGTCGATGTACGTTGCACGAAACCGGCAAGCCCGCGATGTGCGCGGCGGTGCCGCTCGATCCGCTGTTGCCGGATCGTCTGCAAGCGCTGGTGCTGGAAGGAAGGCGCGCGAGTGCGCAATGGCTCGGTGCGGATTGCATCCGCACGACGGCGACGGCGGGCGCCTCACCGCTGGTGCTCGAAGGCAGGGTGGTGGATGCCGAGGCGCTGGCGCGCTTTCGCGGCGCGCTCGCGTTTGAGCGCGGCATCTGGCGCGACGCCGTGTTCGCCTCGCTCAACGAGGCAGCCGCGGACCTGCGCGGCGCGCTTGCCCGTCTTGGCGCGGGCGGCCATCTCACGGTTTCGCTCGTGCCCGCGCTCATGGCGGCGGCGCGTGTGTCGGCGCGCTGCCGCGAGCTTTGCGTGGCGTATATCGACAACCAGATTGCGCTGATCGAGCGCACCGTGGAAACGGCCCTAGCCCGGCGGCGTCTGGACGACCGGCCGGTCACGCGTGAGCTGCGTGGCTTTGCGCAGGCCTACGCCGGCGCGCGCGAACGTTTGGCGGCGCCGGGCTGGCGGCCCGATGTGGCGCGCGCGGATGCCCCTGAAATCGAGGCCTGGCTGGGCGCCGCATAAAACGACCGCTCGATGCGGCCGCGTGTTGCTACTCGTCCCGCATCTTTACGGCAGGGACGCTTGCTGCAGTCAGGCGCGGATTAGTACCAGCGGCGCTGAGCTTCTGCGAGCAGTTCGCAGTATTCGAGGTGGCGGTTCAGCGCTTCAGCGCCAAGACGACGCAGTGCAGCCAGGACTTGAGTCACTTTTTCGACGATTGCACCCATGATTTCCTCTTCGCTAGGGTTAATGCCTAAGGGATAACCCTAGTATAGAGTTCTCAGGGGCAGAATGCAAGGCTCGAACGCGCTAAGTGTGCAGTGCAGCAACACTTTTGATTCGCCCCTTATTGGCGTGCTAGCGGGCAGGGTGGCTTCTTGTATCGCACTGTGTCTGGCCGCCTGTCCGACAAGTGCGCTTGCAAAAACGCCCGCGCGCGCAAACAAGCCAGATACATCGCGGCGTTCAAATGTCTCCTACGCAAGGTTGATACACAACAGTGCGCAACCCATCACCCAACGTCAGGAGATACACCATGAAGCTCGCACAATCGCTCGCCGCCGCCGCTCTTGCTGCCCTCGTCGCCGTTCCCGCGCTCTCGTTCGCGCAATCGAGCCAACCAGTGACCCGCGCCGAAGTGAAGGCCGAACTCGTGCAACTCCAGAGGGCCGGCTACAACCCCGCCAGCGACAACACGCAATACCCCGCGAACCTGCAAGCCGCGCTCTCGCGTGTGAGCGCCGGGAATGGCGCAGCGGCGCAGGCGTTCGGTGGCGTGGCCGGGGGCGAGTCCGCAGCAGGCAGCCGCACGCATGCTCGCGCCGCATCGAATGTCCCCGGTGCGAATGCAGTCGACCAGGACGTTGTTGGCCTCGGTCCGATCTACGCCCACTCGTAATGCACGCAATTCACGCGGCACTACGCCGCGCATCGAGCCGCGAAGCTGGCCGCACAACGGCAGGCTTCGCGGCTTTGTCGCGTCTATCCCCGGCACGCTTGTTCGTGCTCGTGTCTGCTGGCTCCTGATCGCTCGCCTTGCTGCTGGTACCATGTCCTGGCGTCCCCACGCGGCACACGCGAACGCTCGACGTTCGAGTTCAAGGCGCAATTCGCGCATACCCCCGAAGCTCGCACGAGGTCAACATGCCGGGAACCCAGATCCCCACTTCCGCTCGCCCACGCATGATCCTGTTCAGCGCGCGCCAGTACGACGTCGATACGTTCACCGAGGCGAACACCGCTTTCCAGTACGAATTGCACTACCAGGAATCGCATCTCGACGCCGATACCGCGGTGATCGCCGACGGCTATGACGTGGTGTGCCCGTTCGTGAACGATACGGTCGACGCCGCCACGCTCGAGCGCCTTCGCAAGGGCGGCACGCGTTTCGTTGCGTTGCGCTCGGCGGGCTTCAATCACGTCGATCTGGCGGCGGCGCAACGGCTCGGCATTACAGTCGCAAGAGTGCCCGCGTATTCGCCGCACGCGGTGGCCGAACATGCGGTCGGGCTGATCCTCGCGTTGAACCGCAAGCTGCCGCGCGCCGTGTCGCGCACGCGCGAAGGCGACTTCTCGCTTGCCGGGCTGCTCGGTTTCGACCTGCATGGGAAGACGGCCGGTGTGGTCGGCACCGGCATTATCGGCCGATGTTTTGCGCGCATCATGGCGGGCTTCGGCATGCAGGTGCTCGCCCACGACCCGGGCACGCCGGCTGCCGACTTGCTGGCGCTCGGCGCGCGCTACGTGCCGCTCGACACGCTGCTTGCGCAGTCGGACGTGGTGAGCCTGCATTGCCCGCTCGTGCCCGCAACGCGTCACCTGATCGATCGTCAAGCGCTCGCGAAGATGAAGCGCGGCGCCATGCTCATCAATACCGGGCGAGGCGGGCTCGTGGAAAGCAGCGCGCTCGTGGATGCGCTCAAGAGCGGCCAGTTGGGCAATCTCGGCCTCGACGTGTACGAGGAAGAAGGCGGCATCTTTTTCGAGGATCACTCCGATGCGCCGCTGCAGGACGACGTGCTCGCGCGCTTGCTGATGTTTCTGAACGTGATCGTCACGTCGCACCAGGCGTTCTTCACGCGCGAGGCCATGAGCGAGATCGCGCAAACGACGTTGCGCAACGTGGAGGCCTGGCGCAACGGCTCGCCGGCTAATCTCGTGGACGCGCCGCACGGCTAGCGCGCAACGCACACAGCAACACGCAAAAGCAAAGCGGGGCGCACACGAGCCCCCCCGCTTTTTTACTTTCTATTGCTACGCGATCACGTCTCGATCACGCTTCGACCACGTTGAGCGTGACGTCGATGTTGCCGCGCGTCGCCTTCGAATACGGGCAGATCTGGTGTGCCGTTTCGACGATGCGCTGCGCCGTCTCGCGATCGACGCCGGGCAGCGTCACGTTCAGGCGGCCGCGCAGCTTGAATGCGTCGTCGGCGTTGACGAGGTCGATCTCGGCGTCGACCGCCACGTCGCGCGGCAGCGTCGTGCCGAGCTTGCCGGCAGCGCGGCCCATCGCGCCGATGAAGCACGCCGACCAGCCCGCCGCGAACATCTGCTCCGGGTTCGTGCCCGGTGCGCTCGAACCGGGCGGCGAGAGCTTCACGTCCAGACGTCCGTCGTCGCTGCGGGCCGCGCCATCACGGCCGCCGGTGGTGTGGGTCTTGCCGGTGTACAGCACTTTTTCTGCCTGCGTCATGGTGTCTATCTCCTGAGGTGGGTGTAGTGATGGCAATGGTTTAGCTACCGCGATACAACTGCTGGATTGCTGCGAGCTGTCCGTCGTGCTGCGCCTGAACCAGCTCCTGGCGAACCTGTGCACGCGTGACCTTTACGTTCGCCGCATTGCTGGCGGGCGCCCATGCCTGGCTTTGCGAAACCGTGGGTTGGGCAGCGCTCGACTGGGCGGGCATGGCGGCGAAGACCGGAGCGGCTGAGAGAACTGCGGCGCTGGCGGCAAAGGCGAGGGCGAGCTTCGATACGTTCATGACTTTCTCCTGGGATGGGTTGGGAAATCCGTCCGGTCATCAGCAAGTTCCGGCGTTGATGCATTACAACCGCCGGACGTATCTGCCGTGTTTCATGAACGCCGTGTTTTGCAAGGGTATGTGTCTGCAATCGGTGCTTATACATTGCGATACAAACTCGCCGTTCGCACAACTCCGCCCGCATTGCGATCGATCCTGCCGTCCAACGTTTTTTGATTCGTTTTGTGTACACGCTCGAATCAGACACATTGGGATACATGGCGCTTTTCCTGCCCGGTTATAAATTCACCGGGGCGTTTTGCCTGCCGCCGCGAGCGCGATTGATCGAATCAAGCGATTCAAGCGATCTGCTGCCGCGCGCTAATCAACGAGGCCGAGCCGTTCGGGCGCGGCCTGCATGCATACACATCAAGGAGAAGTGGTCATGTCAGATCCCGTCAACGTCCGGCGCCGTCGCCTGCTCGGCACCTCGCTTGCCGGCCTCACGCTCGCGGACTTTGCATTCGGCGGTCTCGCGCACGCACAGTCGGCTGGCGGCACGGAAGGCAACACGCGCACGGGCAACGGCGTATCGTTCGGCCCGATCAAGCAGGTCAACGCTGGCCTGCTCAATGTGGGCTACGCCGAAGCGGGACCGAAGCACGGCCCGGTCGTTATTCTTCTGCACGGCTGGCCATATGACATTCATAGCTATGTCGAGGTCGCGCCGATGCTGGCCGCGCAGGGCTATCGCGTGATCGTGCCGTATCTGCGCGGCTACGGCAGCACGCGCATTCTCGCGGACGACACGCCGCGCAACGGCCAGCAAGCCGTCACCGCCGTCGATCTCATCGCGTTCATGGACGCCCTGAAGATCGATCAGGCCATTCTGGGCGGCTACGACTGGGGTGCGCGCACGGCGAATATCGTCGCGGCGCTGTGGCCTGAGCGCGTGAAGGGGATGGTCTCCGTGAGCGGATACCTGATCGGCAGCCAGGAGGCGAACCGCAAGCCGTTGCCGCCGCAAGCCGAGCTGCAGTGGTGGTACCAGTTCTACTTCTCGACCGAGCGCGGTGCGCAGGGCTACGCCGCGAATCGCGACGCCTTCAACAAGCTGATCTGGCAACTGGCCTCGCCGAAGTGGAATTTCGACGACGCGACCTACGAACGCAGTGCAGCGTCGTTCCAGAATCCGGACCACGTGGCGATCGTGATCTCCAACTACCGCTGGCGCCTCGGCCTCGTGCAGGGCGAATCGAAGTACGACAGCCTCGAGCAGCGTCTCGCCGCCGCGCCGGCCATCACCGTGCCGACCATCACGCTCGAAGGCGACGCCAACGGCGCGCCGCACCCCGCACCGGCTGCTTACGCGAAGAAGTTCACGGGCAAGTACCTGCACCGCAATATCGATGGCGGCATTGGCCACAATCTCCCGCAGGAAGCGCCCAAGGAATTCGCACAGGCCATCCTGCAAGTCACGCATCTGTGATGGGGGCGCCGATGCAAGCACGTTACTTCAGGCATCGCGCGCTCCTCGCGGCCGCGCTGCTCGCGGGTCTCGCGCAGGGCCCAGCCGCATGGGCCCAGCAAAGTGCGCAAGCGCCGGGGCAGGCCGCTTCGCCCATCTACGGCGTGACGATTCCGCCGGGCTACCGCAAGTGGGAAATGATCGCGCCGGCCGAAGAGGCCGCGCCGCTCGACGAACTGCGCGTGGTGCTCGGCAATCCGGTTGCGATCAAGGCCATCGAGAATTCGACACTGCCTTATCCCGACGGCACGATCCTCGTGAAGCTTGCGTACAAGCGTAAGCAGTCCGATGATTTCGCACCGGCCACGGTGCCGGGCCAGCCCACGACCGTGCAGGTCATGGTGAAGGACTCGCGCCGCTATGCGTCGACGGGCGGCTGGGGGTACGGGCGTTTCATCAATGGCGTGCCGGCCGACCTGGCGCAGCATCAAACCTGTTTTGCGTGCCACGCTTCGAAGGTGAAGGACCGCGATTACGTGTTTACGCGATTTGCGCCTTGATGGGAGGCGGGGGCGCTTGCTTCAGGATCGGTGACATAATCCCGCATTAGTCGCCAAACTGATCGGAGCGCCCCATGCAGCGGACATACCGTGGAAGTTGCCATTGCCAGTCGGTGAAGTTCGAAGCCCTGATCGATTTCAGCAAGGGCACGGGCAAATGCAATTGCAGCTTCTGCGGGAAACTCCGCCTCTGGCTCGTGCAGGTGCGCCCGGAAGCCTTCGTTCTACTTTGCGGCGAAAGTGAATTGACGCACTACGAAGGGAAAAACCCTGTCGCCCATCATCCGTTTTGCAAACACTGCGGCGTGCACGTGTTCGATCGCATCGATATGCCGAACGGAACGGGCTACCCGTATATCAACGTGAATATCATGTGCATCGACGACTTCGATTTGAACGAAGCCTTGAATGCGCCGATTTCCTATGCCAATGGTCTCGCGAACGACTGGGGCAATCCGCCTCGGGAAACGCGGCATCTTTGAGTGCCTCAGGGCGCTCGTCCCGTATATTGAGCAATGCCGGGCTCGCGCGCGTCCAGCCGATGCCGATCCGACGTGAACTGAACGAATTCGGCCTGGAACCGTGAGGGTTCATCGAGCGTACCCGCGTAAATCGTCACGATATCCGGTGCATGCTGCGGCGTGCCGAAGAGCAGGCTGCCGCAATGCGCACAGGAATTTCGCGTGGTTGGCATGCCGCTGCCGCCGGTTATCGTGTACGGCCGGATTTCGCCTTCGAATGAGAACTCAGCCGCGCTCACGACAACGACCGGCAAACCAGCCGATCCCGAAGCGCGCTGGCAATCGCGGCAGTGACAAATGAGCTGCGCCAGCGCGGCGCCCTGAGCGCGGTATTGCACCGCGCCACACAGGCAGCGGCCTATCCAGGCCGCTTTCCAGACATTCGACATCGGTCTTCTCCCTTCTTCGGGTGCACACGGAATATCGAATAGTACGCGCTGAGGGTACGCATCGCCGCCGCCCCAGGACCGCGAGCGGCGGCGCAAGCCGATCATCCTTGCTTGTCGTGAATGCCGAGCAGATCGCGAATCTTCTGCTCGGTCTGCGCGTAATCGCCTTCGCCGAAGTGCGTATAAACGAGCTTGCCGTTCTGGTCGATGAGGTATTCCGCCGGCCAGTACTGGTTGCCGTAGGCATTCCACGTCGCGTAAGCGTTGTCCTGCGCGACAGGGTACGTAATGCCGTATTGCTTGATCGCCTTCTTCAGGTTGCCGGTGTCGCGCTCGAACGAATACTCGGGCGTGTGCACGCCGATCACCACGAGTCCCTTGTCGCGATAGCGCGCGTCCAGGTCCTTGACGTGCGGGATGGTGTGTATGCAGTTGATGCAGTCGAAGGTCCAGAAGTCGACGAGCACGACCTTGCCATGCAACTGCTTGAGGTCGAGCGGCGGGCTGTTGAGCCAGGTGTTGATGCCGGTGAAGTTGGGCGCCTGCGCGCCGGTTTGCAGCGCGGCCGAGCCGCCCGACTGCTCTTCACTGGAGGCATACGCGGCGAGCCCGGCGGTGGCGGCGAGGCCGATAGCGACAGCGGCAATCTTGAGACGAGAGATCATGAGGGTTCTCCTTGTGTGGACGACGAGCGTATTGGAACGCTCCCACGTATCTGGCTCGTGTCGCCGTTGCGGCACTGTTGAAACGTAGTGTGTCGCCGCCGGGGCGCGATACGTAGAGATACAAATCGTCCACTGCGTGCCGCGCCGTTGTCTCTGTCCGATTCGTACTCAGAGAGCTCAGCCCGCGCTGCCTCCTCGACCACAATAAGCCAATCAGTCCCGCAGTCAGATTGATGCTTCCGACTCGCGGTCAGCTTTCTGTACCGTTAGGGAGTCGCACTCAATAGCAAGTTCAGCGCCGAGCGTCGAATAAACGAACATGAGCAAGGCGGCTCTCCGCTGGGTGAGCCGTTCACCCCGCTCCAACACATCACTGGCCCGTGCGTACTTCGCATCGGTCGGGGGTATAACGTGAATGCCATAGACGATGTTCAGCAAACCGACACGCTCAACGGAAACACACGTAACGCCTTCGAATGTCACTGCTACGCGCCTTTCGCCAAGGTATAGGCCGAGCGTCAGAGTTCGGGGCTCCACATTCGGCCCGAATATCAAACTGTCCAGATACCAGTCGTGGAAGTGATCCCACGCCGCCAATACATTATTCGTCATCTTATTCACCAAGGAAGCAGGGAAACCGGCGCACCTTCATCACGATCGTAGCCGTTCCAGTTATGCGCGTGCGGGTTGGGGTTGCCGTGATGTGCCTCGAGATCAAAATCTGTCAGAGGCGTGCCATTCTTGCCGTATTGGCGCATTTGGGGCATCGTGCCGGGCATACTCGATATCCACGTTCCAGGCTCACCGCGGAAGGGCATACCCGCGATTTGCTCTGCGTCGCCAACTGGCATATCTTCGACATACCCAAACGGGCGTGCATTGCCCAGTAGCGTCGAGCCAGAATCACCGTCATCGAAGGAATCCCCGTGTGCTGCGGCAACGTTTGATTCGCCATCGTCACCGAGCACATCCACCGCCGCCTCCTCAACTGCGCCAGGCCGATAATCCCGACCGTGGAAACCGGCGGTCTCGCTTACGGTCGCGACTCCCCTTGCTGAAATCGGCGCATATGGCGTGCGATCGATAAATCCCCCATCCGCGCCAAGCCGTTCAAGCTGGCCGTTGCGAAACGAGTAAATTGTCGGCTTTGGGTCGGGTGCCCGCTTCGGCCAGCTTTGCGGCGAATAGGACCGGCCCACTCGCCGGCTCCCACGCCACGCCCGGTCAATAGCGGGAATGAACCGGCCATCGCGTACCGCGTTGCGAAGGATACGCGTCACGCCCTCGCCATCGACCGGGGCAGACAGGCCCGTGATCCGCAGGTGGTCCCTGATAAATGCGGTATAGGCGCTGAAATCGCTACAGGCGCGAGCGGTGCGCCGGCTAGTGTGAACCCGGAACAGCCGGTCGAAGTCGTTCCGGTCCTGTTCTATCTGTTCTTCGCGCTCCTTGCGCGCTTTCTGGCGCTCCTCGTAAGAAAGCTTCCACCAGCGATCAAGGTCCTCAACGTCTCGCGCTGGGACGAGTGAGCATTGCCAGTCGCTCGTCAATGACACATATAGCGCGTTGTACGAATACCCCCATTCGGGAAGCGACATGTCTCCTCCGCGTCATTCCGAAATCCTTATACCTAGCACGAAGCGCGACGACGGACTTTGCGATGGATAAACGTTTGTGCAATCGATGCCAACTGCAAAAGGAAGGCTAGCCGGCCTGTGCATAGCCCAATGGTTGGCGGAATGTCCAAGTCTGCCGCGCCTCGCGAGATCGTGCGAAACGGCGTCCGAAAAGTGCCTTTCTTGGGAGGCGTCGAAGGGGGATTTTTGAGCGCGTTGTCCTGAAATGGCCGGCAATCATAGAGGTTTGGCCGAGACGCCCTGCATCGCTGCCCGTTTGTATCCGCATGTATCAAACCGCTTGCGCGATACATGACGATGCACGACCCACGCGTTCCAGACATTCCCCGGATACATGCTCGCGCTGAAATACGGCACATGGCAAGTCCGCCGACATTCGTCTGGAGAACGAACTTATGTTACTCATCGTCATCGCATTCGTGGGCGGTGCGTTCACCGTCCTGAGCCCCTGCATTCTGCCGGTCGTGCCGTTCGTGTTCGCGCGTTCCGACGAACCTTTCCTGACCGGCAGGCTGCCCATGCTGCTCGGCCTCGCGCTCACGTTCGCGCTGCTCACGGGTCTCGGCGCCGCGGGCCTGAACGGCGCGGCGCAGTTGAGCGAGTACGGGCGCTGGTTCGCGCTCGGGCTCTTTGCGCTGTTCGGCGCGGCGCTGCTCTTTCCCGCGCTCGCCACGCGCCTCTCCGGCCCGCTCACGGCGCTCGCCGACCGCCTCATGGCGCACTCGCAGGACGATGGCGCGTCGCGCCGCATCGGCTCCGCCGTACTGCTCGGCGCGGCCACGGGCTTGCTGTGGGCGCCGTGCGCCGGGCCGGTTCTCGGCCTCATCATCACCGGTGCGGCGCGTCACGGCGTGACCTGGCAGACGTGGGCGGCGCTCACGGCCTACGCCGTCGGCGCCGCCGGTTCGCTCGCAGTGGTGGCGGGTCTCGGCCATCGCGCCATGGCCGCGCTCAAGCGCTCGCTCGGCGTGGGCGAGCATGTGCGCCGCGCAATGGGCGCGCTCGTGCTCTTCACGGTCGGCGCGATCGCGCTGGGCCTGGATACGCGCCTGCTCGCGCTGGTGCCGAGTGCGCCGACCAATGGCGTGGAAGCGCGCCTCGTCGATTTGCTTGCGGGCCCCGCTGCAGCGAATCAAACGAATCAATTGAGCCAGGCGAATCACGAGAAGCGCGCGGAACCGGCGCCTCGTGTGGAGCGCGACGCGCAATCAAGCCCGACGCCGCGCCTGGTCCCGCAGTGGGTGCGCCAGTCGGCCGATCTGTCTGCGCATATCGTGCGCGTGTCGCTGCCGGCCGCAGCGCCCGCTGTCGATCTGCCGGTGGAAGGCCGCCTGGCAACGCTCGACGGCGCCACCGCGTGGCTCAATTCCGCGCCACTCACACCCGAAGCGCTGCGCGGCAAGGTCGTGCTGGTCAACTTCTGGACCTACTCGTGCATCAATTGCCTGCGAACCCTGCCGTATCTGAAGACGTGGGCCGAGCGCTACCGCAACGACGGGCTCGTCGTGATCGGCGTGCACACGCCGGAGTTCGGTTTCGAGCATGACACGGGCAACATCAAGCGGGCGTTGGCCAACCTGAACATCGGCTATCCCGTTGCCGTGGACAGCGACTACCGCATCTGGAACGCTTTCGGCAACCAGTACTGGCCGGCGTTCTATCTCATCGACGCGCAGGGCCGGGTCCGCTATCACCACTTCGGCGAAGGCGACTACGCGCAGGCCGAGCAGGCGATCCAGCAACTGCTGGCCGACAACGGCCGCGCCACGTCCACAGCCACGCCGAAGGCACCGCAGGCGAGCGGCGCGCTGGCCCTGTCCGATCAGCGTGACATCGGCTCGGGCGAAACGTATGTGGGATATCGCGAGGCGCAGGGCAATGCGAACGCTGAGCGCGTGCAGGCCGATACCGCTGCGGCCTACACGTTGCCTGGGCAGCTCGGCTTGAACCAGTGGGCGTTCGGCGGGCAGTGGAACGTGGGAGCCGAGTCCGCGGTGGCGGGCGCGCCGCAGGCGAGCATTGCCTTTCGCTTCCATGCGCGCGACCTGCATCTGGTGATCGCGCCCACCGCCGACGGCAAGCCCGTGCGCTTTCGCATCAGCATCGACGGCGCGCCTCCGGGCGCCGCGCACGGCGCCGATGTCGCGGCGGACGGCACCGGCGTCGCCACCAGCGCGCGCTTGTATCAGCTCGTGCGCCAGTCCGGCCGCATCGAGGATCACACCTTCGAGATCCGCTTTCTCGACCCGGGCGCGCACGTGTACAGCTTCACGTTCGGCTGAGCCGGCGTAGCTGCCGCTGCATCTCGCGCAAACGCCGCCGTGCCTGCGAGGGCCCGGCGGCGCTTTGCATGACGGGCCGCGCTGCGCCGCGCTTCGGGGGACGGGCCTTTTTGTAGCGCAATGTATCTGCGCGCAATTCGGACACGTTGATACGCAAACCGTGCCCCAAATGGAAACACGGCAGATACATCCGGGCGTTCAAATACACCTACACCAGCTCGATACACCACTCGCGCTGAACTGCCCCGGAACGCTGTCTACCTCATTCATCTTTGGAGAACGTCATGAAAGCCCTCAAGCTCCTCGCCCTTGCTGCTCTCGCCGCCGCCCCGGTTCTTTCGTTCGCGCAGTCGAACGAGCCCGTCACCCGTGCGCAGGTGCGCGCCGAACTGGTCCAGTTGCAAAAGGCCGGCTACAACCCCGCCGCCGACGAAACCCAGTATCCGCGCAACATCCAGGCAGCGCAGGCGCGCGTAGACGCCTCGCAGGTCGCACAGCAAGCCGCTTCGTCGTCGTACGGCGGCGTGGCGGGCGCTTCGAACGCTTCGGGCGCGCCGCATCGCGCCACGAGCGGCACGAGCGACGCGAACGCCCCGCAAGCCGACATCCCCGGCCTCGGCCCGATCTACGCGCATTCGTAAAACGTCTGTCCCGACCAACCGAACGACCCAAAAAGAGACGAGAGAACGATGGTTTCGATGAAGAAGATTTTGACTTCCGCAGCCCTCCTGGGCGGCCTCTTCGCGCTGCAAGCGGCGCACGCCGCGCCGCCGCAGGACCTCAAAGGCACCAACGTCGTGCTGGTGCATGGCGCGTTCGCCGACGGTTCCAGCTGGAGCCGGGTGATCCCGCTGCTCGAAGCGCGCGGTCTGCATGTGGTCGCCGTTCAGAACCAGCTCAGTTCGCTCGCCGACGATGCGGCCGCGACCAAACGCGTGATCGAGCAGCAGAAGGGCCCCGTGGTGCTGGTCGGCCACTCGTGGGCGGGCGTCGTGATCAGCGAAGCGGGCAACGACGAAAAGGTGAAGTCGCTCGTGTACGTGGCGGCCTTCGCGCCCGACAACGGCCAGTCGATCGCCGATATCACGCAGGGCCAGCCGCCCGCGCCATGGGCGAGCGAGTTGCAGAAGGACTCGGCGGGCTACCTGACGCTCTCCGACAAGGCGATTCGCCAGGACTTCGCGCCCGATCTGCCGCCTGCGCAGCAGCGCGTCGTGGCGGCTACCCAGGGCCCGTGGTTCAGCGGCGCACTCTCGCAGAAGGTCACGCAGGCCGCATGGCATGACAAGCCTTCGTATTTCGTCGTGACGGCGCGCGACCGCATGATCGACCCCGCGCTGCAGGAGTCGATGGCCAAGCATATCGGCGCGAAGGTGACGCGCGTGAACGGCAGCCACGTTTCGATGCTGAGCCAGCCGAAGGCAGTGGCCGACGCGATCATCGACGCGGCGGAGCACACGCAGCAGGACGCAAAGTAACTTGATCATGGCAGCCGGGCGGTGGAAGCGCTTCCACTGCCCGGCCTCGCGCATCTCACCGACATCGCACCCCGAGGAGCACCTGAATGCAGCGCTGGGTACAGGGACTGATAATCTGCACACTTCCGTCATCGTCCGGAAGGCCCGCTGTGCGCCCATTCAGTGCCCTCATCATGCTCGTCGGCGTCCTGCTCGCATCGGCAGGCTATGGCGCAACGTTCCTGTTCTCCATGCACGTGCACGCCATCGGCGGGAACGACATCAACACCGGCGTGGCGCTCGCGGGCGCCGCGCTCGGCACTTTCGTGGGCGTCTCGCTCACGGGCTGGGTTGCCCAGCATGTGGGCGCGGCGCGCATGTCCGCGCTCGCGGCGCTGTGCGTGGGCGCGGGCGTGGTGAGCTTCGCGCTCGTCGAGCACGTGAGCAGCTTCGACATCGTGCCCGGCTTCCTCGTGGGCTTCGGCTGGGGCGCGTTCTGTCTCGCCGCCCCCATGGCGCTCGCCGAGCGCACCAACGACGCCGAACGCGGCCTCTGGTTCCTGCGCTTCGCCACCATGCAAATGACGGGCATCGGCGGCAGTCCGGCGATTGCGGGGTTTGCGATCCGCTTCTGGCGCATGCCGCTTGGCGGCGTGCTCTACGCGATCGGCGGCCTGTGCGTG
This sequence comes from Paraburkholderia sp. JHI869, assembly GCF_038900775.1. Lineage (NCBI taxonomy): Bacteria > Pseudomonadati > Pseudomonadota > Betaproteobacteria > Burkholderiales > Burkholderiaceae > Paraburkholderia > Paraburkholderia sp. JHI869. Next base: position 38,294 of record NZ_JAYMSC010000029.1, read on the forward strand.
CTGGCGGCCGTCCTGCTCGAACTCTTCGGCCGGCTCGCGCCGCATGTGCGCTCCGCGTCCGCGACGCAGGAGCCGACCTCGCCGGACCCGTGGCTCCTGAAAGTGGGGGCGATCGCCCGCACGCGCGCGGTGTATCCCATCGTCATCATCGCGCTGGGCGGCTGCGTGTTCTCGGGGCTCATGACGTTCCAGATGTCGCTCGTGCAAGGCACCGAGGCGAAAGCGACCACCTTCTTCAGCGTCTACACGGTGACGGTCATCGCCACGCGCTGGCTGCTCTCGCGCGTGGTCATCAAGATGCGCTCCGAAACCGCGACGAAAGTGCTGCTCACCATGATGGTGATGGGCAGCGCGGCGATGTTCGTCGTGCCGTTTCATGTGCTGTTTCAATCGGCGGCTGCCGTGCTGCTGGGTACCGGGTACGGGCTCGCTTACCCGATCGTCCAGCTCCAGGCCGTCAACGACTCCGTGGCCGCGCACCGCCGCGCCGCGCTCACGTGGTTCGTGGCGGCTTACTTCGTCGGCGCGTTCGGGTTTCCGACCGTCGGCGGCTGGGTGCTGGTGCACGGCGGACGGGCCGCGCTGCTCGCGCTCATTGCGGCGTGCGGACTCGCGGCGCTCGCGCTGGCTGTCCTGCGTGACCGGCAGCGTGTCGAGACCTTATCGGCGAGTGCCTGAACCGGCGCTCGCCATTCGCAATTTGCTAACGAACCGGAGGGATCGTGACTGAACTATGGCGTTTAACCGCAACTGAACTCGCAAAGCAGGTTCGCGCGCGCGAGGTGTCCGCACGCGAGGCCGCGAAGGCCGCGCTCGAGCGCCTCGAGGCCGTCAATCCGCTCATCAACGCGGTGATCGACTATCGGCCCGAGTGGGTCTTCGATCAGGCCGACAAGATTGACGCGGCGATCGCCCGCGGCGAAGACCCGGGGCCGCTCGCGGGCGTGCCCGTCACCACGAAAATCAATATCGACCAGGCGGGCTTCGCGACGACCAACGGCACGCGTCTGCAGAAGGATCTGATCGCGCAGGTGAACAGCCCCGCCGTCGAAAACCTCGTGCGTGCGGGCGCCGTGCTGCTCGGCCGCACCAATTCGCCGACCTTCGCGCTGCGCTGGTTCACGAGCAACCAGGTCCACGGACATACGAAGAACCCGCGCAATGCGTCGCTCACGCCGGGCGGTTCCAGCGGCGGCGCGGCGGCGGCGGTCACGGCCGGCATCGGGCATATCGCGCTCGGCACCGACATTGGCGGCTCGGTGCGCTACCCGGCGTATGCGTGCGGCGTGCATGGCTTGCGGCCCAGCATCGGGCGGGTGCCTGCGTTCAACGCGTCGTCGCCCGAACGGCCGATCGGCGCGCAGATGATGTCGGGCGCGGGTCCGATGGCGCGCACGGTCGAAGACCTGCGCGTGGCGCTCGCGGCGCTGGCTGCGCCCGACCTGCGCGACCCCTGGTGGGCGCCGGCCCCGCTCATCGGGCCGGACGTGCCGCGGCGCGTGGCGCTCTGCCTGCGTCCGGGCGGCATGAGCATCACGAAGGAAGTGGAGGAAGCGTTGCTCGACGCGGGCCGCCGGCTCGCCGACGCGGGCTGGACGGTCGAGCAGATCGACGACGTGCCGCTCTTGCGTGACGCGGGCGAAGTGCAGGAGCGTCTGTGGCTCGGCGACGGCTTCCCGGCGCTCGCCGACGCCGTGGCGCGCGACGGCGACCCGGGCGCGCAGGCGGTGGTGGACGGCGTGCGCGCCAAGGTCGCGGCGATGCCCGAGAACGTGGTGGTGCCGTCGCTGGTGCGCCGCACGACGCTCACGCGCGCATGGCGCTTGTTCCTTTCGGAATATCCCGTGCTGCTGCTGCCGGTGTCGGGCGAACTGCCGTTCCCCGATAACCTCGACATGCAGGGCCAGGCGGGATTCCAGCGCGTGTGGGATGCACAGCTCACCATGCGTGCATTGCCCGCGATGGGCTTGCCGGGTCTCGTCGTCTCGACGGGCATGGTGAAGGACGTGCCGGTCGGCGTGCAGATCGTCGCCGGGCACTTCCGCGAAGACCTGTGCCTGCTGGCCGGCAAGGCCATCGAAGAACGCGGCGCGCCGCCTTCGCCTATCGACCCGGCCATGTAAGCCTGGCTGGCGCGGCCTCTCCGGAGGCCGCGCCGTCATTCACTGCACGAAAAGGCCCTCATGCGGGCTTCTTGACCACGGTGTCGTGAGGGGCGAGCGCGTGCCCTTCGCGCGTCTGCGGAAACATGGACAGCAGCGGCTTGCCCGTTGCCTTGTCGATCAGCCACGAATGCCGCTCGCCGCGTTCGAACAAATGCCGCTCACCCCACTGCTGAAGCGCGACGATCACGGGGAAGAGGCTTTCCCCTTTCTTCGTTAGCACGTACTCCTGATAAGTCGTACCGTCGGAGGCAGGCCGTGTTTCGAGAATGCCGGCCTCGACGAGATGGCTCAACCGGCCGGACAGGATATTGCGCGCCACGCCCAGATTGCGCTGAATGTCGCCGAAGCGGTGAATGCCGTCGAAGACATCGCGCAGGATCATCAGCGACCACCGGTCGCCGATCACGTCCACCGAGCGCGCGACGGGGCAGGTCTCCGTCTGCATGGATTTGCGGCTTGCCATGGCGATTTCCTTTTTTGCTGGTACGCGCCGATGAAATGCGTACGCCTCACGTAGTTGCATTTTAAAACTAGTCGGCATACCATTCAATCAGTTTTGTTTTGAAACTGGATTGAAGGTCATGGACGCCGATCCCATTGCGCTAGCGCCGCCGGTGCGCGACGCTGGAGCCCCGCAGCGGGCACCGATGCCGCGCGGGCTCGTACTGCTATTCGCTGCGGCCAGCGGCCTGAGCGTCGCCAATGTCTACTATGCTCAGCCCTTGCTGGACGCATTGGCGCGCGATTTCGGCATTACCCGCGCCGCCGTTGGCGGCGTGGTCACGGCGACGCAGGCCGGTTGCGCGCTGGCGTTGCTGCTGCTCGTGCCGCTGGGCGACAGGATGGAGCGCCGCCGCCTGATGGTCGTGCAATTGCTGGCGCTGGTGGGCGCGCTGAGTGTCGTCTGTTTCGCGCGATCCGTCGCGGTGCTGCTGGCTGGCATGCTCGGTGTGGGTATGCTGGGCACGGCCATGACGCAGGGATTGATCGCCTACGCGGCCGCCGCCGCCGCGCCCGACGAGCGCGGGCGAGTGGTGGGCGCAGCGGGCAGTGGCGTGTTCATTGGCCTGCTGCTGGCTCGCGTGTACTCGGGCGGCGTGAGCGATCTTGCCGGTTGGCGCGGCGTATATGGCTGTTCCGCCGCCGTCATGCTCGCGCTTGCCGTACCGCTGCGGCGTTGGCTACCGAAACTTGCGCGCGTCGAGCCAGGTACGATGAGCTATGCAGAACTGATCGTTTCGATGTTCGCGTTGTTGCGCTCGGATCGCATGCTGCAGATTCGTGGCGTGCTCGCGCTGCTGATGTTCGCGACCTTCAATATCTTCTGGAGCGCGTTGGTGCTGCCGTTGAGCGCGCCGCCCTACAATTTTTCTCACACCGCGATTGGGGCCTTCGGCATAGCCGGCGCGGCGGGTGCGCTCGCCGCCGCTCGCGCCGGGCAATGGGCCGACCGGGGTTGGGGCCAGCGCACCAGCGCCGCCGCGCTGGCGCTATTGTTGCTGGCGTGGTGGCCGCTCTCGATGCTCGAGCACTCGCTATGGATGCTGCTGGTTGGCATCGTGCTGCTCGATCTTGGCGGCCAGGCGCTGCACGTGACCAATCAAAGCCTGATTTTTCGCAGCAACGCGCAGTTGCATAGCCGGCTCGTGAGCCTTTACATGCTGTTCTATGCGATTGGCAGCGGGCTCGGCGCGATCGGCACGACGGCGACGTATGCCGTGGCGGGCTGGCATGGCGTCTGTACGCTGGGTGCGGCCGTGAGTCTGCTGGCGCTGGTGTTCTGGGCCATCACGGTGCGTAGCATGCCGCGCGCGGCCTCGCGCGCCTGAACGTTGAACGGATACCTGAATGGAAAACCGAACCGGGAGGCATGGATGAATGAACTGAAACTGCTGGCGGATGCCGACGCACGCGGCCTGCGCTACGTGGAAGGAAACGCCACGCGGCGGGTTTTCCCGTCGAGCGAAGCCATTGCAGCGCTCGATGCGTTCGACGAACCGCTGCCCTCAAGCGGATTGCCCGCTGACGACACGCTGTCTTTGCTCGACCGTGTCGGTTCGCCGGCGACCACGGCTTCGAACGGCCCGCGCTATTTCGGCTTTGTGATCGGTGCGGCGCTGCCTGCGGCGGCCGCGGTAGAACGGCTCATGCTGGCGTGGGATCAATGCGCCTCGACGTTCGACAACTCGCCGGTCGCGGCCACGGTGGAACGCGTCGCGGGCCGCTGGGTGCTGGAAGCGCTCGACTTGCCGCGCGAAAGCGCCGTGGGCTTCGGCACCAGCGCCACGGCGTGCACGCTCGGCGCGCTCGCTACCGCCCGGCGCGCGCTGCTTGCACGGCAAGGCTGGGACTTCGACCGCCAGGGGCTGATGGGTGCGCCGGAGATCAAGGTCGTGGTCTCGGAGCTCGCGCACATCACGGTGAAGAAGGCGCTGCGCATTCTGGGCTTCGGGCTCGATCGCATCGTCTACGCGCCAGTCGACGTGCACGGCTGTGTGGATGCGGCGAGACTCCCGCCGCTCGACGACCGCACGATCCTGTGCTTGCAGGCGGGGGAAGTGAACACCGGCGAATTCGATCCCTTCGCGCCGATCATCGCGCGTGCGAGGGAGGCCGGCGCGTGGGTGCATGTCGATGGCGCGTTTGGCTTGTGGGCCCGAACCTCGTCGTTGGCCGTGCTGACCGAAGGTATCGAGGGCGCCGATAGCTGGACGACCGATGCGCACAAGTGGCTGAATACGCCGTACGACTGCGCGATGGTTATTTGCCGCGACGCACAGGCGCTGGCCGAGGCGATGAACAGCGACGCGGCCTATTTGTCCGCGAGCGCGGACGCGCAGAAGAATCTCACGCTGGAATTCTCGCGCCGCGCGCGCGGCATTCCCGTGTGGGCGGCGCTGCGCACGCTGGGCCGCGGCGGCGTCGCGGCCATGGTCGAGCGCCATCACGCGCAGGCGCAGCGCATTGGCGCGGAACTCGCGCGGCTGGGCTACGAGGTGCTCAACCGGGTCGTGCTGAATCAGGTGCTGTTCCGCTGCGAAACAGACGCGCAAACGCAGGCGCTGCGCAGCGCCGTGCAGGCCTCCGGCGAGACGTGGTTCGGCGGCACGATGTGGCAAGGGCGGCCCGCGTTGCGCATCAGCGTGTCGTCGTGGCGCACGCGGGACGAGGACGTCGAGGCGCTCGTGCAACTGCTGGCGTCGCTGCGCGGCGATTTGCGCGCGCCATCGTGAACATCGACTAGACGGCTCACTCCATCGCCTCAACGCAGCAACGCAAGACTCAACGCAATGCCAGCCGCGTAAGTGCCGAGCGCACCGAGAAAACGCGCGGGATTGGGCTTCGCCATCGAGGGAAAGGCGATCAGCCCCACGACGAGCAGGCACCGGCAGAGGGTCGCTGCCACGATCAGCGCGAGCGTTGCGGGCGAGGGCGAGCGTGCGCCCAGATAGAGGAACAGCACGGCGAGGAAGGGCACGTATTCGGCCGTGTTCGCATGCGCGCGGACGAACTTGTGCAGCAGGCTGGCCGGGTCCGGCGCGCAACCCGAGAGCGTGCCTTCGCGAAAGCGAAGCATGGAAATGGACACGCCGAGGCCAAACAGCAAAAGACCCAGCACGGCCACACAGGCCAGCGCGATTCTGTCCATTAGAGGCTCCTTGGCGAAAGAGCGATGCGACTGCGGCGTGCGCTAGCCAACTTCCACGCGGTTGCGTCCGCTGTCCTTGGCCCGATAGAGCGCCACGTCCGCGCGCTTGACGATCGCACCGACGTCATGCTCGCCCGGCAGGCGCTCGGTCACACCGATGCTGACCGTAAACGGAACCGGCTTACCCAGTCGCCACTTGTGCTCGAAATCCTGCTGCTCGATGGTGAGGCGCAATTCCTCGGCCACGGCCGTCGCCTGCCCGATATCGAAGTCAGGCAGTGCGGCGACGAACTCTTCGCCGCCCCAGCGGGCAAACACGCCAATGCGCCTGTCGGCGTTCATCACGACCTTGGCGAGCACCCGCAGCACTTCATCGCCGATGTCGTGCCCGTAGCTGTCGTTGATCTTCTTGAAGTAATCGATATCGAGAATGAAGACGGAAAGCGCTTTATCCGCTTCCAGAAGCTTTTCAACGGTATCGGCAAACTCGCGGCGGTTTGGCAGGCCGGTCAGTTCGTCGGTCACGGCCTGCTTCTGAAGCAAGTCCATCAATTGCACGCGATCGGCAATATCGCGAATCACAGCGGTGAATTCGATCAGCCCGCCAACGTTGATTTTCGAAATCGCGATTTCAACGGGCAATAGCGAACCATCACGATGCAGCCCATACACGCGGTTACGCTCGTCCATTTGTCGCGAGCGCACGGGCGAGCGCGCGAACTGGTGGACGTATTGCGAATGATTGGCGCGGTAGCGCTCGGGCAGAAGGTCCGTAATGGGCTGCCCGAGCATTTCCGAGGCGGAGTAGCCGAACAGGTTTTCAGCGGCGCGGTTGAATAGCGTGATGCAATGCTGCTGGTCGATCGTGATGATCGCGTCGTACGCCGCATCCACAACCGATCGAAAGCGCGAAGTGCTGACTTCCAGTTCGTGCGTCAGCAGCATTTTCGTGGTGATTTCCAGGCCCGTCACCATGATTTCGAGCACGGGTACGCCGCCTTCGGCGTGCCGTATCGGCTTCAACGACAAGCGCCACCAGTGCGTTCCGTCCCTCAGGTCGTAGGCCTGCTCGAGTTCCCGGGCAACGCCGGATTCGAAGCACGAGGTCAGCTTCTGGCGGAATTCGGTTCGGGCGTAGTTGGGAATCAGCGAGTCGAACGATGCCGGGAACGACTTGATCGCGCTGCGCCTGCCGCCCGTCATCCGCATGAAATGATCGTTGCAGGCCGAGACGACGAACTGTCCCCGCTCGTCGCGGCCGATCATGGCCACGCTCGCCGCGATTTCTTCGACGAATTCCCGAATCATGTTCGACCAGTCGGCCATCGAGCCTCCTTTTCGAGGTTGCCCAATACACTGACAATATAGTAGCCCGCATTGCGTGGTGCGGCAGCGTAATGTGGCCCCAAACGTTTTCGAACGTGCGGGCTAGCGCGCCCTCTGTGCTCTTCTGTGCGCTATATGACCGAAGCTGCGCATACTCGTTACGAATCCTCTTGACGGCGATGCCAGACGCGCTCGTCGAGCGCCCGATGCAGCCGGGAACGCTAGCAGTACAGCATTGCGGACCAGCAGTACCGGTGCGCGGCGCAGAACATGGACGCGTACAACCCGGCGGCCGCGAGTCAGCGAAGGGCGCGCGCGGCGACGATGCCTCCGTGCAATTCCACATGCAGTACGACGAGCCACCGCGAAGGGCAGGCGCTTGCCACGCGCACTGCGCGGCCAGGGCGAATCGCGCCCGGCGGCACGAAGCCCGACTCTCGCGCTCGCGACCATGCATGCCGTGCATCGGACCGTATCCAGACGGCGAGCAGCGTACAGCACATGAAGCAGAAGAATGCGGTGAGCCCCAGCGCGAAATCGGGGTGATTCGAAAACGCGAAAAATGCAAACGCCGAAGTGAGGATGGGACTGATCAGCAGAATCAACGCGCACACGCGAAGCAACGCGCGCTTTTGCGGACTGATGGCGCGAGCCGCGTTCAATGTGCGGCGGATTGGCGAGATGACATTTCGCATGTGATGCATGCCGAGCGTCGTTAATGCAACAACGTCACGGGCACGCTGCAAAGGCGTCTGAGCCTTGCGAGCATCCGCTGTGGCGTGCGGCTTCGGCTGCGCCGTGCCGGTCTATGACGGGAATGAGGAGTTTCAGCACGAAATGGCCGGAGAGTTTGCGGATCGGAAGGAGCGTAGCGAATGGCGCGTAAAGAAGTCGTAAAAGATTGGCCAGGCACGCATAAATACGCCGTTATTTACGGCATTTTTTCTTGTGCGAGGAAGAACGCCACGCCTACACTTGTGCGTCGAATCCGCCCGAGGAAGTGTCATGTTTTGCTATCCGTCGTTCAATCTTACGTTGCTGCGTTGATCATGCCGATGCGCTTTCGAGGCTGGCTGAAGCTCGCGCTTCTCACGTTTTCCGTGGACCAGATACTGACCGCCGTGTTTGGTTACGTCACCCAACAAATCGATCCGGGCATTTCGGACTTCGAGACGGTGATCTTCAGCTGCGTTACGTGCTTTCTCGTGAGCAACTGGCTGGTGACCGATGCGCGGGCAGCGTGGGCTGTGGCAAAGAAGCAGGGATTCATCGGAACTGCGCAGACCGGCGGTAGGCAGGAAGCGCAAACCGAAATTGCCAACGCGTGCCCACGACGCTGGCTCGTCGTGCTGCATCTCGAGTTGAATCCCCAGCTCGCACAAAGCATTTGAAATTTACACAACCGGCACCGCAATTTTTAACACCGGTTTTACGCGTTCGGTAATACGCTGAAGTGGTGTTCACAACCTGCGAATAACAATTCAAATCTCATGGCTTGCGCAAATCCCAGCCCCCGTTACGAGATCGTGGCGCCGCTCGAGCGTCCGCGTGCAAAGGTCGTTCCGTTGCGGGCCCCGCGTGCCTGGCTCGAAGTCATGCTGAGCGCGAACACCGAAGAAGGCGCGCGCGCTCATCTCGCGGCGCTGCTTCATTCCCCGCTCGGCGTCTACGTTGCGCAAACTGCCTTCGTGCGTGGCGCCATGCGCGTGCAACTCGATATCGCGCCCGAAGACATCGACTTCACGATGCATACGCTGATATCGAGCGTGCCCGAGGCCACGATCGGCGCGTTGCGCCCGCGCACCGGCAACAAGGGGGCCTGATATGTTCGAAGGGATCTGGTTGCCCATCGTCACGCCGCTGCGCGACGGCGCAGTGGATATCGAGGCGTTGGAGCGTCTCACCGACGAATACGCGAGTGACGGCATCGCCGGCATCGTCGCGCTCAGCACGACCGGTGAGGCGGCACTCTTGAGCGATGTAGAACGCGTGACCGTGCTGCAGGTCATCACCGAGGTGGCAGCGGGCCGCGTGCCCGTGATCGCGGGCCTGGGCGGCAGCGATACCCATACGTTCGTGCAGGACCTGCGCGCGCTGGAAAAGTGGGACGTGGCGGGCTTTCTCGCTCCACCGCCGTCGTATGTCTGCCCGGACCAGGCGGGGCTCGCGTGGCACTTCGGGCAGATCGCGCGCGCCACGTCGAAGCCGGTGGTGCTCTACGACGTTCCGCATCGCACAGGCGTGTCGATCGAAGTCGAAACGGTGCGTGAACTGGCGGAAATCGACAATATCGTGGCGATCAAGGCATGCGCGAGCGAGCGCTTCAAGGCGCTGGGCGAGTTGCCCATCGCGCTGCTCTGCGGGACGGATGAAGCGTTTCTGGAATGTCTCGAAGCGGGCGCCACCGGCGGCATCCTCGCGAGCGCGCACATTTGTCCGGACTTGCTGCACGATGTGCGCTCGCTCGTGAAGGCGGGTTACGGCAAGGCGGCGAGCCGGCTTTTCGCACGCTTCAAGGGCGTGCTGCGCCTGTTGTTTGCCGCGCCGAACCCCAGTGCGATCAAGGCCATGTTGGCCCTCGACGGCGCCATCTCACCCGAAACGCGTATGCCGATTCTGCCGGCTTCGCCCGCGCTGGTCACGCAACTCGAATTCGCGCGCGCCGTGCTCGACGACCTGCGCGCCGTCGCGCCATCGGCCTGATTCCCGCCCCACAGGCGCTCCTGCGCGGATTTTTTTCCGCATTTTCGAACTTTCATCTTGTCGCGCTACTATCCCCATTCCGTCACATGGGGAAATCGCGAAGATGAAGTACGAGAACGCTCTGCAACGAGCGATCAAGGGGCGCCTCGAGCGCGCCATGGAACTGGCCGAACTGTTCGGCTTGTTGATCATCGGCATTGGCACCGTGGCGGCGATGGGCGTGCTGATATGGCGAATGGTGCAGTCGGACGGCGTGACGCTGACCGACTTGCTGCTGATGTTTCTCTATCTCGAGATCTTCGCGATGGTCGGGCAGTATCTGAAGGCGGGCCAATTGCCGGTGCGCTTTCCGCTCTACATCGCCATGGTGTCGATTGCGCGGGACCTCATCCTGCGCGCGGGCGCGAACACGGAGCTGCATTTGCTCGCTTCTGCGGGCGCGATCGTGCTGATCGCGCTGGGCGTGCTGATCATCCGCTTCGGGCAGGCGAAATATCCGAGCTACACCGACGAACGGCGCGCGGAAGAGGCGAAGTAGACCGCAGTTCCGCTATCGCGCGGAAACCGGGCCGAGCCGCGCGGCAATCGTGCGGCACGCGGCGAGCAAGGGTTCGATGTAGCTGCGCTGCGCGTCCGCCTGGCGGCGAAACATCGGCATGCTGACGCTCACACAGCCCACGGCGTGGCCATCGGCGCCGAGAATTGCCGCGCCGTAACACCAGATCGATTGCTCGTTTTCTTCGCGGTCTTCCGCATAACCGCGTTGTGCCGTGAGTTCGATCTCGTCGCGGATCGCGCCGAGGTCGGTCATCGTATGCTCGGTGAAGCGCACGCGCGGCGCTTGCGCAAGCAAGGGCTCGCGCTCGGCCGGCGTGAGCGTGGCGAGCCACGCTTTGCCGACCGAGCTCGACGTGAGCGTCACGCGCGTGCCGATACGCGAGGCCATGCGCACAGCGTGCGGGCTTTCGAGCTTTTCGATGTACACCATCGCGCCGTCGCTGGGCACGGCGAGGTGCACCGTTTCCGAAGTGGTGTTGCGCAGTTCCATGAGGGCGTCGACGGCGGCGATGCGCAGGTCGGAGCGCTCCCAGCTGCGGCTCGCGAGATTCACGAGACGCGGCCCGAGCGCGAACGTGTTGCAGCCGCCCACCGCCGCGACGAGCCCTTCGGCCTGCAGCGCGGCAACGATGCGATGCACGGTCGGTCGCGGATAGCCGCTCGCGGCCACGAGCTTCGCGATATTCGGCGGCGTGCTCGCGTCGGCAATGAGCTGCAGCACGGCGATGAACTTCGAAAAGGCGGCCGTGCCGGCAACGCCTTTGGCGTCGCCGGGTTGGGAGGAGGCAGGGGAATCAGTGGTCGACATCGGAAAGCTTGCGGGCACCATGTGTGGCGCCATTATGCCCGCAATTCCAGGCGATCAGGCGCACAGATAGCCGCCGTCCACGGGCACGATCGCGCCCGTCATGAACGAAGCGGCGGGCGAGCAGAGAAACGCGGCCACGTTCGCGACTTCCTCGGGTTGCCCCCAGCGCTTCATCGGCGTGCGCTCGAGTATGCCCTGCGAGCGGCCGCCGTCGTCCTGCAGCGCCTGGGTGAGGGGTGTCGCGATCCAGCCGGGCGCGAGCGCATTCACGCGGATATTGTCGGGTGCATAGGCAATGGCGAGCGAGCGCGTGAGCTGCGCCACGCCGCCCTTGCTGGCGCTATAGGCCGGCACGAGGCCGCCGCCGAAAAAGCTCAGCATGGAAGCCGTATTGACGATGCAGCCCGACGATGCCTTGAGCAGTTCGCGCGCGCTAGTACATACGCGCATGGTGCCGTTGAGATTGATGTCGAGCACGCGCTCGAACGCCTCGATTTGATGCTCGTCGCCGCGGCTGATCACGCCCGCGCAGTTCACGACGATATCGAGCCGTTCGAAGCCATTGACTAGCCGCGTGACGTCATCAGTCGAACGCACGTCGAGCGAGGCGCGCTGCACGCTGGCATCGAGCGCGTCGGGCGTGCCCTCGGGAGGCGGCAGGCCCGCGGCCGTCGTGCGTGCGCCGAGTTGCGCGAGCCGGTTGGCGATGGCCGCGCCGATGCCGGAGTGGCCGCCGGTCACGAGTGCGACCTTGCCTGCGAGAAAGTTATCCTTGAATGTCATGATGCGTAGTGCGAATGAATGGATGAATCAGGTGAGTTGGGTGGCTGCCGCCCGGCGCGCGCCTTCAGGCGCGACTTCCCTGACGACGAAGAGATAGACGAACGCGGCGGCGAACGCAACGGCTGCACTAATGAGCAGGGCGTTCACGAACGAATGCGTCTGATCTACCACGATCCCGGTGATGACCGGCGCAAACGAGCCGCCAAGATAGCCGCCGAAGTTCTGCATGCTGCCGAGCGAAGCTACGAGATGGCGCGGGGCCGCCACGCTCACGAGCGCCCAGGCCGCGCCGCTCGACATGTTCACGAAGAACATCGCAACGGAAACATAGGTAATGGCGAGCGCGGTGCTCGGCGTGTAGGCGGCCGGCACGGTGAACGCGGCTGCGCCGATCAGGCCAACGCACAGCGGCCACTTGCGGCTGCGGATGGGCGCCATGCCGCGATTGAGCAGGTAGTCGGAAATAAAGCCGCTGCTGGCCATGCCAATCGTGCCGAACACATAGGGAATGGCAACGAGCCAGCCCGTATGCGCGATGGAAATGTGGCGCTCCTTCTCCAGATAGCCGGGCAGCCAGGTGAGATAGAGCCACACCATGTAGATTACGCCCATGAAGCCGAAGATCATGCCCCACGTGTTGCGCTGCTTGAGCAGCATGCCCCATTCGGCGAAGCTCAGCGCGCTCTTTTTCGGTGCTTCGGTCGCGCCGTCTTCGAGCCATGCCGTTTCTTCCGCCGTGAGCATGACCTGATCGCGGTTGCGATAGACCATATACCAGCCGACCGAAACGAGCACGCCCAGCACGCCCATGATGATGAACATCGGGCGCCAGCCGAACGCGAGCATCAGCACGGTGAGGAGCGGCGGCGCGATCATCGGCGCGATGGTCGACGAGGAAACGAACGTCCCGGTTGGCGCGCCGCGTTCGCGCACGGCGAACCATTCGTGAATGACCTTGGCGCCTGCTGGGAAGAGCGGCGCTTCGGCTACGCCCAGCACCACGCGCGCGACCAGAAAATGATTGAGCGTCTGAATGAAGCCGCCCGTGACCTGCGCAAGCGACCACACCAGCATGCCGAGCCCGAGCATCACGCGCGAGCCGAAACGATCGAGCATCGCGCCCACGGGCAATTGCGCGAACGCATAGGCGAGCGAGAACGCCGAAAGCAGCAAGCCCATTTGTGAAGCGTTCAGATGCAGTTCCTCCGCCACCGAATGATTGGCGATGGAAAGCGTGCTGCGGTCCAGATAGTTCACAATGCCTGCAATCGTCAGAAAGGCGATGGCTATCGTCTGTGTGCGTTTAAGCCTTTGCGGTTTTTTGATCACGGGTCGTCTCCTTGTGGTTGTGTGTGTCCGGATTCCAGCGGTTCGTGTTCTAGTACGTGGCGCGGCCGCCGGAAAGATCGAATATCGCGCCAGTGCTGAATGCGCAGGAATCCGAACAAAGCCATAGCGCGAGATCGGCTACTTCATCGACGGTGCCGAGACGCCCGAGCGGGCTTTTGTCGATCATCGTCTGTACGTGGGCGGGCGACATCTGCGCGAGCAGCGGCGTTTCCACGGCAGCGGGCGCAATGCCGTTGACGAGAATGCCCGTTTGCGCGAGTTCCTTGCCAAGCGATTTGGTGAGCGCGATCACGCCGGCCTTCGCCGCGCTGTAGGCGGACGCGTTCGGCGTGCCCTCCTTGCCCGCGAGCGACGCCACATTGACGATGCGCCCCGAACCCGCGCGGCGCATGGCGGGCACCACATAGCGGCAAACGTGATAGGTGCCCACCAGATTGACGTCGACAATGCGTTGCCATTCGGCGGGATCGTAGGCGTCGAGGGGAACGGTCGAGCCGGCGAAGCCCGCGTTGTTCACGAGATAGTCGATGCGCCCGAATTCGGCGAGCGTCGCGGCCAGCGCCGCTTCGATCGTCTCGGGGCGCGTGACGTCCGCTTCGATGTGACGCGGAGCGTCTTGTGTATCGAGCGCGCCGGGCACGCGGTCCCAGTTGACCGTGAGTGCGCCGCCACGCGCGAACGCGTTGCAGATCGCGCGGCCAATGCCGCCCGCCGCGCCGGTCACGACAGCTACGCGCCCCGCGAAATCATACTGGGCGCGGCTCATCGGATGAACTGGTCCACGTAATCCTCGCCAAGACCCACCGCCGCGTAATGCTTGCGGCACATGTCGATCTTCGTGAACACGTCTTCATAACCCGTGTAGTTGCCCCACGGATCGCAATAGAACATCACGCCGTTCACCTGGAAGTAGGTGATCATCTCTTCGACGTCTTCCGGCACGTAGAGCGTGTGCGTTTCGCCGGGCGGCTCGAACACGTAGCTGCCTTCGGTCGCTTCCCAGTCGTGCTCCAGATAGCGCCAGCGGCCCTTGAGCACCATGCCGTGAACGGCCTGTGGATGCCGGTGCCTGCTCAGGACACCTGACTTACGAACGCGCAGCAAATTCATCCAGTAGCCCTGTGCCGTGTTCAGGCACAGCGGGCGGAACCACACGTTTTCGGCCTGGGGCACCCACACGCGCTCGTCGGTGGGGATGGCGTGGGGAATGACGATTTCCTGCTGCGCTTCCTTGGGGAACGGAAGCTGATACGGCGTCATGGGGGAATAGGTTTTGTCCGTCATCAGTTGCTCTCGTTTTGTCCATAATATGGACGTTAAGTCCACGATATGGTTCATTGTGCGGGAGGGATTTGATTTAGGTCAATGCCAGGGTTTCCCCGGGTTCGGTCGCCAGGCGCTCAGCATTCGATGCCCTGCTTGTCGCGCAGCGCCTCGATGAGAAGCCGCGCGGCGGGCGCGAGCGGTGCGCCTTTGCGCGTGACCAGTTCATAAGGTTCGCTCCGGGAGGCGAGGCGCAGCGGGAGGATGCAGGCCATTTCCTGGCTGGCAAAGAACTGCGCAACGTCGATGGACACCAGCGCGACGAGCGCTGGATTGCCTTGCAGCAGCGCGAGCGTGGCGAACGCGGAGGTCGTTTCGAGCAGATGCATGGGAAAGCGGATTTCGGCCTCGCGAAACTCGCGTTCGAGCAACAGCCGCATGGGCATGTTGGCCCGGTAGACCACCCAGCGATACTTCTCCATGTCCTTGAGCGCGAGCTTCTTCGCGCGGCGCAGCGGATGCCGCACGTTGGCGATCACGGCGAGCGTTTCGTCCTGAAGCTTGATGCTCTCGTAGTGCTGTGGCGTCTGGCTGACCGTGGTGCGGCAGATGGCGAGATCGAGCCTGCCCGCATCGATCTGGCTCAGGAGCGCCGCGCTCGTGTCTTCCACGATCTCCACCGACATTTCCGGGTGCGCCGCGATCAGCGTGGAAATCGCGTCGGTCAGCAGCGG
Source organism: Paraburkholderia sp. JHI869 (assembly GCF_038900775.1). Lineage (NCBI taxonomy): Bacteria > Pseudomonadati > Pseudomonadota > Betaproteobacteria > Burkholderiales > Burkholderiaceae > Paraburkholderia > Paraburkholderia sp. JHI869. The sequence goes on from NZ_JAYMSC010000029.1 coordinate 53,633, forward strand.
CACTGCGCCCATGATGACCCCAACTGCCACGCGTCCGCCACGCCCGCGCGAGAGGCCGACCAGCTCTTCGCGCAAATGCGTGAGATCGGTATGGATCAAGCGCGCGTAGCGAATCGCGCAGTGTCCCGCTTCGGTGGGCTCGAGACCTCGATTGGTGCGGTTGAAGAGCGGTGTGCCAAACGTCGTTTCGATTTCCTGCAGCGCCTTGCTTGCGCCGGGCTGCGTGAGCGCGACCTGCTGCGCGGCCTTGAGCAGCGAGCCGTGATCGCCCAGGGCGATCAACAGCCGGAGTTGCTTCACATGAAGACGGGAGATGATTGTCAATATCCAATAGATTCGGATACAACCGCGCATTAGATTCGGATACAACGCCTGAATGCCTTGCCAGGCAAGGCGCGGCGGCTGTGACAAATCGCCCCGATTGACCGTGTATCTCAATGAATTTGCGCATCACGACGATCACACCGCGTTTCTGCAATAGAAGCGGATACAACAGCCCGAATCACTCATCGACGGCAGTCCAGGAGGGCTATTCCGGAAACTCTTCGCCGCCAGTTTCGCCGAGATAGTCCTCCTCGGCGCGGCGAGCCGCTTCGGCTAGCGGATCATCGCTGAGGCAGGAATCATCGTCGCCCGTCTCCCGGTACATCTCAAATGGGGCCAAATCATCCTCGATTTCCGCCGAATCCTTCTGCTTGGCGGAATACGCGGCCTTCTGCTGTTTCCACAACGTTCCGGCCCGAAAGGCCGCACTGTTGCGCTTGGCGTCGGCCTTGGTCGCGCCGATTGCGCCGGCTAAGTCATCGGGGTGGAAGTCTTCGGTGCCATCCGCATGCTCCTGCGCCTTGTTGTGAGTTGATCCGGAGGGCCGGCGCTTACGGGGCGAAGTCGACGTCGCCTTCTCATGAGCCTTCTTTTGTTGGCGAACCCGCTCGTCAATTTTCGCGAACTCGAACTCCAGCCACGTCAAGTCCTCTCCAAAGCGGATCTTGTCCTCGTCGATCATCTCGATCTCAAAGACCGTGCCGTCCGGGACACGACACAGAAGATGTTGGGCACCGCGGAAAGGGCTCTTCACCTCAACCCAAAGTGTCTTTTTTCCAGGCAGGCGCGAGTGCGCCTCCGCCACAGCTTTCAGCTCGTTCGACGAATAGCGCGCCTTCTTGAAGATAATGCGGCCCCTTGCGGACCGCACGCGTTTCCATGGAAGAAAGATGTCAAAAACCTCGGCGGTGGAACGGATTCTTCCTGATTTTCCTCGCCTTATTTCTTGATGATACTCATGGAGGTCGATGGGCGATATGTCCGTGCCTTTCAGTCGCATTTTCGCCGTACGAAGGTTCGACTGGTCGCTTGTGCGGTTATAAATGTCGATGGCACGAAGAACAACTCTCTCGAGAGGACGAGGCAGGATCGGCGCTAGTTTGGATCGTTCGCGACGTTTCTTCTTCTCCAGTGGATCATTCGCCCGCGTAAATCCCTGCTCCGTTTCTTCCGAAACGATGTCGATTATGATTTCGTTGAAGCGCTCGACCACGGATTTCAGATCCGGACGTGCTCCAGGTGGGTTGAACATGATGCCGCCGTAGGACTGCGTCGTAGCCTTGCGGACCGCTTTCGCCTTGCCGGCTCCATTGTCAACAAAGACGCCGTCGAAATTTCCCTGCACGAGACCCGGCAGCGGATCCTCACCCAGCTCTTCGAGGTAGTAGTCCAGAGGTAAAAGCGTCGAAATGAGACACCGTAGATAGCCATCCGCGCGCTCGCCTTCCGTGCAGACCGCATACCCGCGAAGTGCGCCCGTCAGGCGAGACACTGCGAAGATGACCACGATGTCTGCCGCAACAATTTTGTTTCCTACCAGCGCTGCTGTCGCGATTTTTGGGCGAAAGCCATCGATATCGAGAATCTCGAGAACGCCTTGGGTGAGTTCGCTGGAAGTGCCTGGCCGCGGAGCGATATGTTTGATTGTTAGATCACGTCCATTTCTCCGCTCCCGCAGGCGCTTCTTTTGGACGATCTTCCCATATCTGTATTTCAACGCGCGGTAGGACGGAATCTCATCAATGTTGGTTCGCCCATAGTGCCGATAGACCATTCGTCTATGGGTTGTCGCCAGGCTCGCCTTGTCATCTGCCCAGTCAACGGTGAGGCCTTCCTCCATGTTGCGGATATCGTCAAGGCCAATGCGCCGTGCGCGTCGGACATAGACCTTGCCTCGCGAGTTCGCTCGGGCCTTGGCCAGCGTTTCCTTTGCGGTTAAGGGTCCGGGCTTCGCCGCCGGGTTTGTGCGTTCCTTACCGGGGCCCCCGCGCTCCGGTGTCCGAGAGAAAAGGGCGTTGTAGTCTGCTCCGTACCAGAGGAACCTCGTAAGCAGCTTGACGATATACGTCCTGAAACCGGCGCCGCCGCCAAGCGCTTCCCGCATCGCCTTGATGCGTCGATTTCGCAGGGTTTTGTCGAAAAAGATGAAGTCGTTGACGATCCAGTCCGAGGGCTGGCCGTCGCCAACGGGATCGACCATGATCAGTGCGCTAACCAATGCCATGCGCCGGTCGCATCCCGCCAACATGCTTGGAGGCACTGTGGCCACGGGCGTATTCATGTACTCTGGGCGGATGGCACCCGCTATCGGCCGGACTCGCGATATCCAGTCATCGGCGTCAACCTTGACCAGGTGCGGCAGGCGCGAAGGCGGGGGAGCTTTGCCCACGTCGACCGTCTGTGCATACAGCATTCTGCAGGACGGATCCCAAGCAACCGCAACGTATGCAACGTCCGCCTTGTCTTCTGACAAAGTGTAAGCTGCATAACGGTAGAGATTCGCCGGCCACTCCACTTCATGGAGCAGGCGTAGATGCGAGAGGAGGATGTCATCAGCGATCGGCGGCCTAATCTCTGGGCTAACCGCCCGATGTATGGCCGGATCGATGGTTGGCCTATTCATCGAATCCTCCGCGAAGGATCAGAGGCATGTCGACCCGCAGGTATTCCGTGTGGTCGATGTACAGAAAGCCGAATGACACCGCGACTGCGAACAATTCGAACGCGTGGTCGACTGAGATACCCATATGCCGCGCATGTCGTTCGAGGACGTGCGACAGTGTTCCCCGAAGTGATCTCGTTGCAACCCGGGCAGCCAGGACACGAGCGGCATCGTGATGCTTCCAGATGTTTACCTGGCTGATCCAGCGGCTCATCAGCAGGTTGTTTCCATATTCCTTCTTGGTGAAACGGTCGCCATTTACCTTCTGCCACGTCCACCCGCGCTCCAGGCTCATTGCGTGCTCTCGCCTGTCCCGAGGAGATGAGGGCATATTCGACTCGCCCGGTTTGTTTCCAAGGGATACTGTGTGGTAGTGCAGGCGGGAATCCGGTTGAAGCACGAGAGTCAGGTTGATATTGCAGATCGTGCGTTCGGACTCCGGCACGGACACGCCACGCCTCTTCGCGCGGAGATATGATTCGCGGCTGCACAGTGGGTACTCCTCGCGGATATCAACGACGTACGGGGAAAAGCTGAAATGCAGAATTGCTCTCAGCTTCTGCATGGACAGCGCTTCGTGGTTGCGAAGTACCTTGACCCCGGGCCACGTTGAGCGGGTCGCGAGGTTCATGGTCGCCGCTGTACGAGACGGCGTGTAGCTGTCTCCATGCGCGTTGCCGTAAGGGTCACGAAGCGGGCGGCGAATCTGCCGAGGTGTCTCGAAGGGAAAAGGAAGTTCGAAAATATTCATCGCGGCTTCGCCCGGGATCTTCTGTGGCAACTTTTCCAGAGCAGCTTGACCTGATGGTCAGTCATCCCGGCAATACGCTCTGCGTCAGCCTTTCCATATCGGGGAAACTTCCCTTCAAGGATGTCCATGCGAAGGACCCTGCGCGTGCGCGTCATGACTGGCTCGTAGTATTTGTCGAGTGCAGCGGCCGTTAATGGATAGTTCTCGCGTCCGAGCACGAAATTCCATCCGAAGCGAATAGCATGACCGTCGAGAAGTCGGGCCGTCGTGAATCTGAAGCGGGCGCCGCTTCGAACGAGTTCCTTGTGACGTCGCTCGATATAAGCCGCCCCCGATGCGTCCAACTCGGCCGCATTTGCCTTGCCGGTTCGTAATGGCATGTCCGTCAGTCCGTGCGCGCGAAGGATGTCGGCATTAAGTCCGAACTGGTTCGCGGAGGGCAGAGCCATTACGATCGTGCTGTGCGGAAGATGCGGATTCGCGTCACGCATCTGGCGGTATAGCTCGATGGTCTCCGGCATGAGAGACATAGATTTTTCGAACCTCGCCGCCTTGATGCTCTCGTACTGGCCGGGCCGTTGCTTACTTGTCGATACAACCGGCTTGTGGTCCAGTTGCGGGGCAGGTATCAGAAACGGATCACTAATCGCCGCTTCCACATCGTCCCAGGTGCCAAAAAGTGCAATCAAAAGAAAAATTGCCTGAATTGGATTTCGAAGCATTACCTGGCCTCGCAATGCCCGTCGAACCGAGCCATTGCGGAAAGGAAAGGCCAGGCTGTCTCCTAGTGCAGCCAAGGCGGGTGCATTGAACATCTCGTAAAAATTGTTCCAATGCACACCTTGGTCGTTCACTAACCCAAGGCTTCTCGCCTTTCGACTGACGAGATCGAGGAATTCCGGACCTTGCATGTGCGGTGCGAACTCGGGATCGAGCAGTCTTGACCAGCCACGGGCAATATCCAGTTCGAGATGCTCGACGCGGTGACTTGAGACATGGTCGCGGACTTTGAGGTGTTTGCCACATATGCAACTGCTATCTGGTGACGTGACAGCGTAAGATCCGCGGTGCCCATGCACGCAGGTATTGCAATGTGTATAGATTCTGGTGCCGTGTCGCGGGCAAAAGCGTATGTGGGAAAGGAGAAGATCCATGCGCCAGAACTTTTTTCCGCCTGGAGCAATGTCCTTCTCGAGACATTCGAGGCAGATCGCCGGGCTCCAGGCATGACCGTGCCTGCCGTTCTTGCTTAACCCGATGATAGAGACGACAGATGCGGAGTATCGCCCGAGATGGTGCGCGCGCAGGCGTAGCGCGTCTTTGTGTGACAGGAAGCGGTTGAATCCCGCTAACAGAGTGTGGTAGTTCAGAACCTTCTCGACAGACCCGGTGTACTCGCTGAGAGCAAGTAGGTGTTCCTCGAGCCGCGTGGGAAGAATCCACGGGATATTGCCGTGCCCAGTGAGTTGTTCAAGGAGTCCAATTGCTGAACTGTCGCGTTGTCGGGCAAGGAAGCCGCCATAGGGCTCGCCCGGACAAATGGTTGAGAGCTGGAAGAGCTTGTGCTGGAAAAGTGTTTCACCGTCCATGTGAATGGGTCTCCGTAAACGTTCGAGGACAGGACGAGCCTTGAAGCTCCTCCTGTGTCAAGCGCAGGTTCATCGCGCCGGATTAGTCACGCCGCCTGCTAGTGGCAGGCCTTGCGGTCTACCCCGGCACGTCCTCTGCGTCGTCGCTTGGGATCAGCAGTTCCGGCACGGAGAACACAGCGCCAAGCTTTGCAATCGACAGCCAGTCGCTGTACCGAACCAGCGTGGGAGGGGTGATGATCTTTTTCCTGCGGATCGATTTCACTGCATCGATATGAGGGGCATGCAACCTGAGCGCTTGCATGCCGTAGGTTATGAATACTTCCCTCGAGAGCGTCGGTGCCTTCAGTGCAGCAAGCGAAAGCGCGATGCTCTTGAGCACGATGGCCAGCAACCCTGGGTAGCCTGCCGTCAGTTGATATGCGACCGACGGAAGCCAGAACGGCATCGACTCGATACCGGCAATGCGAAGCGTTCTGTCGAAGAGTGCCCGGCATATCGCGATCCAGCGTATGTCGCGCGAACTGGGAGGCGGGAGGAGTTCAATGGGGGCGGTCGCCGTCAGGTCGCCAAGGACGCCCGGCAGACGCCCGGGACCGAGTACAGCCGCACCGGGAGTCGAAAGGCAGAGGACCGGGATACCCGTCGTCCGGGTGAATTGTCCGATGGCGTTCCAGGTAGCTGACGCCGCGTTGGCCGATGCGTCCTCGGTATTGATGCGCTCGACAATCAGAACGCCGAGGTTGGCCGCCACCGACAACGCACACATAGACGGCACGATGTCCCGTTCGCGGAAGAGCGGCGACCTCGTGTTCAATGCGTATTCGGTCTGCATGGCGGCGTCAAAAGCCCCGAAAAATCCTTGCGCAAACGAACCTAGTTTTCCGTCTATGGGCCAGAGCAACCTGAGGCATGGAAGCTGAAGGTAGTCAGTGAATCCGTTTGACTCCGGCACGCGAACCGCTAGCGCCTGACTGCCGATCGCGGAATGAATGGCCTGCGCAAGCAACCGTCTTCCCATGCGCACAGGCACTGCGACGATCATTCCGCGGGGCTTTGCGCGTGGGGCGATGCCGAACCGGGAAGGGAGGACGTGCCCCGACGTGTTGCGCTTCCTGTGAAGGAACGAGGCTGCGTTCGCTGCGTAGTCGCGGTAATGGGGATTGCGAAGGTCCCTGTCGTGATATGAATCTCTGACAAACGTGATGACCTTTGTGAGGACACGACCGATCGTCGCGTTGCTGACCAATGTATCGGCAGCGCCCGCCGCGATCAGTTCCTGTTTGGATCTGTCTTTGGACGCGTCAGGAGGGGTTACCGTCGTTAGTTCCATCGCTTCAGGAAGCGTAGGGATGCCTCTGATGCTCGCCAGGAGGGGATTGCCCCGAACTTGAATGGCCTTCGCGGGCGGAGCAATACTGTTACGGCGGGGCTCTTGTTCGCTCGTGCTCATTCGGCATCCTCCCGCTTGGCAAGCGCGGCCCTGATCTCCTCCGCTACGCGCAGTATTGCAAGGCCGAAGTAGGGATCGCGGTGTCTTCGGTCTTTGCCGGGCATGTGGCTCCGACTGGGGGCGTGAGGGCGGTCAGCTGTTGGGAGGGACGTTGATCCCGTTCGCGGTAGGGGCACGGGAGGCGGTTTCCCGGCCAGGCTGTAGCTTGCAGTAGGAGGAGAATCCTGCCGTTGGGCTTTCTTCTTCATTGGGTATCCTTGTGCAAAACGCGTTTCGTACATACGTGTATTGACAAGGCACCCTCGTTGTGAGACCTTACGCGCGTGTGTTGGCGCGCGAGGCCTTTTTTTGAGGGCACCGTGAGGGCGGCGTATCAGAGGTGCGAACTCTGATACGCCGTTAGTTTTTGCGAGGGTCTACCTCGCGGCTTTCTCTTCGTTAAGAATCTCCTTGTCGGTTGAAATGGGATCTGGGGTAGCGTGAATTTCGCCGCCCGGCACGCTTGACAAAAGTGGTATTTCGGAGTACTATCGAGGTATATTAGCTTAGCGTACCCTAAAATTGGGTATTCTTGCAAGCTCATCGATTGACTTCCCGTGTGAACATCTGCTTTTCGCCCCCATTGCATTCGTTGTGTATACGAAAATGAATGCGTAAGAGTCCGGAACGGGAAACATCCTCCATCTGCACAGATTCCGCTGCTCGACTCCTTGGTGTCACCTATACCCTCGGTCTTTTGATACTTCTCAAAGGATCGCCGGCGAGTCGTCCGCTTATTTCGTCTGCCTGTCACCCACGTGCGGTCGCGACTTGCTGATTTTCGGTGTGTGCTCAGGTATTACACGGCACCAGTGCCGTCGGGAAGCTCACTTTGAACGATTGCTTTGGGCGCGGCTCATCTCGACAGTTCTGAGACTCTCCGCACATCGCAACGGCGCAACCTGACATGCCAAAGGTCAAGGGGATGCTGAGAGCCAATGGAAGCCACCGATAGTCGTTGTTTTCAATAACGAGATGCTTTTCTTCCGGTGTCGGCCTTGAACTGCTCGTCGAGATAGCGTCTATGTCTTTCCCCGGCCACTCGAGCCGGGGAAGGTGGATTGCCTCGCCGTTAGTCAGGCGTATTTGGCTGCTTGGCAGATTTGCGGAAAGCCTCTTCGACCTGACGGGTTGCTGCGGCTAGCGGATCGTCAGCGAAGCCCTCCGGCGTTTCCGATGCCCCCGCTTGCGCTCCAGAACCAGGCGGATTCTCGGGCGGCAGCCCGTAGGCAGCTCGTTGCTTCTTAGCCAGTTCGCTTTCCCGATGCGCTGTGCTGTTTCGCCTGGCATCCCTCAATGTTTTTCCTATCGCGCCGGCGAACGGGTTGCCCCGAGCCATTTCGATATCGTCGATGTTCTTCTGCTGTTCGACTGGCAGTCTGCTTCGGGACTGGGTGCGCCCAGCCGCCTTGATTTTCCCGATGACGCGCTCGTCAAACCTGGAAAATTGCAGGTCCAGCCAGCTCGCACCCTCGCCAAAGCGGCGGCGATCCTCGGCTATCATCGCAATCTCAAAGACTGCACAATCCTTCGTTCTGCAAATCAGCGTCATTGAACGACGCGAAACACGCTTTACCCAGACTGGCAACGGTGGCTTTTTGCCGGGTATCCTGGAGTAGTCGGTTGCAACATCCTTCAGCCGCTGTGACGTGTAACGAGCCTGCTCGTAGAGAATCCGTCCTCTCCTGCAGGTGGCGGGTTCCCAAGGCAGAAAGATGTCATACACTTCCTCGGGGCTGCGCACCCGAGCAGCATTCCCCACCCGCAACGACTGATAGTACTGGTGGATTTCTGCAGGGGATGTGCCATAGCCAGCGCTTCTCATCTCTTTCGTGCGTAGATGTGGACAGTCAGCGGTTAGGTTCAGGCGGTTACAGGCACAAAGAAACAGCTTCTCGAGTTTGTCGGGCTCCACAGGTGGCAGCTTGCGTCTCTCGCGGCGCTTGGTTTTCTCAAGAACGTTATTCGCCCGCGTGTAGCCTTGCGGGGTCTCTTCCGAGATGATCTGGATCATCGTCTCGTTCAGACGCTCAATGATCGGGTTGAGATCCGGTCGTGCGCCCGGTGGGTTGAACATGATGCCGCCAAGCGACTGGGTGACCGCTCCGCGAACAGATTTAGATTTTCCCGCGCCATTATCGACAAATACGCCATCGAAATTGCCGTGCACGATGCCGGGAAGGGGTGGCAGGCCGAGAGATGCGATGTGGTCGTCCAATGGAAGCAGGGCGCTGACGCAGCATAGCCGATAGCCCTCCGCTCGTTCTCCTTCAGTGCACATCGCGTAGCCGCGGAAGGCGCGAGACAGTCTGGATACTGCGATGATGATCCAGACCTCCATCGGCTGGAGTTCTCCATTCACGATGGCGCCGACGGGTACCTTGGGGCGAAAGCCGTCAATATCGAGAATTTCAAGGACGCCCTGCGTGATCTCGCTCGCCGTCCCGGGCCGGGGGTCAAGGTATTGCGCGGTCGCGCGATCCCCGTATCTGTGCGCCAGCAACCCCTCGTCGGCCACGATCTTGCGGTACCGGTAGTACACCTGGCGGTAGGTCGGCGTATCCGCTGGACCACAGTCTTTGTAGTCTCTCGCTATCATGCGCCGCACAGTCGTGGCGAGGCTAACTTTCTCATCCGCCCAGTCGATCGTGAGGGCGTTTCTTATGTTTGCAATGTCGTCGCAGTCGATACGTCGGGCGCGTCGCGAGAAGCTCTTTCCTCTTGCGGCTGCGCGGGTCCTTTGCAGCTTCTCATAGCTCGACAATGGGCCTGGTTTTCTGCCAGGCGTCAGCCGTTCTTTATCTGGGCCGCCACGCGCCGGCGTCCTGGCGAGTAACGCTCGTTGATCGCCGCCGTACCATATGAACCTTGTCAGCAGCTTGACCATGTAAGGCTTGAATCCGCTTCCCCTTTGAAGGGCCAGTCCAATTTCCTTGATGCGTTCGTTGCGGCAATCTGCGTCGGAGAAAATGTAGTCGTTCAGGATGTAGTCCGATGGGTTGCCGTCTCCGACCATATCCACCATGATCATTGCGGTGATGAGCATGCTGCGCTCGTTAAGCCCCTTGAACATGCTATCCGGTAGTTCAGAAAGGGGCTTGTTCATGTATTCCGGTCGCAAAGGCCCTGGAATTGGCGACACACTTGCGAGCCAGCCTTCGGCATCGACGGACATGGGTGTCGGGAGCCGGGAGACCGGAGGCGATTCGTTCAGGTGGGTGTGCTGCACGTGCAAGGTTCGCGACATAGGATCCCAGGCGACGGCAATGTAAGCGTTTTCCGCGTCACCCGACAGAGAAAACGGCGCGAAGCGGCTTAGGCCCGCAGGCCAGGTCGCGAGATGCAGTTCTCGTAGTTGCGCGACCAACCTGACATCGCCAGCGATTGGGCGCACTTCCTTGGGCGTGAGAGCGGAGGTCATGGCATCCACCTTTGAAGACTCAACGGCCGGTCAACACGCAGGTATTGGTTATGGTCGATCCATAGGAATCCGAAACTGACTGCGACGGCGAAAAGCTCGAATGCGTGGTCCAGTGATATGCCAAGATGCCGGGCGTGCCTCTCGAGAATATCGTGAAGCGTTCCACGCAGGGATCGTGTCTGCATGCGCGTGGCCAGAATGCTGGCCTCGTCGTAGAGGTTCCGGATGTCTGCGTTTGCAATCCAGGTTTGCATTAGCGCGTGGTTTCCATACGCCAGCTTGGTCAGTTGGCTTCCGAGTAATGATTCCCACGTCCAGCCGCGAGCGGCGAAATTCTCGCTCTCGCGCTGATGTCGCTTGATAACCCTCGAACCAAATCTCTCGTTACCGTCCTTAATGGAGACGCCGTGGTAATGGAGGTGGGAATCTGGCGGAAGCACCAACGTCAGTACAACGTCGTATCTCATGATCTGTGACTTATGCATACGGAAGCCGGCGAGCTTTGCGCGGTTATAGGCCTCCTGCTTGTACACAGGGTACTGCTCTCTGATATCGATGACGTACGGATTGAAACTGAATGCATAAATCGCCCGCATTTCGTTGAGTGAACGCGCTTCATGAACACGCTGCACTTTCACGCCCGCGAAGCTTGCACGGGTTGCGATGTTTATTTCTGCGGGATCGCATAGTGGTACATACTGCGCGCCATGAAGGACGCCGTATGCATCACGCCGCGGCAGAACGACGTGTCGGGGCGTTACATACGGTGCGGGTAGTTCAAGGATCTTCATTCTCTCTTCCTCCACATGCAGGAAGCGTGATTGATTCAACAATGCTTGGATTTGCGGTTCTGATCGTCCCGGTTTTGCGACCAGCAGGCGGGCATCACAACTGACTGTCCGGGTCCGGCGTGGGCTCGATCCACGCCGTACTTTTGCTGGAGCGACGTCGCTTCACACATCTCGGGTCCCCCTGAACCCGCGGGGGCGCCCGATATTTGGCAAGCGACGGTTCATTGAAGCTCGGGCATCACGTGCGTCGGCGCAAGCTGACTAAACGAAAGCCAGTCGCCGTAACGGATGAGGCTTGATGATGTGAATTTTCCTCCCTGTCGAATGATTCGGATCGCGTCGATATGAGGCTGGTCAAGCTTGAGCGCGCGCATGCCGTACTTCGTGAGGACTTCGGCGCTGAAGGCGGGAGTTTTCAGCGCGACGAGATGGAGCGCGACGGCCGTGAGGACTTTCGCAAGAAGACCGGGATAGCCCAGCGTTAGCTCGTATGCCGTATCCGGAAGCCCTGCCGGCATGGACGGAATTCCCGCAAGGCGGACCGTTGTGTCGAAGATGGCGTTGCACATTGCAATCCAGTGCGCTTCGTAGGGGCCATGAGCAGGAGCAATCTCAATGAGACCTCCCGCCGTCAAGTCAGCCCTCGCGCCAGGCAATCTCGAGAGGCTGACGGCAGCCGCACCAGGTGTGGGGAGGCATAGAACCGGGATGCCGGTCAAACGTGTGAACTGCGCGAGGGCGTTCCATGTGCTGTCGGCAGCACCTGTGCCAGTATCCTGGATATTTATCCGCTCAACCACAAGGAGGCCGAGGTTGGACGCAACGCCGAGTGCACATATCGCGGGGAGGATGTCACGCTCGCGAAATAGCGGTGTATGGGTGCTGTACGCGTACGCTGTGTGAAACGCCGCGTCGAACGCTCCGATGATCCCTTGCGCAAGTCCGGGCAGCTTGCCGTCAAGCGGCCAGGTCGCCCGCAGGGCTGGGAGTTGTAGGTACTCGGTAAAGCCCGTGGCGGTGGTGACCCGGACAACCTTGGGCTCGTCTCCGATGGAAAGCATTATCCGGTCCACCAGTTGCTTCCTACCCATGGCGATTGGAGTGGCGACCACTATGCCTCGGGGCTTTGCCCTCGGCGCAACGGCAAACCGGATTGGGAGCGTGCGCGCGTGCCTGCCACGACTGCCGTGCAGAAAATGTTGGGCTCTTATGGCGTGGTCGCGGTATGCCTGGGTTCTCAGGTCCCGGTCTCGGTAGGAACTCCGAACTTGCCCAATAATGTTGATGAGAATGCTCGCGCGAGTGGCGTCGGTAATGTGCACGTCGGCAGCGTGGTGCACGATCCGTTCGTGAACGGACCAGCCCGTGGTGTCGTCCGATCTGTGCGCTTCCGTGAGGTGCATGGCTTCCGTCAGGGTTGGCACAGGTGGCACGTTCGCGAGGAAAGGATTGTCCTTGTCCTCGCGGGTAGTGATGACGTCTGTGAGGCCAGATGTTCGTAGAGCTCGGCTCATGCTCATTCCCTCCGAGATGCAGCTATGCAGCAGATGTTGCGCGCCCTTGAAGTGGACACGGTATATACGGCTTTGCGGGTTCTTGTCCTGGTTGAAGCTTCGAATCCGGGCGACGTCCTCCGCCTCAATCTCCGCAAATCTTCCACCCTTCCTTCCAGAACATCAGGCAGACAACCACTTCGAGCCAGATGCGCTCTTTATGCGCGGCCTAAAGGCCCGGGCTTTCCGTGCGCCTTGGTAATAGCCGGTTCCCTCGCGTAGTACGCCGTGCGTACTCAATTTCGTCGAGCGCGGTGTTTAGCATGGCCACCCCGATCGGATGTGGAGATGTGTTCAAGCGCGGTAGGCAACGAATCGTGTGGAGCAGGATGCGGCCGCTAGCCAGCCAGACATTTAGTCTCGGATCCTCGAAGCCATTGGAGTAAAAGGCAGCAAAATCACGCTTCAGACTGTTAATCCTGGTGCGGCCGTTCTCTGCCACGTATCCCCTTGTGCGCAACGCGCTTTCGAGCTTTGTTACATAGAATCGGTAGTCCGACTGACTTAGCATCCGAAACAACGCTGTACTCAACCGCATGCTATTAAGCTTAGATTCCGTGTTGCAGACCGTGAGTACGGGGACTTCCTCCTCGCTGCGCTCATCGACCAATCGGTAGCGGCATTCGTGCAGCGGGCAACGAGTTTGCAAGGGGATGCAGTGGAACGACAGCGAGCATCTTCTCCCCGTTTGGGGGCGCGTTAGCGCGCTGCACTCCGGACATTCAAGGCCATATCGATTGACGGAGCGGAGCGATGGCGGCAGTCTCGGGCCTGGTAGTCGGCGTCGACCTCCGTCGCAAACAGCCGACTCGACATAAGTTGCGACTGGTTCGCACATGCAGCAGCGATGAAGGGGGAATAGTGTGCGTCCCATCAGAACTTCCCTGGGCGATCCATAGAATCCCTCGGTCAGCGCGCAGAACCTTGACAGCCGACATGGCGTGGTCTCAAGCAATTGCGGCGTACGGCGGCGAACCGCGTCCAAAGCGAGTACACGGACGTCCCTCGAGAGTGTTGTTGATGCGAGCGCCGCGAGCAGGCTGAACGGTGTTTCGTAGGGAACTGGTGCGTATAAAGTTCTGAACATGATGGCCACCTCAACTCGAATGGCGTTCCGGCCGGAGATACATCGGGCCGAACTCCTCGAAGGTGAGTCAATCGTCGTGGCGGATGGGACGTAGATGGATTCGATGCAGTAGCGTTTGCGGAACACGGATGTTGCGTTCCGATATGGTCGATGCAAGGATGGATCGCGCTTGGCGTATATTGAGAGAGTGAATTGGTGTGGATCTAGGGCTGAGCGGGTAGGGCGTGTCGCTGGTCGGGATCTTGTCTAAGGGCTTGAATAGCCCAGCGTTGACTCATCGTGGAAGACGAGAGCTATTCGCTCATCGAATCGACACCGTATACCTCTCTCCATGGTTGTGTGAGTTGTGCTCCGGCGTGTTACTCGTTGTGCATCAGTGTTGTGTGTTCCGGTGCCTCCGGATACTGGCTATTATTTTCTCTAGTGTTTGTTAACATCTCGAATCCACGTCTGCCCCTTGTTGTAGGATTAGACATTTGGCGTCGTATCGGTACATGTGCGCGTGTTAGTGAATGTTAACGAGATCGATACGAATGTCACGATTTCGTCGGCGAGATTCCTTCACTTTAGGCGGAAATGCAGAAAACGCAAGAAGGATTGATGGGTGAAGTGCCCACGTCTTGGGCCAACTTGGCTGCGCGAGTTATTCGCGTCGCTTTGGCTCGGGCGGATTGCAGTTATGGCGATCTAGCTGTAATCCTAAATTCACTGGGAATCGAGGATACTGAGCGCGCGCTTATCGCTCGAGTAGCTCGTGGTTCTGCCCGGTTCACGCTTCTCCTTCAGATTCTTCACGCGACGGAAGCGGGCGCGCCGCGCCTCTGGATGGCGCCCCTTGCAATGACCGGCACTTGGGAGGCGCGTGCGCGCGAGGTTATGGCTGTAGAACTCTCGGAGCAGCCCTGGGTTACGGTCTCTGAGTTGGTTAGACGGTTGGCGTCAATCGGGGTGACGACGACCGAGAAGACTCTCGGTTCGCATCTGGCCTCGGGGACATTCTCCCTTACCCTTTTTCTTCAGTGTGTGACGGTGCTGCGGAGTTCGAGCCTCGACCGCTACATTGATTTCCATGTCCTCGCCTCTGCCGCGGAGAGTGGCGTCGCAACTGGCGATGCCTGAACTCTTCGCTGCTACGAGGCCTTGCAAACCTGCAACTACTGTCTAGAATGAAACCGTGACTTTAGTGACGGTTTTGTCGGTGCCGAGTTTTCGCTTTGGGCGAGCGGTACCGCTGGCGGACGACTATGGACGCGGAATTGGCACCAACCGATTTCCCTTGGCAGAAGGCCGTAGGTATCGTGCCCGGTGCCCGGCCGAAGGTCTGTGCGGTCCTTTGCGATGGTGTGTACGTCGAGGGCGAGGGTCCTGCCGTGCGGCACCAACGTTGGCTGCTCTGCGAGGATCTGGCGAGGCAACTTCTGCCAGTTGCTATGAAGGACGCTGCCAAACATCCTCAGGAATCGAGCGAAGAGGTCCTCGAGCGCTTCCAGGCTGCCCTGGCTCGCAAGTGCTGGCTGTCCGAAGACGAACTGGGTTGGTTGGTAAATCGTCTGCGCGTCCTGCTCGCGTGGTAAGGCCGCGCAACCTGCACAAGATCGCCGCTTCGTACTTGGGAAGGG
Organism: Paraburkholderia sp. JHI869; assembly: GCF_038900775.1. Lineage (NCBI taxonomy): Bacteria > Pseudomonadati > Pseudomonadota > Betaproteobacteria > Burkholderiales > Burkholderiaceae > Paraburkholderia > Paraburkholderia sp. JHI869. Next base: position 68,922 of record NZ_JAYMSC010000029.1, read on the forward strand.
GGAAGCCATGTCGCCTGCCTCATCAAAGCCGGATTCGAAGGCATGCCCGTTGGCGACAGACCTTAAGGGAATCGGACAACTGATTCGTAGCAGGCGGCAGGCTTGGGAGTTCGATCTCCTCTACGCCTCCGAGTTAGTCGACGTTCCAGTCGGAGCGTTAAGTCGCCTTGAGGACGGGCAGTCTGTCGAGACGGTGCAGCTATTCAAAGTGCTCAACGATTTTGGCCTTGCGGTGCTTGTTTTGCCAAAAGATGATGCAGTTACAGCGATGGCAGCCGTTGGCCATACCTACGAGCCGGTTTGGAAGGCGCAGCCGGTATCCTCTGTCGTCCGGCGTATGAAGGCGCCACCGTTGGTGCTCCATAACATCACGCCGACGCTGTTTCTGGACTTCGACGGAACGCTGCATATCGGACATTCCTATCTGAGCGACGACGGCGAGATAACCCTTGATACGGGGCGTCCGCTGTTGGAGTTCGCTCCGTTCCTTGCCAATCTTCTCGAGCCATATCCTGCTGTCGAAATTGTCTTGACCACCTCGTGGGTAAAAACTCTGCCGGTAGACGTAGTAGCCTCGTACCTCCCAGCCACGTTGGCGCGCAGGGTCGTAGGTTCAACGAGAGACGTCAAGCCGCGCTTGAGCTACGTGTTGGATGGGACGGACCGGACGTACGTCATTAGCAGCTTCGCCCTTGGTAAGGGGCTGCGGCACTGGTTAGCTATCGATGACGCGGCGCATGGCGCCTATCATTTCGGACCAGAGCCGGGTTCACTTGTGGACCACTTCCTTTTGCTCGATGGGTTGCAAGGTATCAGCGACGTTAGCGCTCAACGGCGCATCCAGGAATGGCTGGCGGACGTTCACGCGCCACGCCAGGCCTGATATGCCACATGCAGTGGAGTTCTTCGACGTTGCCGGCCGACGGGGCGACGGAAAGCAATCTGCAAAGTGCCCGCAGTTGTGCTGTCGTTCGATGAGCAAATCCGTGCGGTCGACGCTGAACGCATTTCTCGCCTTCAACGTGGAGGAAGAAGGCGCGCTACTGCTTAGCCTAGAGCGCAACTAGGCGCGCTACACATCAGGGAAGGGCGGGCGGTCTCAGTTCTCCATGCTCCCGGTCGAGAGAGATTGGAGTACGCGCCTAGGCCCCCTTCACTCAGTCGACGATTCGTCGCCGCGCGACCGCCTGGCACAATCATGCCGATTTTTTCGGCGAGTCGTCAGGCAATACGTGCATGGGCACTTTGATTACTGTGCCTGAAGCGGTAGTGAACGCGACTGTCGCTTTACCGGGATTTGCGGTGCTTCTCTCACTGAAAAAGACCTCGATCCGTTTGTTGAGGTCATAGACAGCAAAGTCGGCTGGTATTCCACCGGGTAAATCTTGGCCTGCCATGGCCGGTTGCGCGGATTGCGAATCTGGGGGGTAAAGCGCTACACTGACGATTCCGTTGAGATCTGTTCCCGACCATTCCACGGGACCGCGACTGAGACTGATTATTCGAGGTGGCTTGAAGTCGTTGACAATGACCGGATGTAGCGGAGGCGTTGGTTCTATCGGCATCGGAAGCAGGTAGGGTTCAGCAGTCCCAATGCGAATGATTATGTTCTGATATTTTCTGGCAATAGCGGTATCGATTTCAAATCGATAATCTACCGCACTGGATTTCTTTAGTTCTGGTTCCGTCGTATAGGTCTTGTCAAGGTCGACGCTGATTGAAGTAGCGAAACCCAGTGGGTGCGCAATCCTAAAGACAGACTTCATTTCATCGCCTCCGAGCCTCGAAACCGAAGGCTCTGAAAAACTCAACGGGAACGATGCGATGAATTCGGACCCACAAAAAGGCGCCGTGAAAGTAATAGATGGGTTGATTGCCAGTGTTTTGGCGCTGATCCATGCACCCACCCTTATGAATTTCCCTGTGCTGATTGGCTGGTTCGGATTGGCTGGGTCGGTTTCCGAAGTTAGATTTTCATAGTCATAGGGTGGCGGGACAGTTTCGTCCCCAACAAGTAGCATGGGGTCGGGCATATTTACAAATAGTTTTGTTGTGAGATCGACAGGTTGGCCATCGGCATCGGTATTTGGGCATTTCACATCAATTGCGACACGGAATTTTCTAGTGTATCGACTTGGTCTGATTGATGCTCTTGCAATATAGAAGCCTTGCATCGGCCTGCTTCCCGGTGGCACTTCCAGTCTGAATGATGGACCGAAACGCCCATTCAAGACGGCATCTCCGATAGAAAGTGAAGCGATGGCAGTGGTGAACTCCAGCGCCTGTTCCGACTTCAGTGTAAGCGTACTCTGTTCTTCGCTGAACGTCTTTCCACCAACTGTGACTTTCGTGCCAGAGAAGAAGTTTGTTCCCTCCACGATCACTGTAGCCTGGTCTGGTCCTGAGTGTACCCACCGGATTTTGTTGATCGTTGGCGCGAGGTTGGATTGTGTCTTCGCGGTATTAGGAATGGCGAGATTTTGTGGTTCACCAAGGACAACCTTCGAATCATCGACCTTCCATGGCAAAAATCGCCACCTAGGCCGGGACGCCAAGGTCCGTCGGTTATACCGACGCCAATAGGTGCGTGTGCGGATCTGCAGGAGAACTTCACCGGGTTGGGTCACATCCTTTTTCGGGATTGCTACTACGGCTAACATTTGCCGGATTCCGGCTGTAACGCAACTCGCGCCCAGGACCGGCCGAAACTCCCAGCCGAAGATTGAGGACGGTTGATGTGGAGGAAAAAAGCGCGGCACAGTGTCCTGTCCACGTTCAAACGCTATCGTATCCGAGTCACGATGAACATGTAGTTGCCGAAATCTGTGCCTGCTACCCGCACCAATTTTCAACAGCTTCGCTACGGCTGAACCGCCCAGTGAGTAGGTCTTGGTGTTCACAAGTAGCGTGTTGTAGGTCCTTTCCTGTGGGATCAGCGCAACCAAAGAGATTGAATCGTTGTTTTCTGGCACTCGCACGCCAACCTCGACGATCGCAACGCAGTTCTCATCTCCTGCTTGAGGATTGACTGAAACTTGAAAGCCGAGGACCGTTTGAATCCGGGTGCCATTGTCAAACATACGGTCCGTCAGAGAACGCTCGTACAGCAACTCGAGATTCATGATCTGCGAGGCGAGGTTAAGCTGACTACCCAATAGGTCGCTTGCCGCCAGGCCGACGTCGATCTTCTTGTCTTCGTTTGGCTCAGAATTGCGGGATTCTGGCTTCGTTTCCTGCTTCTCTTTCGAGCTCTTGGAGGAGGTTTTGGAAGATGTTTCGGTGTGCTCAGCTGTCTCTTTAGCGTTGAGTCCAACTGCGAGTGAGTGAAGCGTGTCCGAGGAAGTATCGCCTTGCATCAAAGACAGGCTATCGGTGATATTTTGATTGACTGTCTTTAGCGCAGAAAGGCTGGCGCTCAATCGTTCTATCCGCAGCTGAAGCGAGCGGTTATCGAAGGCTTTCGCGTTCCCGACGATGATGCCATTGCCGGTCGCATCTTTGGGGCCCCGACGTCTGAGCGCAATGAACTGTACAGAGGCGTACAGCACGCAAAGCACCGCTCCAGCGACAACGATGGAGAACCAATGCTCAGATACGAACAGGCTCACTACTCGCATACGTACTCGTACACTATGGTTCCATCTGATTCAACTCGTCCTCTCAACACAGGTTTGGTCGGGGGTGGACAGACTGGTCCTGTAGTCGTTGAGAGTTCGATTCTTATCTTCCTGACCACAGCTCCGGGAATTCCGAGGTCTTCCGCCGCCTGCTTGGCTGCGTCAAGCAATTCGTCCGCTGGGGACCGAGCTTGAATACCTGTGGACATGTGCGTCTCCGGCAAAGAGTTGTTGGCTTTCGAAAGCTACACGTAACCCGGTGCCTCGCGCGCCAGCGCTGCGAGCATGCTTACGCCGTTACGGTCTCAACTGCAACACCGAAGGGGCAGAATGCGATCCATCCATACTGAATCGTCCGCAGGTCGGTAGTTTCAACGTCGGGCCAATTCGAGGAGCCTTGATGAAGGCGCGCAAGGCATTGAAATTCGAACAAACGGCTCTTGCATATTAGGACAGGTATCTCGATGTGACGGGGATTTCGCTGAGAAATGTGCGTCCGGACACATTTCACTATTGACGGGCAGGTGTATGTCGTGCCCACAAACGGGGCGGCAGGAGCGAGACGAGCGCTTCATGCATATCAACTTCTCGGAAGCGCGACCGGAGTGCCGCGCGCGCATATTTGAACTCATGTTCACCTAAACGTGACTTAAAGGAAATCCTGCGGCGTCACAGGTGATTTGGAATTGATCGTCCTGATTTATTTGAGAACTTGTTGACCATTCTATGCGTCTTGCGTGCCTTGAAACGATATCTCGCACTAGGTCACAGTAACGTCTGCGGGTTGTGCAAAGAATTCAGGTCTTCTTCACTTTGCCTCCATGGTGTTGCCTGAATTCAGGTCAGAAACTCAGCGGGACGCTATCGACGCAACGGCGAAATCTTTGCGAGTGGCCCTGTGTCGGCGGCGGCCGCGCGCCAGCAGTCCAACTCTGGTGCGACTCCCGTCCGCGCCAACGTGCGCGGTCCAATACCAGATTTCGAGCGTCCGTTACCGGAGGTAAACATGAGCAAGATGCGAAGCGAAAATTCCGCAAAGGCGTCGCCCACACTACCGCTGCCACCGCCTGTTGATTCGGGATCCGATCTTGGCGCGACGCGGGGGCCGATCGCTGCCGGCAAGCGTTTTGAGCGGCTAGTTCCTCCAGCGCAGGCCACCCTGGTTACGGTCGGTGTCAAGCCCGAATCTATCTGTTATTTCTACCATCCTGAGGCGCCGGAACGCCGTATTCAACTTGATGCCGACAGCCGGGGCATCGTCCGCTTTTACGCGCGTGCGCTCAAAGGTGCCGCACCGACCGAGTTCCACCTTGAATGCCATTGCGCTGGCCACGCCGAATTGCACGTTGTGTCGCTTGGGACGGAGATCCGGTACACGCAGTCGCTGAGTGCGCCGGAATTGACTTCCGCGGCCGTCGTCCTGGGTGATGTCCGAGGGCCTCTCGAGGGTGACCCGTTGGCGCCAACGAATGCTGAACTACTGGCAAAGGGCTACCCGCCGAGACCCGATCCGCAGCGGTCGCCCACCCAATATTCGCGGTGGTTAAGGAACGTTCTGCGCTCGTTCACTAGGATCGACACGCGCCGAGTGGCGCACCCCGAGCACAGTCGGTCGAAATTTCTGCGGGCGCCGGAAGGGATCAAGGTGCCGGATAGTGAACGCGCCACGGCAAAACGTTCCTTAGCACAGGCGGCAGCTTCGCAAGCCAACGCCAACTCCCCAAACTGGACAGGTGCCTGGTACCAGAACCCGATCAATCAGTTTGCGGCAATCCAGGCGGAATGGAACACGCCGCTGGTCTTCACGCTCGACAACGGGCCGCCTTTCTCTGCTCTTTCAGAGTGGGTCGGTCTCGACAATGGCGCCGGAGACCTCTATCAAGCCGGTACGGGCTCTGAGTGTTACAACCTGTTCTTCTGGGAAATCACCACCTACTACATGTGGATGGAATCATTGCCGTGGAGTTGGTGGGTGGTTCCTGGATTTCCTGTAAGTCCAGGCGACCAGATCTCCGTCGACATCTGGGTAGCCGACCCATACGGTACAACCTTTTATCAGGACGGAGACTGGGGTGGCCTCACGCCCCAGGACAACAACGTCTGGTTCTATTTGACCAACGCGACCAACGGCGCCAGTTTCATGGGCACGTATCCCACCGCTCCCGAATCTGGGGGTGGCGAGAGGAGCACGGGATTCACAGGCACGACAGCCGAATTCATCCTCGAGCGGCCGTCATACAACTACAATCCGGCACCTCTCGCGTTCTTTCTGCAACCTGCACTCATGTGGAACTGCTGGTATGCCGACGCCCAGTATGGCGAGTACCACATGTTTCCACTCGGCGCGGATGACGGTTCGCAACCTTTCGACGGGCAACTTAGCTATCTCAACATGGTCGATCCGAACAACAACAACACGTTGTTGGCGTTCCCATTCTCAATGCCTGATCCGAACAACCTCTCGGATGCGCAGGCTATTCAATTCTTTTGGATGAATTTCCAGTAAGCGCGGTTCGGGCGCTTCGATTTATGGCGTCCCGATTGGAAGACTCCCTTCCGGGCAATCTGCTGATCGGGACATTGTCGTTCTACCGCTCACCAGAGGCGCTCTTTGGAGCTACGGGAGATGGCTGACACGAATCTACAATTGCGCGGCGATGGCGCCGGAGCTGGCTTGAGTGCGCTCGGTGAATACGTTCGCCGGTGGTAGATGCAACGGTGGGCGGGGGGTAGGGTAAACTGACAGTTCGTTTTCCATGTCAACCCGAGAAATCAACGATGTCCGACCTGAAAGAATTGCTTGCTCAGCGCGAACAACTCGAGGCACAGCTCGCCGCCGCTTTTCAAGAAGAACGAATAAATGTGCTTGATGAGGTCATTCGGAAGATGAAGCTTCATCGAATCACTCTGGACGAGATACGGGGCCCAGCGCCGGCCGCAGCACCGAAAGCCGCACCAAAGTATCGAGACCCCGTGTCGGGGCGGGAGTGGTCCGGGCGGGGCAAGCCACCAAACTGGATCAAAGACGTGGCAGATCGCACGAAGTACCTTATTCCTGCTTGAGCCCCTGTCTTTTTCTAACAAGTCACTCGGGTAAGTTCCCTTTGCATGAGCGACCTGCCGGTCGCGCATCTTTTCATATTGTTCGTGGCCGTTCGCAACTCCAGCAATCGCTATGCTATCGGGTTGCACAGTCGCCTCAGGCTATCCATATCGGTTTTCGAAAGCGCTCGGATTCTGTTCCTCGCCAGTGTCCCGCATGTGCCAATGCGTTCCTTTGCTGTCCGTCAATTTACGTGTTCTCAACGCCGTTCTCTGGAATTTCCTTTGATTCGGCAGCGCGGCAGCACCAATCCTCGAAGAAAACTCCTATTTCGGACGCATTTCGTGCCCTTCCTGTGTGCATTCTGGCATAGTGGCATGCATCCAACACACCAAGGAAAGGCCATGGCTACTCTTGAAAGCATACAAGCTAGGATTGCGAAGCTTCAGTCGCAGGCGGAAGCAGTTGAGAAGAAGCAATCGTCCAATGTTCTCGCGAAGATTCGGGATCTCATGGCGAAGCATGGAGTCACGATCGCGGATATCGAGTCGTACGTCGGTGGAAAACGACTTGGTCGCAAGCCGGGAGCGAGCGCCAAAGCCAGTCAGAGTGCGGCAGCCGCCAAGTATCGTGACCCGAAATCAGGTGCAACCTGGTCTGGCCGTGGCCGCGCGCCGGCATGGATTGCCAGTGCGAAGGATCGGACCAAGTTCCTTGTCAGCGATGCATCGTCCAAGGCCGGCGCTCCTGCAAAGAAGGCTGCGAAGCCAGGCAACTACGTGCGGGGTCCGCAGCCCCCGAAATATCAGGACCCAAAGACTGGTGCTACTTGGAGTGGCCGCGGTCGCGCTCCGGCGTGGATTGCGGGGGGCAAGGATCAGTCTAAATTCCTGATCGCCAAAAAGTAAGTTACCGCGGCTGCTAGGAAGCCTACAACGAGGCGACGCGGTGCGGCTGTAAAGCAGGTCTCAGGAAAGTGGGTGCAGCGAAAAAGGCTATGCCAAGAACGCCGCATCACTGGGCGAAACTGTGGTGAAGAAGCTGGCGGAGAGTAGGTCATCTGTCGGAGCGCAGGCGTCCGAGAAGCGCACGCCCAAGTCTGTCATTCCCGAAATGGCTGCTGGTGGTGCGGCTAATACGAACGCTGCTGCTGTCCAACCGGCCGAGTACAGCTGGGCCGTGGGTCGTTTGGATGGTGTGAACGGCTACTCACACATCGTGTCGATGTGAAGAGGGAGGTCTATTTGGGCAGCTCTTCGATTTCTGCCGTTGGCATCCTTGAGTTTTGTGGGCGCCCAACCTCGGCGTGACCAAGTCGTGCCGGTCTTTGGATCGCGATACTTGGCTCTCGCCAAGACCTTCGTTTGCCCGTGCTGCATATTGTCAGATTGTCACGACGGAGAACTCAAACCCCATTCCCGAGAGCGAACGGGGCGACGTTGTTCTTTGCGCGCCCATAGGTGAGTGCTAGCTGTCGGACGAGAGATTTGCGATTGGAGCTACCGAGGAGAAGCAAAATGAGCAATGACAGCCGGGGAGCAGGAAAGGCACGTCGCACCCAGGTGATGGGAGCTGAGTTCGTGGAGCACGCCATGAATTCGGCGGACGGATTTTCACGTCCCCTGCAGGACTGGGTCAACGAACATGCATGGGGAAGCACGTGGTTGCGTGACGGGCTCGACCTTAAAACCCGGAGCCTCTGCACCTGTGCGATGCTGGCAGCTCTCGGAAGGGGTACCGAGCTCAAAGGTCATATCCGAGGCGCAATCAACAATGGAGCGTCCGTCGTTGAAATCCGCGAGGTCTTGCTTCATAGCGCGATATATGCCGGGGCACCGGCCGCTGTGGACGCGTTTCGCAACGCCCGCGAGGTTATCGACGCGCTTGGTTTGGACATCCCGGAATAGGTGCTGCTGCGTTGGGTCTTAGTTTGTCTTGATGGCGGAAGGCCCCACTGCAATGATCGCGCAACGCGTACGACTATTCCCGCTTTCTCCATTGAGCAGCTCTACACGAAGACGCTAAAGAAGCATGGCGCGCTCTTTGGGAAGTGCGCCTACCCTGTCAATCTTTGCTGACCAGGGGCCGTCGTGGAGATAAGCCCCTTTTTGAGCTAATGTTGGCGGCTCCTCCATGTCGCCCTGGTAAGCAGTATTCTGACGCAAAGTAACGACACTTCTTGTTCTCAGGGCGCGTTCGTTCGTGTTTTACTACTGGAGGTGCGTCAGGGGCTTTACACGACTCACCTCCGAGTCATTGCCGAGGGGAAAATTCAGACACTTCCTGCGCCGCGTGACTCGGTAATAACCTGCGTCGATTCTGATGGCTCAGGATCCAGCACCGATGTATGGAGGTCAACATCCTTTGTTTCGGGCAAGAACTGGACCATAAGGAAGTTGATAGCCGCAAACGCTGTGACGTACCAACCCGGCGCCAATGGCGAATCCAGCGCACTAACGAGCCAGGCGCACACTAATGGCGTAGTCCCTCCAAGTAGGGCGACCGTGATTTGATATGCGATGGCGTGAGACATCGCTCGGGAATGGGTCGGAAAAAGCTCGGTACTGGTGACTGTGCATGTTGCACCATATAGGCCAATACCAACACCGAGCGCGACTTGCCCTAGGACGACTTCTAACAGAGACCCATGCGCTGCTAGCCAAACGGAAAGATACCCAAAGGCTGTAATCCAAAGCGCGCCCGCAGACAGCAGTGCCCTCCGGCCGAACCGGTCGCTCAGAGTGCCACTCACCGCACCGAGTATCGCGTAAGCAAAGATCCCTGCACCATTTGCGAGCAAAGCCGTCCTGGAATCCATGCCCACGTGCTTCACGAGAAAGGTATACATGAAGCCGAGAAGTAGGTATGCAGTAACAGCCTGAACCGGCATCAACATCGCGACTTGGAGCATCGATTTGCGAGCAGGGCGGGAAACGCTCCGAAGCACGCTGCTGAACTCCGCATGGCGAACTGCCCTCTTGTATTCGTCCGGATCCTCCAAGTTCTTTCTCATCTGGAAACCGACGACACCGATGAAACCGCCTAGGAGGAACGGAATCCGCCATCCCCAGTCCGCGTAAATCTCCTTGCTGATGACAGTCTGAAATCCGAGAAGGATCACGGTCACGAGAAACAAGGGCAGGGTCGCGAACGTGAATGCAATGCCGACCCAACGACCTCGTTTGTTTTTTGGAGCGGACTCCATAATGTAAATTATGCCGCCTGTGAATTCACCACCCAGTGCGAGCCCTTGGGCGAATCTGCAAAGCACAAGTAGGACCGGAGCAGTAATGCCGATCTGCTGATATGTTGGCAATACTCCTATGGCTGCGGTTCCGAACGCCATGAGCCAGATCGTGACGGCAAGCACTTTCACGCGACCTATCCTGTCCATCAGATAGCCAAAGGTAACCCCTCCTACCGGTCGTGCCACGAACGCCACCGCGTACACGGCGAATGTGCTCAGGAGCGCAGCCGATGAGTTCCCGGATGGGAAAAAGTGCATGGCGATCCATGGAATAGAAAAGGCAAAGACCGTGAAGTCGTAGATTTCACCGAGGTTTCCTATTGAGATTGCGCCAATCTTCCGTCTAGCACCGTTTGAGGTCATGGTTTGTCTCCTGTTCTAGTATTAGGTTTTCGATTCTGTTTGTACTCATGCCGGCCAAAATGCGTCGGATTTCATTCTAGAAACGGAGGATCACGCCCACCATATCGGTCAACGGCAAACAGATTTGCATCTGGCGCAAAAGCAAAAGCGCGTCATTTGGTGCAGAGCTCAGTACGATTGGTAGTCATCGGCGCATACCTGAGCGCAGTCAAGCACAAAGGTGGAGTGCATCAACGCTCCATAACTCCCAATCTCTCAACTTGGGACCTGGCAAATCCCAAGTTTTGGGAGGCGTCGAGCAAACTGTTGGACAACGCTGGGGACTCGTTTGGGGCAGGCGTCACGATTCAGGCTATAGGGGAACTCGATCTGACCGATGCGTCCCCATTGACTGAGTCCCTCCGCATATGCGCTCACAGACTTCGCGGCTGATGCCGCGAGACCTGTGCTATTGCGAGTTGCGCCATAGTGGAGGAGCACGGCGCGTGAAGTGAGCGGCAGATCGCGGTCCGCAAGCTCATCGCGACGGGATGGGCGCCGACCAATGCGTTCAGCCAGTTTCCTGAAGCCAGCGGATTGCGGGCATTGATTTTTTCCCTTTCCCCCTCTTCGCCCGAATAAATCACTTCTACCTCAATCGTCGTCATACGCCGGCGTCCGGATCGTCCAGTCCGGTGGCGCATCTCTCCTTTGCCTAATAGCCATTGCGACCCTTTGCGTTCATGCATCGTCATTCTGTCATGCGTGGCCGCCGGCGCGGGCCGCGCGGCAGACTCGATCGCCGCTTTGCGGCACGCAGTCTCGGAAACTGCACACGTAGCTACGCGCCGCGCGCCGCAACTCGCGGCGTGGCATTCAATCTGATCAAATGCAGTCCACTTGTTACGCAGACGTATTTGTAGCGCCAAAAGGCTCGAGACGCTTCTGAAACGGACTGCTTCAAGGACACGGCCATCGCCGTTTCCCGAAATGACTGCCCGAGCATGCTGATTGGCCAGCGTGTGCAACGCTAGAAGATCGTTCGTCGCGAGCATTCGACGCACTGGCGCCATTGTTAGCTGGACATACCTACTTTGCGTCAGACGCAATAATGATTGCCGGATAAAGCGACTGTTCCGCACGCCATCTGAGATCTACCATTGCCAACGCGTACCTAATAAATCTCTTCGTAAATAAGGGTGAAGGATATGGAACAGCAGACACTGGATCACGATTGCAAACTGAACTCTGGAGCGGGCACGATCGAGCTAGCAGTTAGAAAATCCCCTAAGGCACAATTGAGCGATGCAGACCACATTTCCAATTGGCTTGGTGCGTTTGAGAAAGCTTTGACTGCCCGTGAGAAATCGGCTATCGAGGATCTTTTTATCGACGACTCCTTTCTGCGTGATCTTTTTGCATTCACGTGGAATCTCACGCCGAGTCGGGGAAATAAATCCATCGCCCAGATCTTCATCAATGAGCAGCCGCGCGTACAGGCCCGTGACTTTAGAATCGCCGATGGCCGTACGCCCCCACGCCGAGTCACCCGCACCGGCGAACAGGTTGTTGAAGCGATCTTCCAGTTTAATACGTCCTACGGCCGTGGGTTGGGTATCGTTCGTCTCCTCGTTGCGGATCCTCAAAAGGCATGGGTCATTTCGACAAACGTGAGAGAACTTCGCGGCTTCGAAGAGCCCGTTGGGAAGCGCCGCCGGGAAGATGCTGCGGGCCGCGTTTTCGGCGGGCCATCCTGGGCCGCACGGCGCGCGCGAGAACAGGAATATTCTGATCGTGAACCCACGGTGCTGATTGTTGGCGGCGGCCACAATGGAATTTGCATGGCCGCGCGGCTGCGACTACTTGGGGTCGACGCGCTGGTCATTGAGCGATTTCCAAAGGCGGGGGATGTGTGGCGTCAGCGCTATGAGTCTTTGGCACTGCACAACAAAATCCCGCTGAACGACATGCCTTACATTCCGTTCCCGGCAAGTTGGCCCACCTTCCCGACCAAGGACATGTTGGCGGAATGGATCGAATCTTACGCGACCGCGATGGAGTGCAATACCTGGACGAGTACCGAATTCGTCGAGGGGCGTTGGGACGAGGCAGCGCAGAGTTGGAGTGCGCGAGTGCGCCGCAAGGATGGGTCCGAGCGAGTATTCCGCCCGCGCCATCTGTTGTTTGCGAATGGTGTTCTTGGCAAACCACTGATTCCCGACCTGCCGGGACTAGAGGAGTATCGCGGTCAGGTCATGCACTCGCACGATTATAAGTCCGGTGAGGCGTGGAAAGGCAAGAGCGTCCTCGTGGTCGGCGCGGGGAATACGGCACATGACGTCGCACAGGATCTCCACGGGTGGGGCGCCGATGTAAAGATGGTTCAGCGTGGTTCGGTCACAGTGTTCAGCGTGAAAGCTGCCAGCCTCAACCACGGTGTGCACTATACCGAGAACCTGCCGACGGAAGACGCCGATTTGATCATTACCAGCACGCCATTCGATCTGGCGCTCCGCGGTTACAAGATCAACACCCAGAAGATGCTGGAGATGGACAAAGACCTTCTTGCTGGTCTAGCAGCCCGCGGATTCAAGACTGACATCGGCACTGATGGCGGTGGCCATCAGATGAAAGTGCGCGAGCGTCACGGTGGCTACAGTATCAATGTCGGTTGCTCGGATCTGATTGTCAGCGGCGAAGTCGGGCTGATCCCCGCGGAGGAGATCGTTACCTACGGCAAAGAGGGGGCGGTTCTGAAGAGTGGCACCATCGTGCAGGCAGATTTGATCGTCATGGCAACCGGTTACCACGCCCCTGAGGAGGTCATCGAAGAAATGCTAGGGCGCGAAATCATGGAGAAGATTGGGCCTGTCTGGGGGCTCGGCCCCGATGGTGAACTGAACAACATGTACAAGCCTACGGCACAGAAAGGACTGTGGTTCATCGGCGGCGGATTTGCTCAGGGCCGGATCTGGTCACACCATCTGGCTATCCAGATCAAGGCACGCGAAGCTGGAATCGTCGACTGAGTCCATTTCCATGGAAGGCGCTACTCACGATAGCACCATGGGGAATCAATTTTTTAGTGGGGGAGAATTATGCTCGATTTAACTGGTAAGGTCGCATTCGTCGCTGGCGCAGGCTCGGTCGCCGAAGGCTGGGGAAACGGTCGCGCGACAGCTGTGCTGTTTGCGCGGCAGGGCGCCAAGGTCTTTGGCACCGATTACAGCGACGACGCGCTTATTGGCACTACGAACGCGATGAATAGAGAGGAGCTTGGCAATAGCTGGACGCCCTGTAGGGCGGACATGACAGCCAACGAAGACGTCGAACGTGCTGTCAAGGAGTGTATGAAGCGCTATGGTCGTATCGACATCCTGGTCAACAATATTGGTGGCAGCCAGCCTGGTGATCCGGTCTCATTGACGGTTGAGCAATGGGACGGTCAGATGGAGCGGAACCTCAAAACCGCGTTCCTCGGCTGCAAGCACGTTATCCCAGTGATGGAAAAACAGTTTGAAACCGAGGGTAAAGGTGGCGCGATCGTCAATATCTCCAGCATTGCGAGTACCAGCTTTCAGGTAGGCGGGCGCGTCCATGTTGCCTATGCGGCCTCCAAGGCTGGCGTCGAAGCATTCAGCCGCGCGACGGCCATCTGCTATGTTAAAAAGGGTATCCGCGTAAATTCTGTCGTCGTGGGAATGATGGCGACACCTCTTGTTGCAAAGCGACTGACGCAACAGCTTGGTGTCAGCGACGCGGACGCGCTGGCAGCAAAGCGAAACTCGCTGGTTCCGATGGGGCGGATGGGTGAGGCGTGGGACGTTGCCAATGCAACATTATTTCTTGCCAGCGATGAATCTGGGTATATCACTGCAACGAAACTCATCGTCGATGGCGGCGTAACCGCGTCTCGTCACAATGGTGAAGTCACGGCATGAGTCATGTGCAACTGCGATGTGCTGCATGACTAGTGCATCGCGGTTGCTTCGATTGGCTCCAAAGAAGACAGCAATAGAGGATTCCCCTGCACATTTACCAATCCGCCCGGATTGACTGGCAATAAGTGCCAACGCGGCCCTTGAGCCCAATCTCACTGTCATCGACTCCTGTTCTTCGGCGCAAACGTGATTTGCGCCCGACGCAAAGCTCCTGAAGCGAAGATTTTCGGCCTTAGATCCAATTGGATTCGGCCGGTTGTCGCATTGCAGTCTTCATAAAGACCAGTTATCAACTGGTCCGCTATCTGGTTGGGCATAGCGATTACTCTTATTGAGCGGCACCGCGGCCGGGCGTAATATAAGAAACAGTCCACACGGGCACTCCTATCCGTGCAAGATCATGCTTGGCAGGTACATTTCGGATAAAGGCTAATGACGCGTAGGCCAGTTGCTCACCGCCATCACCTTTACCGTTGTGAGCCACGGTCGTCGGTCGATTGACAACGTACGCGACGACTGGTCATTGTGCTCTGCGGGCTTTGACGTTCAGCCAAATTAGGCAAGCCCACCATGGAAGAATTTAAACGAATCAGGACATTTATCAGGGTAGCGCAGACTGGCAGTTTCACGGCGGCAGCGCGTGAGATCTCTGCTCTTCATTCGGTCAGTTCCGTTGCGCGACAGGTGCGTTCACTTGAAGACGAGCTGGGAACGCGACTGCTAAATCGCAATACCCGGCATGTGTCTCTAACTGAGGCTGGGCGGCGGCTTTACGAAAGTTCGACGAAGCTCTTGAGCGAATTCGACATCGTCCAGGCAGAGCTGAAGTCGATTCAGGAGGAGGTCAAAGGTCATCTCCGTGTCTCGCTTCGAGTGGTTGCTGGCGCGGCAATCGTCGTCCCTGCGCTCCCCAAATTCCTCGCACGCTACCCGGAGCTTACCGTCGAGGTTACGCTGACCGATGAGCGCAAGGATCTGATCGCCAACAATATCGACGTCGCGGTTTGGTTGAGTCCCATGGCGGACACCGATCTCATTGCCAAGCGCCTCTGCCCGACCCGTCGAATTGTCTGCGGCTCCGCTTCATATTTCGAGCAGCACTCCGCCCCTCTCACACCGGAGGACTTGCGCCATCACAGTTGCCTTCTTTTTCTGGCGCCTAATTACGACAACAAATGGGGCTTCCAGAAAGACGGCGAGTATCGCGAAGTTGAGGTGAAGGGCAGCTTGATTAGCGATAATGGACTAGTTCTTCGGTCGATGGCAAAAGACGGGCTTGGTCTGGCGATACTCCCGGAGTGGATGGTCCGCCGCGAACTTGCGGACGGCACGATGCTGCGAGTATTGAGTGATTTTACTGTCAGCCCGCACCCGACACTTGCGGACCTCTGTGCGGTTTACGCCAGCAGTCGCGGCATGTCTCGCAAGATTCGAGCATTCGTAGACTTCCTGGTCGAAGCGTTCAACGACGTTAAATAGGCGCAGGCGTTTGAAAATTGGGGGAGTGGCGTCGACCGGGAGTTGCCGCGGTTTTGCCCTAGTTTATTGACGCAGATCCGCATGAGCGCTTGCAGATTTCCGCGCTTTGATAGGTGAGTTTCTCAAGCGTGGCGGACAGTTTGGAATGGAGGAACACCTTGCCTCCAATGCCTTTTCATAGTGTGGTCAACGCGCTTTCCTTGGCCTCGAGTTCTACTCCCGCGCGTTAATGCGACTGGACCTGCGGACGAGGGGATTGTGTTGAATTGGCTCGGAGACGCGTCCGGCTCACGATGTGCCACCTGCATACAGGTTGGCCAACCGTCTGCGCGCCCGATCCCAACTCAGGGCGGACCAAAACCCGGCCATTCCGAGGGCCGCTGCCACTGTCAGTACGGCGGCAGCAGCCAATGCTGGGTTTTGCCCAATTCCGACCGCGTAAGTGCAAAGTGCGCCCACTGCCATCTGCACGAACCCGTAAAGTCCGGCCGCCGATCCGACGACGGTTGCGTTGGTGCTGAGCGCTTTCGTCAAGGCCAAAGGACTTGCGATCCCGACTCCCGAGGCAAAAAGGAACATCAAACCAATTGCCGAAAACACCGTCAGTCCGCCTGCCAGTACGATAATCAAAAGCGTGAATGCCGATAGAACACCCAATGCGCTTCCAGCTAACAACAGGCGTTCAAGGGAGATTCTGCGGATCAGATGGCGGGCGCAAGTATTCCCTAGCGATACGCCCACGATGATCAAGCCGAGGTAAAGTCCAACTTCGTGCAGAGGGCGATGCAACTGCGTGGAGACAATAAATGGCGACGCGGCGATAAACGCATAGATCGAAGTTGTCGCGCAGCCACCCCCCAGTGCAAATCCGAGGAACGATGGCGACCTCAGCAGCTGCATGTAATCGCGCGCTAACGCAGTAATCTTGATGCTGCCGGTTGGCCGGGCGGTTTCTGGAAGCAAGCGCCACGTAAACAGCAGCGTGACACCGCCCAGTGCGGCGAGCAGCAGAAAAATCGACCGCCACCCCAACGTCCCGGCGAGCTCTGCCCCAAGCAACGGTGCTAGCCCTGGTCCGACCGTCATCATGAGGTTCAGCAGCGCAAGTTTTCCTACGACGTCATCCGTCTGCGCGGAGTCACGCACGATCGCGCGCCCAAGTGCCAGCCCGGCGCCTCCTCCGAACGCTTGAAAGAGGCGTGCGACGACGAGGGTATGCAGTCCTGACGCGATCGCTGCAGCCAAGCCTGCAACGGTATAAAGCGCAAGTCCCATAACTACAAGGGGGCGTCGCCCAACAGCGTCCGACAATGGTCCGTACACCAGCTGTCCGACTGCGAGGCCCGCGATGTACACGCTAATCGTCGACTGCATAGCAGCGCTGCCGACACCAAAAGCGTTGGCAGCATCCGGCAATGCCGGAACAAACATATGCATGGCCAAGGTGCCGCTGATGGTAATCAATACGAGCAGCCATAAGGGTGCTCTCGTGCTCGATTTCATTGAAAATGCTTCCTCGATCGAAACGCCATGAGGAAATGCTGCCTGAGTGCGAGATTGGCGTCGCTTATTTCGATGGTACGTCGGTGCGTCATCAAGCTGGTGCCGATGCCGGAAAAAAGTCTCTCAAGCACAAGCGCGCGGATGGATAAGGGCCGCCTCAGTCGTCTATCTGCGGCCGCAGCGACTGCAGATACAGACAAAGTGTCAAGAAGAATGCACCGTCGAATGCCTCTGCTATCAACGTCAGGCGTTTCCTGTCGGTCGCTGCTCGGAAACGATCTGAGTCGGCTCACCGGTCTCAGGCTCTTGCACAGACGAGTGGAGTTCGACGTCTTTAGTCTCAGGCAAGAACTGAACCATAAGAAAATTTAAAACGGCGAACGCTGTGACGTACCATCCAGGCGCCATTGGCGAGTTCAGTGCACTTACTAGCCACGCGCATACGAGAGGAGTCGTGCCGCCGAGGATGGCCACAGTGATTTGATAGGCGATGGCGTGTGATGTTGCGCGCGAATGGGTGGGAAAAAGCTCGGTACTCGTGACGGTGCACGTGGCTCCATACAGGCCAATGCCGATACCCAACGCAATTTGGCCCAACACGACTTGAAACAGCGAACCGTTAGCGGCCAGCCAGATGGACAAATACGCGAAAAGCGCGATCCACAATGAACCTGCAGACAGCAAAGCCTTGCGCCCAAAGCGATCGCTCAGTGTCCCGGCTACGGAACCAAGTGCGGAATAAACAAAGATGCCAGCGCCGTTTGCAAGCAACGCGGTCTTGGAGTCCAATCCAACCTGCTTGACGAGGAATGTGTACATGAAGCCGAGAAGCAGGTACGCGGTGATAGCCTGCACGGGCATCAGCATCGCTACGTAGAGCATCGATTTACGTGCGGATCGAGAAACGCTGCGAAGTGCGTCATTGAACTCCGCTTTGCGAACGGCCTGTTTATATTCTTCGGGGTCCTCGAGATTCTTCCGCATCTGGACGCCGACGATGCCGATCAAGCCCCCGATGAGGAACGGAATGCGCCATCCCCAGTCTGCGTATATTTCCTTCCCGGTAAGGGTCTGAAATCCCAGCAGAATGACTGTGACGAGGAACAACGGAAGGGTTGCGAACGTGAAGGCGATGCCGACCCAACGGCCTCGCTTTCCTTTCGGCGCCGACTCCATGATGTAAATCATGCTGCCGGTGAATTCACCACCCATTGCAAGCCCTTGGACGAATCGGCTAAGAACAAGTAGGACGGGTGCTGCAATGCCGATCTGTTCATACGTCGGAAGTGCCCCGATGGCCGCGGTACCGAGAGCCATCAACCAGATAGTGATGACAAGCACCCTGACACGCCCGATACGATCCATCAGGTACCCGAATGCGATGCCTCCAACGGGGCGGGCCACGAAGGCGACCGCGTAGACAGCAAACGTACTGAGAAGGGCGGCTGTGGAGCTCCCGGACGGAAAGAAGTGTGCTGCGATGAACGGGACGGAAAATCCAAAGACCGTGAAGTCGTAGATCTCGCCTAAATTTCCGATCGAAACTGCACCAATCTTGCGCCGAGCGCTATTCGAACTCACAGACTGTCTCCTGTATTGATCTATCGCGCCGGCTTCTTCTTCGTCAACGAACTGCTCACTTGCGGCCCTTTGTCAGCTACCTTGCCCGCAGGCCGACGCTTTCGCTGGCGTCAGCAGACGCGGAAAGCGACGGTCCCATTTTAGGAATCGGTCGGCGCGCCCACTAGGTGGCTCGGCGGTAAGCACCATTGCTTACAGCGCAAAGCCGGAGGGCTGGTCGCCCGACCGATGGGCCCGCTACCATAGAGTCCATCGCAAATCCCCTGTGCCGAGCAGCACACTGAGTTGGAGTGTTCATGAACGAAATGTCCCAAAAGCAAGGCCTGAAGGTCGACGCGAATCTTGTCAGGTTCGTTGAGGAGGAGGCTATTCCTGGCACGGGCGTGGATACCGCGGCTTTCTGGAGTGGGTTCGACTCGTTGGTCCACGACCTTGCTCCGAAGAACCGAGCTCTGTTGGCCGAACGCGAGCGTTTGCAAGCCCAACTGGATGCGTGGCATCGCAGCAACCCAGGGCCGGTAAAGGACCTGCGCGCGTATCGCGAGTTTCTGGAGGGTATCGGTTACATTGTGCCCGCGCCGACGCGCGTTCAGGCGACGACCGCCAATGTCGACCGTGAGATCGCCGAGCAGGCTGGGCCACAACTCGTCGTGCCGCTGTCCAACATGCGCTATGCACTGAACGCGGCCAACGCGCGCTGGGGTAGCCTCTATGATGCGCTCTATGGCACTGACGCTATCGACGAAAGTGATGGTGCGGCGCGTACAGTCGAGTTCAATCCCAAGCGCGGCGAAAAAGTGATCGCCTACGCGAGGATGTTCCTCGACGCCAACGCCCCGCTTATGAGCGGTTCGCACACCGACGCGACCAAGTACTACATCGAGCACGGGAAGCTTGTCGTCGCCCTAAAGGATGGCGGCAAAAGCAGCCTGAAGGTACCTCGACAGTTCGCTGGTTACCAGGGCGAAGCGGCTGAGCCTTCGGCCGTTTTGCTTGAGCACAACGATCTGCACTTCGAGATCCAGATTGACCGGGAAGACCCTATAGGCAAGTTCGATGCAGCGCATGTAAAGGACGTGCTGATGGAGGCAGCGGTGAGCACGATTATCGACTGTGAGGACTCTGTCGCAGCCGTTGATGCGTCCGACAAGACGCAACTCTACCGAAACTGGCTCGGCCTGATGCAGGGCAATTTGTCAGAGCAGGTGACGAAGAACGGCAAGTCTTTCACTCGGACCATGAGGCCGGACCGCGAATACGTTGCGCCGGATGGCTCCAGACTCACCCTGCACGGTCGATCGCTCCTTTTCATCCGAAATGTTGGTCATCTGATGACTAACTCAGCCGTAGTCGACCGGGACGGCAACGAGATTCCCGAAGGCATACTAGACGCGGTGATGACTACCCTCGGTGCGTTGCACGACCTGGAGAGCAGGGGCAATTCGCGCACCGGATCGATCTACATCGTGAAGCCGAAGATGCACGGCCCGGCCGAGGTCGCGTTCGCTGATGAACTCTTCTCGCGCGTTGAGGATCTGTTTGGCCTGCCGCGTCACACGATAAAGATGGGCATCATGGATGAGGAACGCCGCACGAGCGTGAACCTGAAGGCATGCATCGCTGCCGCGGAGGCGCGCGTCGCGTTTATTAATACGGGCTTCCTGGATCGCACCGGCGACGAGATGCATACTTCGATGGAAGCGGGGCCTATGCTGCGTAAGGGCGGGATGAAATCGTCCGCGTGGATCAGTGCGTACGAGCGCAATAATGTGCTCGTCGGCTTGGTCACTGGGTTGCGCGGACGTGCGCAGATCGGCAAGGGGATGTGGGCAATGCCCGATATGATGCGCGCTATGCTCGAGCAAAAGATCTCTCATCCGAAAGCCGGCGCGAACACAGCATGGGTCCCGTCGCCAACCGCGGCGGTCCTGCACGCACTGCACTATCACCAGGTGGATGTGCAACAGGTGCAAGACGAGCTGGAGAGCGACATCTATGAAGGTCAGGAAGACAAGCTGCTTGATGGCGTGCTAACGATTCCGGTCGTAGGCCAGCCGTCGTGGTCAAAAGAAGACATCAAGAATGAGCTTGAGAACAATGCACAAGGCATCCTCGGTTATGTTGTGCGATGGGTTGATCAGGGTGTGGGTTGCTCGAAGGTGCCGGACATTCGCAATGTTGGTTTGATGGAGGACCGCGCGACGTTGCGCATTTCCAGTCAACACATTGCAAACTGGCTGCACCACGGTATCGTCACTGAAGAGCAGGTTCGCGAGACATTTGAACGCATGGCAGCGGTGGTCGACGAGCAGAACAATGCCGATCCACAATATCGTCCGATGGCGCCCGCGTTTGAAACATCACTCGCCTTTAAAGCCGCCTGCGCGTTGGTGTTCGAAGGGCGTGCGCAGCCCAGTGGCTACACGGAACCGCTGCTCCACAAATTCCGGTTAGCCGCCAAGCAGTCTCTATGAGGAATGTCGCCCTCGTTTGAGCGCTCCGTTTGGCAGCGAGGGCGACAACTAGACCTGTACCTTCAGCTGCTTGGACATCGATCTCGAAGCAGCCTTGGACACGCTGTGAGACTCTCAGCTCGATATATTCATATGGCACTTGACCGCAACACTCCGTGGGCGAATGTTACGTGGCTTCCCACCTCGAAACTTATCGACCTGTCGTTACGAAACCACCTATGTCTTGCCGCCCTGCGCTCGGAGCACGGAAAAGCGGTGCATATGGGGATGATTGTCAAAACAATGTTCTCTTCGTTCTTCATCTTCGACGCTGGGTTTGGTAAGGGCGATGTTTCGATCTTCCTGGCAGCAGATGAGAGCCTTAGCCAGAGAGAAATGCCAAAGCTTGACTCTCCATGGAGTCTTTGCTCATCCGCGATCGCGCCTACGGCCCGTCTTCTCGCGCTCTACGATGAACAATTGCAGACCACGCCTCTGCGTGACTTGGTGGAGGGACACCAACGAGCAATCGAAAACTTCGCGGCTCCACCACAGTGGCGTCTGTCGATACAGGCACTAGTGCAACGGTATAGGAAAAAACAGAGAGTCGGCTAAATCCCAATTGTTGATCGTCGAGCTCTGCGCCTTGACTGATATGCGGGATTGAACGTAGAGAACTGAAGCAGCTGAACCCGCTTCATGCTGCGGCGCGTAGACCTAATTCCCGCGCAGTCAACGCAGTTCTATGGCGAGTGTCGTCGGCGCGACGGCCGAATGCAATAGATCGGTTGTAGAAAGTCGAAGCCCCATCTTTGCGTGTAGCGCAATGATGCTTTGCGCCGTACCAGCTGCCCGCAAGCCTTGCACCTTATTAGACTGAATTTTGCGGTGACTCGCTTCGGCGGTGGTCTAAATCCAGTCACTTTTATTTCGCCGCGTAAATGACTGTTGCAGCGATCGCGCACATCGAACTGTACGAGCCCGAGAGACATGTAGTGGCACTGTCGTTAGTGGTGGTAATAAGAGAGGGAGACAGAACGCGTGCTAAATCTCTAAGCCAGGCCGGGATAGGAGTGAGCCGCGGTAATCGGAATCATTTCGCGGGGCGGCATCCTCGCCCGCCGTTCCCCATTACTTCACGCAAGATGCCTTGCCAGCGCGTCGGATCTCAGCTACCAGCTGGAGATCAACCTCGAAGTAATTCCAGGGGGAGCAGGCCGACTCACCCCGTCCGGTAAATTCAACGGCCGTCTCGTTGCGCAACGGAGACCGGACGCCATTCCAGAAAACTAACCAATTTCGCGAGTTATGGAGACATTCGACTACATCATCATTGGCGCAGGTTCTTCTGGCTGCGTACTGGCAAACCGTCTTTCCGAGGACCCCGGCACAAGGGTGTTGCTTCTCGAGGTTGGTCCAGATTCCGACAGATTTTGGGTCCGTACGCCGGCGGGTGTCGCAAAGCTGTACTACGATAAAGAGCTAAATTGGAACTATTTCACCGAGTCGATGCCCGCACTGGGCGGCCGAAAAATGTACTGGCCTCGGGGAAAGGGACTGGGCGGGTCGAGTTCGATAAACGGGATGATATACATCCGAGGTCACCAGAGGGACTTCGACAACTGGAAAAGGTTGGGATGTCCAGGGTGGGGGTACGAGGATGTCTTGCCCTTCTTTAAAGAAGTCGAACACAATGAGCGAGGCGCGGACGCCTACCGCGCAGTTGGAGGTCCGCTGTGGATTAGCGACCCTGCCGTAAAGGAAGCGAGTTCCTTCGACTTCATCGAAGCGTCGAAGAGATTCGGCATTCCAGTGACAGACGACATCAACGGTAAACTGCATGACGGCGTAGGCTTTATGCAGCACACCATACGTGATGGGCAGCGCCAATCGGCTTATTTCGCTTTTCTGAAGCCCGTTATGCATCGAAGCAACCTTCAGGTGCGAACCGGTTGCCGGGTAGAGCGGATTGTTTTCGAGAACAGACGGGCAACAGGAGTCGAAGCTACTTTTGACGGACAAAAGCACATCATTTCTGCGGCGAGAGAGGTGATTCTTTCTGCCGGATCGCTGAATTCACCTCAACTCCTCATGTTGTCCGGAATTGGCCCCGGGGAGGAGCTTAAACGGCATGGTATCGGGCAGATTGTCGATCTTCCTGGCGTTGGCGCCCACTTGCAAGATCACTTCTACGTACACACCGCGTATCGAACTACCAGATCCAGTTCTTACAACAACAGAATCAGCGGGTTTGGGAAATACCTTGAGGGCGCACGCTATCTGATGACGAGAGGAGGGTATCTGGCGTTGGGCACATCTCAGGTGGCCGCATTCGTGAAAAGCAGACCGGAGGTTGATTATGCCGATCTGCAAATCTGCTTTCGGCCGATGACTTTCAACTTCCATCCGGATGGGCACGTAGAGGTGGACAAAGACCCGGGCGTCGGCGTATCGGTTTTCATCCTGCGGCCGAAAACGACGGGAAAGGTTAGCTTGCGCTCAAGAGATGCTGCTGATGCGCCGGTCCTCACACCAAATTTCCTGACGGATGAGGACGATGTGCGAGCGATGATCAGTGGCCTGAAGCAGATTCGTTCGATTATGGAGATGGACCCGATTGCCTCGCGGATCATAGACGAGCAGTTGCCCGGGAAGGCGATTCAAACGGATGCCCAATGGATTGACTTCATGGCGAAAACTGGGAACACCGCCTCGCACCAGACGAGCACATGCAAAATGGGCAATGATGCAATGTCAGTCGTTGATGAGAGACTGCGCGTCAGGGGAATCGACGGGTTGAGAGTGGTTGATGCGTCGATTATGCCGCACGTTACGTCAGGTAATACCAACGCGCCATCAATCATGATTGGAGCGAAGGGAGCAGCAATGATCAGGGAAGATGCTGTGTCCAGACGCGTCATTCACGATTGAGCGACCCCGGGGGCGCACTGTTATCGAGAGCCCTGAGGGTGTACTGATGTTTCTATCGCCAGGTCACGACCGGGGAGATGGTGACGTTCGGCAGGCAAGCTTCTAATGACAAGAGGGCGTGCGTTGCAAACATTCACTTTCTTCCACATTCGATAAGGTGCCGTTGTTTTACAGGTAGCGTCTCTCGTCCCGGCCTGCGTCGCCGTTCTGCAAGAAGTCTGCTCGTGCATCCAATACTGCGCGCCTGATTCAGTGCAATTCAAATACCAGGTTGCGTCTGTTCGGCGGATGTCCTGGGCCGCCGAATGTTTTGACCGCCACATTTCGCGAGAGTGTGGCGGTTTTTTTTGCAAAAGTAATAGAACCAGATTGTTCGCGCAAAGATTTAAAGACACCAATCCAGAAGGCACTCCGCGGGGCGTGCACGGCTTCCGGAGGCGATCCGTACCGGAGATATTCCTGAACACCAGTCGCTTGTTGGAGTGGACGAACGGCAGCTTGACCAGCTGTTTGGCTCATTCCTAAGGTCAGTGCTGGAATCTTTGCTTAGAGGGCAATGATCCTTGGCGCGAACATGTCTAGTTCAACAGGAGGTGGATTTTTAGAATTGGTTTTGTCAGGAAGCTTCATGCGAATCGCCACGGAAGCTTCGTTAGGAAACTTGGAGACAATCGAAAATGTACGAAACGACGACCGAAACGCAGCTCGAGGAAACACGTGCACTGACGCCTGCGGAAAGCGTGACGCTGTGGCTGGGGTCTTTTGAAAAAGCGCTGATCACGGGTGACCGTTCCGGGCTGGAGCGGTTGTTCATTGAGGACTCGCACTGGCGGGACCTGATTGCGTTCACGTGGAATGTGACGCCGTCGGATTCGCGTGAGGTTGTCGTATCGACGTTTCTGCACGAGCAGCCGCGCGTGCAGGCCAAGGAGTTCAAGATCGCCGAGGGTCACACCCCACCACGGCGTGTGAAACGCGCCGGCGTGGAGATCATCGAGGCCATTTTCCAGTTCGAGACGGCGGTGGGGCGTGGTTTGGGCGTGCTCCGGCTGCCGATCGTCGAGACGCAGAAGGCGTGGATCATCAGCACCACGTTGCGTGAACTGAAGGGCTTCGAGGAGCCGGTGGACAAGAAGCGTCCGGATGGCGCTAGCAAGCGCACCTTCGGAGGTCAGGCGTGGGGTGAGCGGCGCGCGCAGGAGCAGGAGTACACCGACCGCGAGCCGGCGGTGCTGATTGTCGGTGGCGGGCACAATGGTCTGGCGATTGCCGCTCGCCTGCGTCTGCTGGGCGTGGATGCGCTGGTGGTCGAGCGGCTGCCGAAGGTCGGTGATGTCTGGCGCAAGCGCTACAGTGCGCTCGCGCTGCACAACGAGATTTACCTGAACCACATGCCGTACATGCCGTTTCCGTCGAGCTGGCCGAAGTACCTGCCCAAGGACATGCTGGGTGACTGGCTGGAGGCGTATGCCGTCGCGATGGAATGCAACGTCTGGACCAACACCACATTTGTGCAGGGCCGCTACGATGAAGCGCGCGGCGAGTGGACGGCGCGGGTGCGTCGTGCGGACGGCACCGAGCGCGTGCTGCATCCGCGTCACATTGTGTTCGCCAACGGAGTGGTCGGCGAGCCGAAGATGCCTGAGGTGCCAGGGCTGAAGGACTTCGCGGGCAAGGTGATCCACGCGCAGGGCTTCGAGAGCGGTGCGCCGTGGAAGGGCAAGAACGTGCTGGTGCTCGGCGTGGGCAACAGTGCACACGATATTGCTCAGGACCTTCACGGTCACGGCGCGAACGTGAAGATGATCCAGCGCGGCTCGCTGACGGTGTTCAGCGTGAAGGCGGCCAGTATCAACCATGCGATCTACTACAACGAGAACCTGCCGCTGGAGGACTGCGACCTGATCGCGACCAGCAACACGGCGGAGGTGCTGCTGCGCGGGTACAAGCTGGCCACACAGCGCATGATTGAAATCGACAAGGACCTGATTGAAGGACTGCAGGCGCGGGGGTTCAAGCTGGACTTTGGCCCGGAGAATGGCGGCCACCAGATGAAGGTGCGCAGGAACCACGGCGGCTACTACCTGAACGTGGGGTGCTCGGACCTCATTATCAGCGGCGACGTGGGTCTAATTCACTACGAGGACCTCGACCGCTTTGTGCCGGAAGGCGCGCTGATGAAGGACGGGCACATCGAGAAGGCGGACCTGGTGGTGGCAGCGACGGGTTATCACCCGCCAACGGACGTGGTGCGGGAGCTCCTGGGCGAGGAGGTTGTCCAGAAGATTGGTCCGGTCTGGGGTACGGACAGCACTGGTGAGATGGCCAACATGTACAAGCCGACTCCGCAGAAAGGCCTGTGGTTCACGGGTGGAGGCTTCGCCCAGGGTCGTGTGTGGTCGCTCTACGTCGCCCTGCAGATCAAGGCACGTGAAGCTGGTCTCGTGTCTTGAACTCGGCGAGCGGACATATGAAACAGCCCAGTAAGACGTTGCGCGAGCTATTGAGCCGCGAAGGTGCCCTTTTGAGCGCCGGCGTGTTTGGTCCAATGCCCGCCAAAATCGCAGAGCAGGCCGGGTTCGAGGCGGTCTACATGGCGGGCGGTGGGACTGCGCTCGCGCGGGCGGGCTACGCTGACCTCGGTCTTATGACCTTGACCGAGATGGCCGACAACGCCGCGGCTATCGCCCGGTCTGTAACGGTGCCAGTGATTGCCGACGCCGACACCGGATTCGGCAATCAACTGAACGTGCAGCGTACCGTACAAGAGTACGAGCGCGCTGGCGTCAGTGCTATCCACCTCGAAGATCAGGTCTTCCCGAAAAGGTGCGGTCATATGGAAGGGAAGAGCCTCATACCCATTGAGGAGGCCGTTCAGAAGATTCGTGCAGCAGTGGACGCACGCTCCAGTCCAGACTTTTTGATCATCGCACGCTGTGACGCGCTCACCGTCGATGGGATGGATGAAGTGGTGCGTCGCGGCGAGGCCTATCTGGAAGCTGGAGCTGACATGCTCTTCGTCGAATCTCCGCGCTCGATAGACGAGATCGCAGAAATCCCGCGGCGCTTGCCGGGAAAGCACGTATTTAACATGTCATCGAGTGGAAAGACGCCGATACTGTCTGTGGATGAGGTCAGTGAACTGGGATATAAGCTGATGCTTCTGCCGAACTTCACCACGCTCGCCGCGATTAAAGCGATGAGAGAAGTGCTGACCGAGATCAAGTCGACCGGCACCGTAGCTGGCGTGGTGGATCGCTGCGCAACCTTCAAGGAGTTCACCGCGCTCGGTGGCCTCAAGGAGTTGCAAGAGGTTGAAAAGCGATACGGTGTACCTGCTTCAGCGACAGCATTTCGAAACTGAGAATTGATCATATGCGTATCTCAAAATGGACACCGGAACAAAAGCCACAGCCAACGGAACTCGTCGAGGCGATTCTCGAGCGCCGCGGCGGCAAGTTGATAGACCTTGACCGCGCCCTCCTTTGGAGCGAACCGCTGGCACGCGCCTGGAACGTTTATTTGAAAGGCGTGCGCACAGGGCTAGGGGTGAGTCGAAAGCTTCGCGAGTTGGGCATCTGCACCGTGGCGTTAATTACGGGCGCGCGTTACGAGTATCACCACCATGCTCCAGACTTTCTGGCGGCCGGTGGCAAGCAGGCAGAGCTGGATGCACTAAAGACGTATCTCGAGTCGCACAACAACGATGCGCTCCAAGGGATAGGTAACGACGAAGCGTTGGTTGTTCGGTATGCGGAGCAGATGACGCGCAACGTACAAGTCGATGATGCTCTGTTCGTCCTTCTTCAGGAGCGTTTCGATACCCAAGAACTCGTGGAAATTACGGCGTCGATTGCAACGTACAACATGGTTGCCCGCTTCCTTGTGGCGCTAGGCGTAACGCCGGAAGATGAGCGTAGGTAACGGAT
Source organism: Paraburkholderia sp. JHI869 (assembly GCF_038900775.1). Taxonomy (NCBI): domain Bacteria; kingdom Pseudomonadati; phylum Pseudomonadota; class Betaproteobacteria; order Burkholderiales; family Burkholderiaceae; genus Paraburkholderia; species Paraburkholderia sp. JHI869. The sequence continues at coordinate 96,988 of NZ_JAYMSC010000029.1, forward strand.
ATGGGAATCCGTACCTCTTGAGCACACTGTTCCGGCCGAGGTTCACGCCGGTCAGACAAAGTTTTCCTTACTCTATCTGTACGAAAATGACTGCGACAACTCACTTTTCTCATGTCAAGCCGAGCGATACAGCGTTCGAGAGTGGTGGCCTGCGCGACTTCTTTGTTTATCGCGACCTTGGGATCGCGAAGGCGACGGAAGGAAAGGTGGTAGCACATCTCGTCCGTGCCAATGCTGAACCCGAAGTAGGAACGGGCTGGCATGTTCACGACGCCCAATTTCATATCGTTTACATGCTAAAGGGCTGGGCGAAGTTCATGTACGAAGGGCAGGAGACGTTGGTTTCGGCAGGTGATTGCGTTCACCAGCGACCCGGAATCCGGCACTTCTTGTTCGACTATTCGCCGGATATGGAATATCTCGAGATTGTCGGTCCGGCTGACTTCTCTAGCGTCGGAGTGGACGGCCCTTGCCCGGCTCCTGCGCCAGCTCGTTGGAGCAAGAGCTAAGGGATCCGGCGCGGAGTCATCCCGGTTCCGCGCCGAACACGGAGCAATGGTTGAGACTTTCGACTTCACGCAAAGGTTCTTCCCACTCCACGCAAAGATAGCTTGTGCACCGCCTTTTGCCGCTGCTGCAGCGGGGGCCTATACCTATTGGCGGCAGTTTCCGCTCAAACGACAATCAACATTCTACTGAGTTTTGGTGAAATCCAATCCTGTTATGACGACCGATCAGAAAGTGCAGAGCGACACATCTTTAGACGATGAGACAAGCCGCCGTCTCGCAGAGCTTGACGCAGTTTTCAAGTCTCCCGAGATACCAAAAGGGCTTCGACGCAACGCGCCAAGCCTTCATGCAGCGGCTTCCGATTTCTGGAGTATGGCGTTCAAACCAAGTGCGCTCTCGCCCCGGATGAAAGAACTCGTCCTTGTCGCGCTTCACGGGACCGTGACAGCGCTAGACTCGGAGGCGGTCCATCGGCATGTACGTCGCGCTATTGCAGCAGGAGCAAGCGCGTTGGACGTCGTGGACGTATTGACCACCATTGTAAGTGCGGCTAATCACGCCCTCTACTTTGCGATGCCTGTGTTGCTCGGGGAGCTGAAAGAATTCGGGCACCCGGACGCCGAAGTCCCACCGTTGACCCCGGCGACCCAGTCGATCAAGGACGCCTTCATTCGAGAACGTGGTTTCTGGAATGAACAACGCGACTTGCTCGCGCGAATGATGCCTGAGTACTTTGCTGAACTGTCGCAGATCTCGACTGTGTCATGGAAAGATGGCTCGTTGACACGCAAGGAACGGGAGCTTATCTGCGTCGCGATTGACTGTACCGTGACGCATACCTTCGAGCCGGGTCTTCGTATCCACATCCGAAACGCGCTCAAGGAAGGCGCGAGTGCGAGCGAAATCCTGGACGTATTCAAGCTCGCTTCGGTGATCGGACTTGAGGGTTACATTCTCAGTGCTGAGGCTTTGTTCGAGTCGCCTGCAAGCTGATTCCGCGCAGCCACTAGCTAAGTCCAACTTGCCCTAAGAACCCGACAACGGCTATGTCGTGAAGTTGGGTTCGCCGACAAGCGTCTTTGCTGCCAGTAGCCCGTGGCGAAGTGGTCTTGATTTCGTTCAGGAGACAGATTTATGCAGGCGCTCGAGCAAGGCAGCGCGAGCGTTGAAGGCGTTAAAGCCGTCAGCGCCATTGGAAACTCCGACTCACGTGCCGTTGAACGGCGAACGATCAGTAAAGCGACAAAACGGCTCGTTCCGTTCGTGCTCCTGTGCTATTTCGTTGCGTACCTTGACCGAACAAATATAGGTATTGCAGCGCTTCAGATGAACAAAGACATCGGGATTACGGCGTCGCAATTCGGATTTGGTGCAGGGCTATTCTTCCTCATGTATTTTTCGATGGAAGTCCCCTCAAATATTCTGATGACGCGCTTCGGCGTCCGTCGGTGGGTAGCGCGCATTATGCTCACATGGGGAGTCGTGGCAGCGGGGATGGCTTTCGTAAAAGGTGCGAGTGGCTTTTACACGATGCGGGCACTTCTAGGGGTAGCGGAAGCCGGGTTCTTTCCCGCGATGGTCTTCTACCTGACGACTTGGTTTCCGGCCGCCTATCGGGCGCGGGCCATTAGCTATCTACAGGTCGCCGGGCCTATGTCATTCCTCTTGGGCGCCCCAATCTCAAGCGCGCTTCTTGGTTTCGATGGATATTTCGGGATGCGCGGTTGGCAGTGGATGTTCATACTCGAAGCCGCGCCGGCGATCCTTCTTTCTGGACTCGTCCTTTTCCTGCTGTCAGACAACCCAAAAAGCGCGAAGTGGCTCTCATCGGATGAGCGCGATTGGCTTACTATGACGCTTGCCGGCGAGGAAAAGCAACGGACAGATGTTCGCGAGTACTCTGTACTCCAGGCGATGGTTGAGCCGCGTGTTCTTCTTATGGCGCTTGTCCATTTCAACATCGTTCTGAGCGTGTACGGCGTTGGTTTCTTCCTTCCACAGATCGTGAAGGGCTTCGGTCTGAGCAACGTGCAGACTGGGCTGGTTTCCTCAATCCCATATATCGCCGGATGCGTTGGCATTATTTGGCTCGGCCGCCGGTCCGACGCGACGAAAGAACGTCGGTTGCATACAGCCTTGCCGTTGCTCATTGCCGCAGTTGCTCTGATTGTCGCTGCGTCGACGCAGACGCTCGAAGTCAAAATGATCGCCTTCAGCTTTGTGGCGTTCGGCGCATACGGTTGTGTTTCGGCGTTCTGGACACTTCCATCGACCTTCCTTAGCGGGGCAGCGGTTGCCGGAGCCATTGCCATTATTAGCTGTATTGGCGCTTTGGGTGGGTTCGCTGGTCCCTGGGTCATGGGTCTCGTAAAAGACGCGACCGGTAGTTTCTCCGGTGGCCTCTACTTTCTCGCGATCATGGACGTACTTGCGGTGGCCATCGTGTTAGCTTTGTCCAGTCTGAAAGAACACGAGTCACATCTGGCCTGACCGATTTCGCCCGAATCGTAGCTCCAAAAGGCAGTCCTCACTCCGGAGTTGCATGGTGAAATCCACTGCGACTCCGTTTTCATGCTAACGCCATGAGTGGTCCGCTCATGCGGATCCGGGATCCCGGATTCTGGTTCGTGCGGGGCGCCTCTTGTGCACGCACATCGCAGCCCCCGCTCGATTGCTCAATTCTTTCCCCTCCCACGCTCCTCCTGATTGAAGGTCTCGCTTCCGTCGTGTTATTAGTATTAATTTTGTATTACATAGAAATAATATAAATATAAATCGCTCAATTGTGGCACTCGACGGGTCGTGCGGGTGGTGTTGTGGACGCAGTTGGGCGTCAAGATACACGCCAGGAGATTATAACCACAGCGCATATCCGATTCGCCCCTAAGCTAGTTATCCATCTCAGCGTTCCCTAGACTGATGTCGGACAAAGCAAATCTCAATATCTAGCAGCTGAGCAACGGAGGGGGAAGTGACCACGACCGAGGCGACGAAAGCACAGTCATGAGCGATGGGCGACATGCGCGATTGGTGACGCGACGCAGACTGTTCCGCCGGCCGACGACGACGTGTCCAACAACGACGCGCCGACTTTTGGGCGGGTACGGGCGGTTTGTCGGCGCTTCCGACTCCGCGATAACGTCTCCCAAAAGCGCTTCGCGTTGAAAGACGCGTCCGTGTGCGAAAGAGGGAACTATCCCGGACGGTCGAATCGGCCACTACCTCGATATTGCGTACTGGAGGCTCAATCGGAAGGGCTAGTTTGGAGCGCCATCGATTCGCACGGCTCCAATGCCACCAGATCTGTACGAGCAAATTTGGCGCAATCATCGCGGTACTTCTCGAGTTCGGCATCGAAATCGTTCACTTAGACAAACCAGTGCAAGGTCCTCCCACACATCCTTATAAGTAACGTCTCAGATGTCAGTGGATTGTATGCCATTTTTGAGGCGACTGGATACCTAATCGCACTGACCTAGGCAACCGATTTCTGCTCGAACTTCGCCCTATCGGGAGATCGGCGGCCGAAGCAAATGAGGCTGTATGTTTTACCACGTGACGTATGCGATGCAACACGGTTTCCTTCACTAGAAGACACCGCTCTATACGTCGTTGTTGAACCATGATGTCGTCGAAATCAATAGTAGTACTATAAATAAACGGAGATACGTCGATGAAGAAAGCGGTTTTTCTGGTCGCAGCGCTGAGCACATTTTCCGGCGTTGTACATGCACAAAGCAGTGTCACTATCTTCGGTATCGTCGATACCGGTCTCGTGTACACCAGCAACAACGGCGGCCATTCGTCTTGGCAGTTGACAAGTGGGAATGAATCGGGATCTCGATGGGGATTTCGTGGTGTTGAGGACCTAGGCGGCGGACTGAAAACGATCTTCCAACTGGAAAATGGATTTAGCTTGGTAAACGGCACTCTCGGACAGGGTGGCCGTATGTTCGGCCGGCAGGCGTGGGTTGCGATGGCTTCTGACAAATTCGGAACGGTGACATTTGGCCGACAGTACACCCCGCTTGTAGATGTCATTGATCCATTGCAGATCACCGTGTCGATGACGGCTTATGCCGTCCATCCAATGGATAATGATGCGATTTTGGCGACATATCGTACAAACAACGCTGTTAAGTATACGACGCCTATGTATGGCGGATTCCAGGCCGAAGCAATGTACGGGTTCTCGAACTCGACGAACTTCGCAACCAATCGCGCGTACAGCGTAGGCGCGAGTTACTCGGGCGGCTCGCTATCGCTGGCTGCCGCATATGTACGATTGAACGGACCGGCATTCAACAAAGACACCACGGGCGCTGTCGCATCTGACAATTTCTACAGCTACACGACAACGCCATTTCTCGCTACCGCTCAAACGGTTCAACAGTGGGCTGCTGGTGGCACATATTCGGCTGGAAGGGCGGTATTCGGCTTGCTCTACACTAACTCATTGTTTGCGAACCCGACCACCGGGTCGCTATTCTCGGGGGCGACCGGAAGTGGAGGGGGGAGCGGCTCTGTACGGTTCCAGAATATCGACGGAAGTTTCCGCTTTTATTTCACGCCATTCCTGGTCGGTTCAATCGGAGAAACATATACTCACGCGACACAGGGAGATGGCTCCGGAAATTACTGGCAGACGAACGCAGGTCTAGAATATTTCATCTCCAAACGAACCGATGTGTACGTTAACGCGGTCTATCAAACAACATCAAAGCACCTGCAGCCGTGGATCGAGCTTGCCAGCGCACCCTCGACTTCGCGCAGCCAAGTAATTGGGGTAATCGGTCTTCGCCAGAAATTTTAAATCGACACCTAAAAGATACAAAATTTCCACGGCGTCCCCATTTAATCCTGTGTTTACTCAGTGACCACGACCTAGAGGCGGCAGTAAGCGTTGCGAGCAACTGTCGCGTCTGGTCAGCGTAGGTGGCTAGGTATGCAGCTGACCGGGCATTTAATTGACGCAAGATTCGCGCCCCCATCGTATGCAGGGGGACGATCCACAGCAGCGCCTGTGCCATCAGTCCAGGCGTGCGTTGGGTCTCTGCGATATCAAAGAAGCATCAGTGTCGTGAATTTGCAAGCCTACTGGATGGGAATCTGTAACCTTCTGGTGCTCGTACAAGAGGTAGCGAATCTCGGCGCCGCGTGCGCGAGATGGCGCGACAGCGCCTGGGAGGAGAGTCAACTCATCGTCATCCCAACGCTATAACCAGGCGTCATATTGGGGAAACCATAAACTTCAACTCGGTAAAGAGCTCACGTTAGTATATTTTTGACAGTAATACTCCGCCTACTCATATTTTTGTACCGTCGGTGCGGCGAGCGCTAGGATGAGGCACAGCGCAGGCGCCCGAGGTAGTAGGAAGCGTTGAAAATCTGCTCGATGGATTTCCTCCGCGTTGAATTGCGCCGCATTGCAGCGAGCATATTACTCAGCGTAATGCCCAGACCACGTATCGCTCCGTCTGAATGCTGTTCGATTCTTGGTCTGTTCGACGCACTAGGAGCGCATCAAACAGAGTGGTCTGTTGGTAGTGTTGTTCCAAAAAATATGGAGACATCCTTGAAATTCATTAGACAACTCTGTGCACTTGCGCTGGTAATGGCTGCAATGCTGCCTGTCGCAAGCAACGCGCAAGCTTTCCCTGATAGGCCAGTCCGAATTGTATTGCCGTACCCTCCCGGGGGCGGCCCTGACAATGTCATGAGGATCGTTGGCGAACGACTTTCGAAAATGTGGGGGCAACCGGTGATAGTCGACAACAGACCCGGTGGCAACGGCTGGATAGGCATCAATACAGTCAAACTTGCACCGCCGGATGGTTATACCCTTCTTATGGTGGATGCGGCTTTGTTTTGCCTTCAGCCTCATCTTTACCAGAACCTACCTTACGATCCATTCAAGGACTTTGTCGCCATAGCTCCAGTGTTTTCTACGAACTATTTCATGGTCGTTAAGGCAGACTCACCATGGAAAAGCGTCAAAGATTTGCTCGTAGCTGCGAAAGCTGAAGATGGGCACATGACGTACGGATCATCCGGTGTAGGCAGTCAATACCATCTCGGTGGCGCAATGCTGGAATCTATGACCGGTGTGAAGATGACGCACGTTCCTTATAAAGACACAATGCAAATTTTCACCGATATTATCGGCGGGAGAATTGATTGGTCGTTCGCGACCGCATCTACGGCGAACGCGCTGTATCAAGCAAAAAAGCTGAAGTTTCTCGCGATTGCCGCGCCACATAGATACCCGACATATCCCGACGTTCCTACTGTAATGGAGTCTGGTGGACCCAATATGGAACTTAGGACATGGGTCGGCATTTTCGCGCCAGCTGGTACGGCGAAAGAGGCCGCAGATCGACTTAGTTCCGACTTCCAGAAAGTAATGGCGGAGCCAGAGATCCAGCAGAAATTGAACACCGTTGGACTCACATCGTGGTCTGGCTCAGCAACCGACTTAAGGAGCGCGCTTACCCAGGACTACAACACCTACGGTGCAATCCAGAACAAGGTAAAGATAAAGATTCAGTAGGGACTTTACCGGGCAACTACCTTGGCGCAGCCGGATATCCCACTCCACCGGGATGCAAAGCGGTCATCACGTCTGATGTACCATCTTTGCGAACTATGGTTGGGATACCCTGCGCGTACGCAGAAAGGAAAGGTGGTCAGTGGTTGCGGTGCCTAACCGAGGTGTCTGGCGGGTCGTTTCGGCCGTAGATGAAAATCGCGATGAGACATACAGGTACAGCTATAAAGCTTTACACAGCTAAGGTTCAAGTCGGGAGGTCGCATGACAATCGTGCGTAAAGTGAACAAAGACGTCGTCGGTGGCGCTCTAATGTTCGTCTGTGGAATATCGGTCGCATTACACTCGACCTCGTTCAATATCGGTTCACTCAGCCGAATGGGTCCAGGATTCTTCCCGTTAGCCTTGGGTATCATCCTTGCCGTGGTGGGTATCACTCTTGCGGCCAAGGGCTACCATTCAGCGTCAGTAGACTCCGATGTAAGGCAGGAGAAGAGTCAACTCGCGCCTGAGTGGAAGGCGTGGACACTAATTTGCCTGGGCATCGTCGCATTTGTGATATCGGCGAAGTATTTAGGACTTGTCGTTGCGACGTTCGCTGTCGTGTTCATCTCGGCGCTCGGAGATCGAGAGAACACGTGGCGCAGTGCAGCTTTGTTAGGCGCAGCCATGGTCGTAGTAGCCGTGGTCGTGTTTTGGTGGGCGTTGAAAATTCAGATGCCGCTTTTCAGGTGGGGGTTCGCATGATTGGCCAGACGCTGCACGATCTTTGGTATGGGTTCAGCGTTGCACTGCTGCCGCAAAATCTGCTGTGGTCGTTCTTCGGTGTGCTGATCGGAAATCTCATCGGCGTCTTGCCTGGAATGGGCGCCCTGTCCGCGATCGCCATGCTGTTGCCACTGACCTACACAATGCACGCAGTCCCTGCGCTGCTTATGCTAGCAGGCATCTTCTATGGTTCCCAGTACGGTGGTGCCTTGGGCGCTATTCTCCTCAATCTGCCATCTCATCCACCGCATGCGGTCACGTGTATTGATGGATATCCATTGACTAAACAGGGCAAAGGAGGCACGGCCCTTGGTATTACGATGATTGCGTCATTCTTTGCCGCTTCCTTCGGAATCGTAGTGATGATTGTGGCTTCGCCACTGCTAGTGCAGATCGCGTTTGATTTCGGTCCGACTGAGATCTTTTCGATCATGTTGCTAGGCTTGCTTGCCGGCTCGACAATGGCGCGTGGTTCGCCTCTTAAAGGCATTGCAATGACCACGTTTGGCCTGCTGCTCGGCATCGTCGGCACGGACGTGAACAGTGGTACGTCGCGCTTTACATTTGGCTTTGTGGAACTTTATAACAACATAGAGATCGTAGCCCTCGCGATGGGACTTTTCGGTGTGGCCGACTTTATCGCCAACGTTAATCGAGTGCACTTTATCGGGATGGCGACGAAAGTGCGACTCCGCGATATGTGGCCTTCGAAAGGCGAACTGAAACAATCTTTCTTCCCAATGGTGCGCGGCACTCTGGTTGGCACGCTGTTCGGTGCAATTCCCGGCACAGGCCCCACCATCACGACATTCCTCGCTTATGCGCTCGAGCGCAAGATCTCCAAAACACCGGAGCGGTTCGGCAATGGCGCCATCGAGGGCGTCGCTAGCCCCGAGGCTTCGACGCACGCGAAGACGCAGGTGGATTTCATCCCAACCATGAGTTTAGGTATTCCTGGTGACGCGGTGATGGCACTATTACTTGGTGCGCTACTGATCCAAGGATACCAACCCGGTCCCGCGCTGATTACGGAGCACGCTGACCTGTTCTGGGGGCTTATTGCGAGCTTCTGGATCGGCAACGTCCTGCTTGTAATTCTCAACGTTCCGATGATTGGCCTGTGGGTGAAAGTGCTCCGTGTGCCGTACCGCTATATGTATCCCTCAGCGCTTTTTTTCATAGCGATAGGCGTGTTCAGCACCAACAACAGTCTATTCGAAGTAGGGGAAGTACTGGTCTTTGGCATTATTGGCGCAGTGTTGCTTAAGCTTGAGTTTCCTGTGGCGACTATCCTCCTTGGATTTGTACTCGGACCTATGGTGGAGGAAAACTTCCGGCGCTCGCTACTGCTGTCACATGGCGACTTGGCGATCTTCGTCCAGAGACCAATCAGTGCATTTTTCACATATGCGTGCCTCGTTCTTGTCGCAGCGCAGTTGTACTTTGCATGGCGAGCCTCCCGACGCAATCGTAAGAAGGTTGTGCGTGCTGAGGAGTATCCACAGGTGTCGGGAGCTGCTGCAATAGACGACTAGGGATAGGCGTGCCGGATGAGGCGCGTGGAACATTTAACGGACGTTCGGTATCTGGCTATACGACTTAAGTGAACTGCTGAGAATGGGGAATAGGCAATTGAACGGATAGCCTCGTGCAAATAGGTTCGGCGTTGGCCCCGAAACGGCACCGGACCAAAGGCAGAATTCGACGACTCGCTATGGATTGCCGATCTGCTCGCACAAGCCAAGCGGCGCCAGCTTCGCGCCAACGCCGCGCTCCAAAGTGACTCACTCTGACGCGTACGCGCCGACGATGCGTACGCGGTATCTCCCAATACCGCCGCGCATCCATAAAGTGCTCGAGGAGCCAGGCTCGAGCACCGAAGCGTCCTCTCAGGTGTGCTCCGCTATCGTGGCAGTGCCATGCGCGATGAAGGTAAGCGGCCAGCGATCCCGTCTTGACAGACGAAGTTAGGCGATTGTCGGTATCGGCTGCCAGTGATGCGGCAACAACGCGGCAATGTCGCTGGCCCTGTGCGTGGGCAGACGCGTGAGGATGTCCT
>NZ_JAYMSC010000030.1:0-105206 GCF_038900775.1 Paraburkholderia sp. JHI869
ACCACCGCCCGCCCCTCCCCCACAGGCGCCGAAGCGCCGCCGGCTCGGCCCGCTCATTCTCGCCATCGTCGTGATCCTGCTGATCGTGCTCGTGGTCGTGCACATCATGCGCAACAAGAAGACGGAGCATGGCGCGGCGCCGCAAGTCGTGACCGTGGCCGCCGCCACGCTCGGGCCCATGCCCGTTACGCTCAACGCGCTCGGCACCGTCACGCCGATCGCCACTGTCACGGTTCTGCCGCAAATCAGCGGCTACCTCACCGAGGTGGGCTACAAGGAAGGCCAGGATGTCGTGAAGGGGCAGTTCCTCGCGCAGATCGACCCGCGCCAGTATGAGATCAGCAAGGAACAGGCGCAGGCGCAGCTCGCCAAGGACCAGGCCTTGCTCGCCCAGGCGCGTGCCGACCTCGCGCGCTACACGCAGTTGAACGAAAAGCGGTCGATCGCCGAGCAGACCTACACGGACCAGAAGTTTCTTGTCATGCAGTACGAGGCCGCGGTGAAGGCCGATCAGGCCAACGTCAGGCTGTTCGAACTCGATCTCATCTATTGCCGCATCACCGCGCCGGTGTCGGGGCGCGTGGGCCTGCGGCTCGTCGATCCGGGCAACTACGTGACCTCGTCCAGTTCCACGGGCATTGCCGTCATCACGACGATCAAGCCGACCACCGTGCAGTTCGCCATACCGCAGACCTCGCTCGGCAGCGTGCTCGATCGTGTCAACGCCGGCGCGAAGCTGCCGATCACCGTGTTCAGCAGCGACAACACGCGCCAGATCGCCACCGGCACGCTCTTCGCGCTCAGCAACCAGATGGCCACGGCCACCGGCACGGTCACGCTGCGCGCAAGCGTGCCCAACGACAACGAGGCGCTCTTTCCCAACGAGTTCGTCAACGTGAGGCTGCTCGTCGACACGCTGCAGAACGCGGTGCTCGTGCCCACGCCCGCGGTCCAGACCGGCGCGCCCGGCGACTACGTGTATCTCGTGAACACCGACAACACCGTGTCGGTCCACAAGGTCACGCTCGGGCCGAGCGACGGCCGCAACACCGTGATCTCCGCGGGGTTACAGCAGGGTCAGCGTGTCGTGACCGACGGCCTCGACCGCCTCAACGACGGCGCGAAGATCCAGCCCGCAGGGCCCAGGCCCGCCACGCACGCGGGCGCAGCCAGTGCTGCGCACCATGGCAGCGCGCCCAGCGCGTCGAGCGCCCCTGGCGCCACGGCGCCGAACGCCTCCGACGCGAGCGCCGCGGCCTCGCAAGCCGGTTAAGCCCCAGACCCAGCGCCGATGAATATTTCGCGTCTCTTCATCCTGCGGCCGGTCGCGACTTCGCTCCTGATGATCGCGATGGTGCTGATCGGCCTCGTCGCGATGAAGTTCCTGCCGGTTTCCTCGCTGCCCGCGGTGGACTACCCCACCATCCAGGTGCAGACCTTCTATCCGGGCGCAAGCCCGAACGTGATGGCGACCACCGTCACGGCGCCGCTCGAAGTGCAGCTCGGTGAAATCCCGGGCCTGCAGCAGATGATCTCGTACAGCTCCGAGGGCGCCTCGGTCATCACGCTGCAGTTCGACCTCTCGCTGAGCCTGGATGTGGCCGAGCAGAACGTGCAGCAGGCCATCAACGCAGCCAACAGCTTCCTGCCGAGCGGCCTGCCCGCGCCGCCGACCTACGCCAAGGTCAACCCGGCCGATCAGCCCATCCTCACGCTCGCGATCACGTCGAAGTCGATGTCGCTCACGCAGTTGCAGGACGCGGCCAACAACCGACTCGCCACGAAGATTTCCGAAGTGCCGGGCGTGGGCCTCGTCACCACGGCGGGCGGCAACGTGCCCGCCGTGCGCGTGGAGGCCGACCCGCAAAAGCTCGCCGCCTACGGCCTGAATCTCGACGACCTGCGCACGCTCCTCGCCAACGTGAACGTGAGCAACCCGAAGGGCAATTTCGACGGCCCCGAGCTCAACTACACGATCAATTCGAACGACCAGATCTCGGACCCGAAGGACTACGAAGACACCGTCGTCGCCTACCAGAACGGCTCGCCCGTGTTCATGCGCGACGTCGCGCGCGTGTCCACCGCCGCGCAGGACGTGGAGCGCGGCGCCTGGTACAACAAGGCGCCCGCCATCGTGCTGAACGTGCAGCGCCAGCCGGGCGCGAACGTGATCGCCACGGTCAACCAGATCATGAAGCAGTTGCCGCAGCTCGAAGCGGCGCTGCCGGCGGGCATGCAGGTCACCGTGGTGTCGAACAGCGTGGGCGTGATCCGCGCTTCGGTGAGCGACGCGGCCTTCGAACTCGTGCTCGCCGTGGCGCTCGTGGTGGCCGTGATCTTCGTGTTCCTGCGCAATCTGCCCGCCACCATCATTCCGAGCATATCGGTGCCGGTCTCGCTGATCGGCACGCTCGCGATCATGTACGAGCTGGGCTACTCGATCGACAACCTCTCGCTCATGGCGCTCATCATCGCCACGGGCTTCGTCGTGGACGACTCGATCGTGATGATCGAGAACATCGTGCGCTACCTGGAGGAAGGCGACAAACCGTTGCAGGCGGCGTTAAAAGGCGCGGGGCAGATCGGCTTCACGATTCTCTCGCTGACCATTTCGCTCATTGCCGTGCTGATTCCGCTGCTCTTCATGGGCGGCGTGATCGGACGGCTCTTCAGCGAGTTCGCCGTCACGCTCGCGGTGACCATCGTGCTTTCCGCTGTGGTCTCGCTCACCGTCGTGCCGATGATGTGCGCGCGCATCCTCCGTGCTCAGGCCGAGCGCCACCCCAGCCGTTTCGAGCGCATCAGCGAAGGGCTGTTCAACAAGACGCTCAACGCCTATGAGCGCGGCCTGCGCTGGGTGCTCGACCACCAGTTGCTCACGCTCATCGTATTCCTGGTGACGGTGGTGCTCACCGGGCTGCTTTACGTCGTGATTCCGAAGGGCCTTTTTCCGGTGCAGGACGTGGGCGTGCTGCAAGGCATCAGCGTGGCCGACAACTCCATCTCCTACCAGGCGATGGTGCGGCGCCAGTCCGCGCTCGCCGAGGAAATTCTCAAGGACCCCGATGTCGTTTCGCTCACTTCGTACGTGGGCATCGACGGCATCAACAACACGCTCAACAACGGGCGCTTCCTCATCAACCTGAAGCCGCACGACGACCGCTCCGAAACCGCCGACGAGATCGGGCGGCGCATTCAGCAGTCGGTGGCGAAGGTGGCGGGCGTGCGCCTTTACATTCAGCCCGAGCAGGACCTCACGCTCGACACCACGGTCTCGCGCAACCAGTACAACTTCGTGCTGCGCGGGCCGAGCCAGGAGGCGTTCGACCAGTACGTGCCCCAGCTGCTTGCGCGCATGAAGCAGATCCCGTCGATCCGCGACGTCACGAGCGATCTCAACACGGATGGGCTTTCCGTCAATGTCGAAGTGAACCGCCAGCTAGCGGCGCGTTACGGCATCACGGCCGCAACCATCGACAACGCGCTTTATGACGCGCTGGGCCAGCGCATCGTTTCCACCATCTTCCAGCAGTCGGACCAGTACCGCGTGATTCTCGTGGCGAAGCCCGAGGCGCTGCCCACGGTCGAATCGCTCGGCGACCTCTATCTGCCGAGCCAGACGAGCAGCGAAGGCCAGGTGCCGCTCAAGGGCATTGCGAAGATCAGCATCACGCGCTCGCCGCTCATGATCAGCCACCTCGCGCAGTTCCCGTCGGTGACGATCTCGTTCAATCTCGCCGACGGCGCCTCGCTCTCCGCCGCCGTGCGCGACGTACGCAAGGCCGAGGCCGCCGTAAGCCTGCCGCCCTCGATCACCTCGTCGTTCCAGGGCGCGGCGCAGGCGTTCGAGGATTCGCTCTCCAGCGAGGTGTATCTGCTGATCGCGGCGCTCGTGGCCGTGTATATCGTGCTGGGCGTGCTTTACGAGAGCTATGTGCACCCGGTCACGATCCTGTCGACGCTGCCTTCGGCCGGTATTGGCGCGCTGCTCGCGCTGATGATCGCGGGCAAGGATCTCGACGTGATCGGCATTATCGGCATCGTGCTCCTGATCGGCATCGTCAAGAAGAACGCCATCATGATGGTGGACTTCGCGCTCGAAGCCGAACGCGTGCAAGGCAAGCCGGCGCGCGAGGCGATTTTCGAAGCGTCGCTCTTGCGTTTCCGGCCGATTCTCATGACCACACTCGCGGCCATGCTCGGCGCGCTGCCCATGCTGCTCGGCAGCGGCACGGGCTCGGAGCTGCGCCGCCCGCTGGGTCTTGCGATCATCGGCGGCCTCACGCTTTCGCAGATGCTCACGCTCTTCACGACGCCCGTGATCTATCTGTACTTCGACCGCCTGGCCGAACGCTTTGGCCGCAAGCGCAAGCCGGAAAGCAATGTGGACGGTGACGCGCCAACCGCGCCCGAGGGCACGCCGTGAACCTCTCGGCGCTCTTCATCCGGCGGCCGGTCGCGACCTCTCTCCTCGCGATCGCGATCCTCATTTCGGGGGCGCTCGCCTTTTTCCGGCTGCCGGTCGCGCCGCTGCCCAACATCGCCTACCCGGTGATCGTGGTGCAGGCCAACATGGCGGGCGCGAGCCCGGACATCATGGCGTCCACCGTGGCCGAGCCGCTGGAGCGGCGCCTCGGCACGATCGCCGATGTGAGCCAGCTCACGTCGATCAGCAACACCGGCACGGCGATCATCGTGGTGGTGTTCGGCCTGAACCGCGACATCAACGGCGCGGCGCGCGATGTGGAAGCGGCCATTCAAGCCGCGCGCGCCGACTTGCCCACCACGCTGCGCAGCAACCCGACCTATCGCCAGTACAACCCCGCGAGCGCGCCGATCATGGTGCTCGCGCTCACGTCGGACACGCTCACCAAGGCGCAGCTTTACGACTCCGCCGATTCGGTCATCCAGCAGCAGCTCTCGCAGGTGGACGGCGTGGGCCAGATCACACTGGGCGGCGGCGCGCTGCCCTCGGTACGCGTGGAGTTGGAGCCGAGCAAGCTCAACAGTTACGGCATTGGCCTCGAAGACGTGCGCGCGGCCATTGGCGCGGCCAACGCGAACAGCGCGAAAGGCCATATCGACCAGGGCAACCAGCGCTATACGGTGCTCTCAAACGACCAGATCAGCAAGGCCGCGCCGTTTCGCGACGTGGTGATTGCCTATCGCAACGGCTCGCCCGTGTTCCTTCGCGACGTGGCTTCGGTCATCGACTCCAACGAAAACATCCGCAACGCGGGCCTCTACAACGGCAAGTCCGCCGTGCTCGTGATCGTCTACCCGATGCCGGGCAGCAACGTCGTGAAGACGGTGCAGCAGATCCGCGCGCGCCTGCCCTCCATCGAGGCCGCGCTGCCCGCCACGATCAAGGTGAACGTGGCGATCGACCGCTCCGAGTCCGTACGCGCCTCCGTGGCCGACACCGAACGCACGCTCTTCATCGCCGTGCTGCTCGTGATCGGCGTGGTGTTCGTGTTCCTGCTCTCGCCGCGCGCCACGCTCATTCCGGCCGTAGCGCTGCCGCTTTCCATCGTCGGCACGTTCGGGCCCATGTACCTGCTCGGCTACAGCATCGACAATCTTTCGCTCATGGCGCTCACCATCGGCACGGGCTTCGTGGTGGACGACGCCGTGGTGGTGCTGGAGAACATCGTGCGCCATATCGAGGCCGGCATGGACCCGAAGGAAGCGGCGCTCAAAGGCGCGGGCGAAGTGGGCTTCACGGTGCTTTCCATGAGCCTTTCGCTCATCGCCGTATTCCTGCCCATTCTGCTCATGCCCGGCATCGTGGGCCTGCTGTTTCACGAGTTCGCGATGACGCTCTCCATCGCGATCCTCATCTCGCTTGTGATCTCGCTCACCGTCACGCCCACCATGTGCGCCTACGTCCTCAAGCGCGAAGCGCTGCACCGCAAGCCCTCGCGCGCGGCCGTGTGGATCGACGCGCAGTTCGAGCGCTTCAAGCAGTTCTACTCGCGCACGCTCGACGTGGCGCTCAATCACGCGCGGCTCACGATCTTCATCCTGTTCGCGCTGCTGATCGGCAATGTGTTTCTCGCGCGGCTGCTTTCCGGCACGTTCTTCCCCGAGCAGGACACGGGCATTCTGATCGGGCAGATCATCGCGGACCAGAGCATTTCGTTCACGGCGATGGAGAAGAAGCTCGCGCAATTGCAGGCCATCGTGAAAGCCGATCCCGCCGTGCAATCCGTGGCGGGCTTCACGGGCGGACGCGCGCTCAATTCGGCCACGGTGTTCGTCGAGTTGAAGCCGATCGGCGAACGCCGCCTGTCTGCCACCGAAGTCGTGAACCGCCTGCGCCCCAAGCTCAACGCGGTTTCGGGTGCGCGGCTTTTCATGCAGGCGCAGCAGGACCTGCAGATCGGCGGGCGGCAGTCGGCGGCCGAGTATCAGTACACGCTCACGAGCGACGACGCCGACGCCCTCTTCACCTGGGTACCGCGTCTCGTGGACGAACTGAACAAGCACCGCGGCCAGATGTCGGATGTGAACTCGGACCTTCAGCAAAACGGTCTGGAGGCCTACATGACGGTGCAGCGCACGACCGCCAAGCGCTACGGTTTCGATCCGAACCAGGTGGACAACGTGCTCTACGACGCCTTCGGCCAGCGCACCGTTTCGACCATCTACAACGCGATCAACCAGTACTTCGTCGTGATGGAAGTGGCGCCGCAATACTGGCAGTTTCCGCAGTCGTTTCAGGATATCTGGCTGAGCACGGCGGCGGGCAATGCGAGCGGCGCCGCGCAAACGCAGATGCCGTCGAGCGTCATCTCGGGCGTCACGCCTTTTACTGCCGTGACCACGACCAGCAACACGAGCAGCAACACCAACGAGCGCAACGCCAACGCGGTCGCCAACCAGCAGAACAATGCGATCGCCAACAGCAAGGGCGGCAGTTCCAGCGGCAGCGCGGACAGCACGGCCGCTGAGACCATGGTGCCGCTCATGGCGCTCATGGACTGGAAAACGCGCCATACGGCCACGCAGGTCAATCACCAGGGCACGGAAGTGGCGGGCACGATCTCGTTCAACCTGCCCCAAGGCGGCTCGCTTTCCGAGGCCGGCACGATCATCGAGCAGGCCGAGCGCGACATCGGCATGCCCGCCTCCATTCACGGCGCGTTCGCGGGCGCGGCGCAGGCTTACGCGCAGTCGATGGGCGTCGTGCCGCTGCTCATTGTCGCCGCGCTCGCCGTGGTCTATATCGTGCTGGGCGTGCTGTACGAAAACACCATCCACCCGCTCACGATCCTTTCCACGCTGCCCTCGGCCGGCATCGGCGCTATTCTCGCCATGCTGATCTTCGGCACGCCGTTCTCGGTGATCGCGATGATCGGCATCATCCTGCTCATCGGTATCGTGAAGAAGAACGGCATCATGATGGTCGACGTCGCCATCCAGTTGCAGCGCAACGAAGGCATGGAGGCGCGCCGCGCGATTCACGAAGCCGCCGTGGTGCGCCTGCGCCCGATCATGATGACGACCTTCGCCGCCGTGCTTGGCGCGCTGCCGCTCGCCATCGGTATCGGCCAGGGCGCTTCGCTGCGCCAGCCGCTCGGCGTGACGGTGATGGGCGGCCTGCTCCTGAGCCAGGTCTTTACCCTCTACACCACACCAGTGATTTACCTGTTCCTCGACCGCCTGCGCGCGCGCCTCGCGCGCTGGGCCGCGCGCCTGCCGTGGAATCGCCAGGCCGATGAGAGCGCATCATGATGAAGACTTCCCTGACCCGATCGCTCACGCGAATGTTGATTTCCGCCGCTTCCAGAAACACGAGTACGCGCACGCGTCTGCTGCCGCTAAGCCCCCTCGCTGCTGCGCTGCTGCTCGCGGGCTGCATGGTCGGGCCGGATTACCACCGGCCCGAGGTCGCCACGCCCGCCACCTGGAAGGAGCTGCCCGGCTGGACCCAGGCCGAGCCCGAAGCGGCCCAGGGCCCCAAGGGCGAATGGTGGACCGCGTTCAATGACCCGCTGCTCGATGAACTGGAGCCGCTCGTCGAGGTATCGAACCAGACCGTGCGGCAAAGCTACGCGAACTACCAGGAAGCGCTCGCCGAAGTGCGTGTCGCGCGTGCGAGCCTCTTCCCGACCATCGGCGTTACCGGCTCGCTCGCGCGCGAGCGCTCCTCCACCGGCACGCTCAGCAGCGTGAGCAGCATCACTTCGACGCCGAGCGGCGCGCGCATCGTCAACGGCGGCACGCTCGAAGCGAACGCGAGCTGGGACATCGACCTGTGGGGCCAGGTGCGCCGCCAGATCGAGGAACAGTCGGCCACGGCACAGGCAAGCGAAGCGACGCTCGCCAACGCTACGTTATCCGAACAAATCGCACTGGCGAACGCGGTGATCAATCTGCGTATCGCTGACGCGGATATCGACCTGCTCACGAACACCGTTAAGGCGTACACGGACTTCCTGCGCGTGGTGGCCAACCAGGACCAGGCGGGCACCGTCCCGCCGTCCGACCTGATTTCCGCGCGCACGCAGCTCGAATCCGCACGCGCGAGCCTGATCGCGCTGGGCGTGGCGCGCGCGCAATACGAGCACGCCATTGCGGTGCTTGTGGGCCGCAACCCCGAAGAGGTCGATATCCCGCACAGCACGCAGCTTCCCGCGCTGCCCGCCATTCCTGCCGGCGTGCCCTCCACGCTGCTGCAACGCCGCCCGGACATCTCGACCGCCGAACGCCAGATGGCGTCGGCCAACGCGGCGATAGGCGTGGCAGTGGCCGCGTACTATCCGTCGATCTCACTCACCGCCCTCGACGGGTTCACGCAGTCGCCGCTTTCGGGCCTGCTGCATATCAGCAACTATGTCTGGTCGCTAGGCGCGAGCGCGACCCAGACGATCTTCGACGGCGGCCTGCGCAGCGGCCAGGTGGCGGCGGCACGCGCGAGCTATGACGCCGCGGTGGCCAACTATCGCGGCACGGTGCTCACGGCGTTCCAGGGTGTGGAGAACGATCTGTCGGGGCTGCGCATCCTCGCGCAGCAGGCTGAAGTGCTCGACGCCGCCGTGCGCGACGCCACGCACGGCGCGCAGATCGCGCAAAACGAATACGAAGCGGGCACCGTGGACTACACGACGGTCGCCACGGCGCTCGCCACGCAGGTGACCAATCAGCAGAGCGCGCTCAACGTGCACCAGCAGCGGCTGCTCGATACGGCTTCGCTGATCGGCGACCTGGGCGGCGGCTGGTCCGGGCAACTGCACGATGCGCAGCATCCGGCGCGGGCGGTGACGCCGGCTTCCGATGCGGCTGCGACGGGCGCGAGTGCGAGCGGCCCAGCAAACGTGGAAGCGAGCCGTACGCAGGGTGCTGCTGCGAGTCCCTGATCGAGAGAGCGAAAGCGCCCGCGCTACGCGCGCGGCTCCGCCTCCGAAGCGGTCGTCACCGGCATGGCGGAGGCCGGCAGGCCGAACACGGCATCGAAAATCAGGTTGTAGATGTAGTTGTAGACGAGAAAGAACACCGAGAGGCCGATATCCATCGCGAACGCCTCGATCAACGTGACTTGCAGCGTGAGCGCGATCATCGGCACGAGCAGCACCACGAGGCCGCCCTCGAAGCCGACCGCGTGCGCAATGCGGCGCGCGACACTGCGGCCGCGTTTCGTCTGGCGCGCTTCCCAGCGCTCGAACAGCAGGTTGTAGACGAAGTTCCAGCCCACCGCAACCAGCGACGAAAACACCGCCGCTGCGCCCGCGCGGTTCATGCCGCTGCCCGAGAGCGAAGAGAAGCTCGTGCCGGTAATCAGGATCGCGATGCCCTCGAACAACGTGACGTACACGATCCGGCGTTTGATTCCCTGCATGGACGAATGCTCCTGATGCGGCTGCCGCGTGGCTTCGGGCGACGTCAATCGCCGCGATTCTCACGAATGCGGCGCGATGCTTCGCCTCTCAACCGAGATCGGTGAATACCGAAGCCGCGGTCAAACGCGACTTGGGCAGCTTCGCGTTGAAGTCATCGGTGCTGCGGTAGCCGAGGCCGACCACCACGAGCGCCGTGAGGCCTTGCTCGCACAGGCCCAGTTCCTCGTCGAGCGCCTTTGCGTCGAAGCCTTCCATCGGGCAGGCGTCGATTTCGAGCGTCGATGCGCCGATCAGCAGCGTGCCGAGCGCGAGATACGCCTGCTTCTCCATCCACGCCGGCAGGTCGTTGCGCTCGCGATGCAGGTTCACGTAGAACGAGCGCGTCTTTTCCTGACCCGCCTTCGCTTCGGCGTTCGCGAAACGGCCGTCCGCTTCTTCCTGCGCGAGCACTTCGGCGAGGTGGGCTTCGTCCATGTCGGTGCGCACGCACAACACCACGACGTGCGAGGCGCGCGTGACCTTCGGTTCGTTGTACGCGAAACCTTCCATGCCCTTGGCGATACGCGCGCGCGCAGCGTCGCTTTCCGCCAGCACGAAGTGCCACGGCTGCGAATTCACCGACGAGGGGCTGAAGCGGATCAGCTCCTTGAGTTCGTCGATGACAGCGGCGGGAATCTTGCGGGCGGGATCGAACGCCTTGGTGGCGTGGCGGGCTTTCGCGAAGCGGGTGAGGTTCAAGCGGTTTTCTCCTTCGTATCGATCTATGGCCGAGGTTTGATCGGCAAGGCCGACATCGTACCAGCATCGCACGCGAGCAGCGGGAGCGCTCTGCGCGCCGGGCGCGCCTGCGCTATGCTTAAAGGCTGCAATCGCCGCGACGGCTCACTAGCTGCGCGCCGCCGCCCGCCAGGAGAATAACGATCATGCGCCAGGCTATCCATCATCTGCCGGTGAGCACGCGCACGCGCGGGCTCGTCGAAATCAGCCATGAGGTGCGCGCTTTCGTGCGCGAGCAGCGCATCGCCACCGGTTTGCTCACCGTCTTTTGCCGCCACACTTCGGCGTCGCTCGTGATCCAGGAAAACGCCGATCCCTCGGTGCGCCGCGATCTCGAACGTTACTTCGAGCAGCTCGCCCCCGAAGATCCGCAGCGCTACGAACACGACACCGAAGGCCCCGACGACATGCCCGCGCATTTGCGCTCGGCGCTCACGCACACGCAGCTCTCCATTCCGGTCGAGCACGGCGGTCCCGTGCTGGGCACGTGGCAAGGCATCTATGTATTCGAACATCGCCGCGCGGCGCACACGCGCGATATCGTGCTGCATCTGATCGGTGAATGAGCCCGTCATGAGCACCGTCAGGTGCATACACACAAATCCCGTGAGCAAGCGCTATGCTTGCGTCTTTCGTTCAACCGATTCACCGAGGGTTGCCCCAAATGAAACAGTCCGCCGGTTCCATGATTTCCTTTACCCGCCCTGACGGCCAGTCGCTCCAGGGTTATCTCGCCAAGCCGGAAAAGACCGAAGGCGCGCCCGCCATCGTCGTGATCCAGGAGTGGTGGGGCTTGAACGACCAGATTCGCGGCGTGGCCGACCGGCTCGCGCAGGCGGGCTACCTCGCGCTCGTGCCCGACCTCTATCGCGGCAAGATGACGGTCGAACAGGAGGAAGCCCATCACCTGATGACGGGCCTCGACTTCGCGGACGCGGCCTCGCAGGACGTATTCGGTGCGGTCAATTACCTGAAGACGCTCACGGACCGTGTAGGCGTGACGGGCTACTGCATGGGCGGCGCGCTCACGCTGCTCGCGGCGACCATGATCCCGGGCCTGTCGGGCGCCGTAGTGTGGTACGGCTTCCCGCCGCTCGAATATATCGACGCGAGCAAGATCACTGCGCCGATCCTCGGCCACTTCGCGACCCAGGACCAGGCGTTCAGCATCGAAACCGTGGCGGAGCTCGAAACGAAGCTCAAGGGCGCCAACGTCGACGTCGAATTCCATCGCTATCTCGCGCACCACGCGTTCGCGAACGAGACCGCGGTGGGCCCGACCCGCATCGCCATCACGCAGTACGACCCGATCTGGGCGCAACTCGCGTGGGACCGCTCGCTGACGTTCTGGGGCCGCACGCTGTGGCCGCAACGCGCGGCGAAGTGAAGCGCTGACAGCGGCGCGCGTTCACGCGCGGTTCTGTCGTAGAATCGGCGTCGCCCCGCCTCGCGCGGGCGACGCCGATTTGCATTGCAGCGCCTTCGTCCCTCTCACGCCCTTGCGGAGACTCCATGACGCCGCTCATCCTTCAGCGCCCCGCGCTTCTGTTCGTCTTCCTGATTCTGGTGCTGCCGCTTGCCGCCGCGCTGGGCGCGAGCGTGCTGCACCGATACTTCCCGCTCGCCGAGGAGGCGCGCGAGAACTACAAGATCGTGCAGGGCGCGACGCTCACGCTGCTCGCGCTCTTGATCGGCTTCACGCTTTCGATGGCCGTGAGCCGCTATGACCAGCGCAAGAACCTGGAGGAAGAGGAAGCCAATGCGATCGGCACGGAGTACCTGCGCGCCGACCTGCTCGGCGGCGAGGCGGCGGCCAAAACCCAGGCGCTGCTCGCGCGCTACCTTCAGGCGCGCGTCCAGTTTTACGTAGTGCACGAACCCGGCGCACTCGACCAGATCAACCGCAACACCAGCGAGCTACAGACGCAGCTCTGGGCGAGCGTGCGCGACGCCGCAAAGGCGCAGCCGAATCCGATCATGGCGCTCGTCGTCGGCGGCATGAACGACGTCATCAATTCGCAGGGCTACACGCAGGCCGCGTGGATCAATCGCATTCCCGTCGCCGCGTGGGCGCTGATGATCGTCATCGCCATCTTCAGCAACCTGATGCAGGGCTACGGCGCGCACGGCCAGGTCGGCAGGCGCGTGCTGCTGCTCGTGCTGCCCATTACGGTGACACTGTCGCTCACGCTCATCGCCGATATCGACAGCCCGCGCGGCGGCTTGATTCGCGTCGCGCCGCTCAATCTGATGAGCCTGGCTCAATCCATCCCTGCGACTCCTTGAGCGCCAGGTACTGCAATGAAAGTCATCCGCTCGAAAACCTTCACCGCCAGCCGCCCCTGGGGCGCGCTCGACATCGCCAACATGAACGGCACCACGGTGCGCCTGCACTGGACCGACCAGCCGTACAAATGGCACGTCAACGACGGCGAGGAAGTGTTCGCCGTGCTCGGCGGCGTGGTCGACATGCATTACCGCGAAGACGGCGCTGAGCAGGTCGTGGTGCTCGAAGCGGGCGACGTGTTCTTCGCGGGCGTGGGCTGCGAGCATGTCGCGCATCCGCGCGGCGAGGCGCGCATTCTCGTGGTCGAGCGTGAAGGCAGCGTGTAAGCCTCGAAGTTCACGCAATGTGGTCAAAAGACGGCGCACGCCATTTCCACTAAACTTGGCGGCCTGACTCCACTCCCGCCTCTCGATCTGGCCGCGGCGCGCCTTCCAGCGCCCTCGTCCCGCCGCCGAAGGCCTTCCAGGACCTCGCATGAACGACCTTTCCGCGTTTCCCATCACCCGCAAGTGGCCGGCGCTTCATCCCGAGCGCATCCAGCTCTATTCGCTGCCCACGCCCAATGGCGTCAAGGTCTCGATCATGCTGGAGGAAAGCGGCCTGCCCTACGAGCCGCATCTGGTGCGCTTCGACACGAACGACCAGATGTCGCCGGAATTCCTCTCGCTGAGCCCCAATAACAAGATTCCCGCGATCCTCGATCCGAACGGCCCGGGCGGCGCGCCGCTCGCGCTCTTCGAGTCGGGCGCGATCCTCATTTATCTCGCCGACAAGTGCGGCCGCTTCCTCGCACGCGAAGGCGCGGCGCGCTACGAGACGATCCAGTGGGTCATGTTCCAGATGGGCGGCATCGGCCCGATGTTCGGCCAAGTGGGCTTCTTCCACAAGTTCGCGGGCAAGGAGTACGAGGACAAGCGTCCGCGCGACCGCTACGTCGCCGAATCGCGGCGCCTGCTCGCCGTGCTCGACCAGCGTCTTGAAGGGCGCAAGTGGATCATGGGCGACGAGTACACCATCGCCGACATCGCCACGTTTGGTTGGGTGCGCAACCTTGTTGGCTTTTACGAAGCCGGCGACCTCGTGGGTTATGCCGACTTCAAGAACGTTGCGCGCGTGCTCGCGGCATTCGTCGCACGGCCGGCGGTCGAGCGCGGGCTCAACATTCCGCCGCGCGGCTAATCACGCTGGACACTCGCGGCGTCATTGCGGCGCCGCTTTCACGCGCGCCGCGACCGAGTCGGCCACTTCGGCTGCCGCGCGGTCCACGTTCTTGCGGTCGTCGGCGCGCGCGAGCACGAATTTGGCCGCGGCCACATAGGGATTGAGCTTGATCGCCGCGCCGGCGCCCGGCTTCGCGTGGCTCGACTCGCTGTCGATCACCTGATACAGCGGTTGCGGCGCTTGGGTGGCGAGGTCGTCCACGGCCACCGCCAGTTCGATCTGGCTCGCACCCGAGCCGAAGCCCACCACCGCCCGCCGCATGCTGTTGCCTTCGTCCACGCTCAGGAATACGCCGCGCACCAGCCAGCCCTGCGCGGGCAGCGGCGCGCCAGCAGGCAGGCGGCGCGCGTCGAGGCCCTTCGCGCGCAGGTCGCTCACCAGCGCATCGGCCATTTTCGTGACGACCTGACCGGCTTGCTGCTGCGGGTCCCGGTGGCGCAGGAACGGTCTTGGCAGCAGCCCGCCCGCGTGCTCGCGCGCACTCTCCACAGGATTCGAATCCTGCTTGACGTTGGCCGCGTCGAGTTCAAAATCCGTCACGTAGACGAGCGGCGCGCCGGGCTGTTGCGCCGGGGCGAGCGGCGCGAACGCACACAGCCAGAGCGCCGCGACCAGGTTCCAGTGCCATTGCATCTTCATCACAAGCTCCCGTATGTTCGTCATCAACCGTCGATCAACCCGAGGCGCGCAAGATCCTGCGCGAGCGTGCCGGCCTCGATGAAGTGGCACGCCTGCAAACCCGCGTCGAGCGCGCCCGTGACGTTCGCTTCGCTGTCGTCGATGAAAAGCGTTTCCTGCGGCTGCGCGCCAAGCTGCGCCACGCAGCCAAGATAGGTCTGCGCAGCGGGCTTGACCGCGCCGAACGTCGCCGACGAATAGATCTGCGAACCGAAAAGCCGCGCAACCGGCGGATTCAGATAGTCGAGGTGATGCGTGACAAGCGAGCAGTTGTTGGTCAGCACGGCAATGCGGCACCGCGCGGCCACGCGGTGCGCGAGCGCTAGCGCCGCCTCGTTCGGCGTGATCGAGGCACGCCGCGAAGCGAGCCAGACGTCGCGCCCCACCTCGCAGCCGAGCAAGGCGCCAAGTGCGCGCAGATAGGCGTCTGGGTCGAGTTCACCCGCGTCGGCGCGCGCTTCGAGGCCCGAGCCCCAGATCGCGTGACGCACGGCTGCGGGCTGCGCGCCGGTGGCCGCCGCGAGGCTCGCCACACGCGCGTCGCGGTCGTAGTGGGAGAGCACGCCTTCCATGTCGAACAGGACTACGCCGATCGCCGCCATCTGCCGCTCCCGCCACGCAATGTCCAACCACGGTCCGCCCGCATCCGCAGCCGATCATACCGCCGGCCCGCGCCAGGCGGCGCAAAAGCAGGCACAAGCCCGGCACGCGATGATCGCGCCCCCAAACCGTCAATCGATTTTGGGTAAACTGGAACGCATGGACACCTGCCGTTACTGCGGAAAACTGCGCGACGAATGGGATTGCCACGGGCCAGCGTGCCGCCAGGCGATCGCGCAGGCGCTGCGCCGCCAGCGCAAGGGGCTGCCGATGGTCGCGAACGTGATTCGCAACGAAATCCCCGCCGACGCCACCACCGGCCAGATCATCACCGTGCTTTCGCGCCAGCGCCAGCGTGCGCGGCGCGGTAACGAGGAACGGCGCGAGCGCAAGGCGCTCGATATCCCCGAAAGCGAGTAAGGCACCCGCTGAACCTCGTTAGCGCCCGCTCTCGTCCTCGCCGCTCTCGTTTGGCGGCGCGGAAATGCCGATGCGCGCGAACGTTTCCTCCAGATGATTCACGCACACGCGCACTTTCGCGGACTGCGCGAGCCGCGCCGGGTACACCGCCCAGACATTGGCCGGCTGCGTGACGCCGGGCAGCACGCGCTGCAAGCGCCCGCTTTCCAGCAAGGGCGCGACATCCCACATCGAGCGCAGCACGATGCCGCGGCCCGCCAGCGCCCATTGCACGGCCACTTCACCATGATTGGTGGAGAGCGGCCCCGCCACCTTGACCGAGACCGTTTCGCCGTGCACGTTCAAACGCCACATGCCGAACGGATGATCCCGCTCCTTGATCGCGAGACACGCGTGCTCAGCGAGATCGGCGACCTCCTGAGGCGCGCCGCGCCGCGCGAGATACGCGGGCGCTGCGCATAGCACGCGATAGTTCGCGGCGAGACGCCGCGCGATCAGATGGCCGGGGATCTCGTCGCCGATCCGCACGTCGAGATCGAAGCCCTCGCCTGCCACGTCGACGAGCCGGTCGAACAATTCGAGCCGCACGTTCAGCTGCGGATACCGCTCTGAAAGCCCCGCGAGCGCAGGCGCGACGAAGTTGCGGCCAAAGCCAAAACTGCTCGACACGCGCAGCGTGCCGCGCGGGATGCGCCGCGTGGTGGAGACGTCGTCCACGAGCCGCTCGACGTCATCGAGAATCTTGCCCGCCGACGCATAGACGCGCTCGCCCGCCTCGGTCATCGCGACGCGCCGCGTGGAGCGGTGCAGCAGGCGCGTGCCGAGGCGCGCCTCGAGCACGCCCACGCGCTTGCTCACATACGCCGGCGACGCCGAAAGTGCTTCGGCCGCCGCGCTGAAGCTCGCCTTGCGCGCGACCATGCAGAACACGCGCAAGTCGTCGAGCTCAGGCGACGCTAAAGATTTTGGCGCTTTCGGCGCGTCCGGCATTTTCGTCACAGCGCGGCGGCGACCGCTTCGCCCAACACGGTGGTGTTCGCCGTGCCGCCCATGTCGGGCGTGCGCGGGCCTTCCACGAGCACCTTCTCGATGGCCTGCATGATCGCGTCGTGCGCGGCCTTGTATTGCGCGTCGCCGTTGCCGAGGAAGTCGAGCATCATCGCGCCCGACCAGATCATCGCGATGGGGTTGGCGATCTTCTTGCCGAAGATGTCGGGCGCGGAGCCGTGCACCGGCTCGAAGAGCGATGGAAACTTGCGCTCGGGATTCAGGTTCGCCGAAGCCGCCAGGCCGATCGTGCCCGTGCACGCAGGACCGAGGTCCGAAAGAATGTCGCCGAAAAGGTTGGAGGCCACGACCACGTCGAAGCGGTCCGGTTGCAGCACGAAGCGCGCACAAAGAATATCGATGTGCTGCTTGTCCCACTTCACGTCGGGATACGCCTCGCCCATCGCGGCCACGCGCTCGTCCCAGTACGGCATGCTGATCGAAATGCCGTTGGACTTCGTGGCCGCCGTGAGCTTCTTGCGCCCGCGCTGGTTCGCGAGTTCGAACGCGTACTTGAGGATGCGGTCCACGCCGTGACGCGTGAACACCGACTCCTGCAGCACGAATTCGCGCTCGGTGCCTTCGAACATCTTGCCGCCCACCGAGCTGTACTCGCCCTCGGTGTTCTCGCGCACCACGAGAAAGTCGATGTCGCCGGGCTTGCGGTTGGCGAGCGGGCACGGCACGCCGGGCAACAAACGCACCGGACGCAGGTTCACGTACTGGTCGAACTCGCGGCGGAACTTCAGCAACGAGCCCCACAGCGAAATGTGATCGGGCACCTTGTCGGGCCAGCCGACCGCGCCGAAATAGATCGCGTCGAAACCCTTGAGCGTGGCGAACCAGTCGTCGGGCATCATCTTGCCGTGCTGCAGG
This sequence comes from Paraburkholderia sp. JHI869, assembly GCF_038900775.1. Classification (NCBI taxonomy): domain Bacteria; kingdom Pseudomonadati; phylum Pseudomonadota; class Betaproteobacteria; order Burkholderiales; family Burkholderiaceae; genus Paraburkholderia; species Paraburkholderia sp. JHI869. Next base: position 17,749 of record NZ_JAYMSC010000030.1, read on the forward strand.
TAGTAGTCGCAGCTCGCCCAGTCGAAATGCGTGAATTCGAGCTTCAGGCCGAACTTCGCTGCCGCCGCCTCGACGACGCGCACGCCCTCGGGCATCACTTCCTGGCCAATGCCGTCGCCGGCAATGGCGGCGATTCTGAATATCTTGCTCATGACGCGTTCTCCGTTTCTGTCTGTCCTGATGCGCCAGCATGCCTGAAAACCCGCCAGCAACCAGCCCCGCAGGCGTGGATAGATTCAACACGAAACGTGAATAATCGCACGCCGGCGCGCTACGGTCCATGCAAGAGCCGTATTCCGCGCCCGGCGTTTTTCCTGCCCATGCCCAATCTCGCCTAAACTCACGGTTGGCTCCACCGCGCCTTTCGCTGTACCGGCGCATATCCTGATCGACCGACTTATGTTCTCGCTTTCCGACACCCTCCCCTCCGACAAACCCGCCCTCTACGCATCGCTCGCCGCGCAGGCGCGCTCGCTGATCGAAGGCGAAACCGACGTTATCGCGAACGCGGCCAACTTCGCTTCGCTCGTGTTTCATTCGCTCGAAGGCCTGAACTGGGCGGGCTTCTATTCGTTCGACGGCACCGAACTCGTGGTCGGTCCGTTCCAGGGCAAACCGGCGTGTGTGCGCATTCCCATCGGCCGGGGCGTATGCGGCACGGCGGCGGCCACACGGCAAACGCAGGTCGTGCCCGACGTGCACGCGTTCGCGGGTCACATTGCGTGCGATTCGGCTTCGCAGTCGGAAATCGTCGTGCCGCTCGTCACGCCGGAGGGCGAACTGATCGGCGTATGGGACGTGGACAGCCCGCATCTCGCGCGCTTCGACGAAGAGGACGCGAAAGGCATGGAATTGCTGTGCCGCACGTTTATCCAGTACGGCATGAAGCGCGCCTAAAAGGCACCCTTTGGCGCGTTGCCCGATGTCTGCGGCAACGCGCCGTGGTTGAACCCATGCAGGATCGCCAGCAAGGCGAGCACACCCACAAAAGTCCAGGCGCCGCGCGCCCGCTATACTGCGACAACTGAGCCACTTGTTCAGGATACCGAATCGTCTTGTGCATTCTCTTTGACGAAATCGACGAACGCCCGCAGCGGCGCCGGCAGGTGCCGCCGCCCCGGATAGTAGAGAAACGGCCCCGGAAACGACACGTCCCAGTCGTCGAGCAGGCGCACGAGCGCACCGCTGCGGATATGCGGCAGCAACATCTCTTCAAACAGATACACGACGCCGACGCCGTCGAGCGCCATGTTGATCAGCAGGTCGAGCGCGGCGCCGGGACGCACGACGAGCGGCGTGGGCGGGTCGAGGCGCAGCACTTCGCCGTCGCGCTCGAAGTACCACAGCGGTATCGCGCCGCCCGCGAACTGCACGCGCAGGCAGGCGTGCCCCATCAGATCGCGCGGATGTTCAGGCCGCCCGCGCGCCGCGAGATAAGCGGGCGAAGCGACCGTCGCGAAACGTTCCACGCGCGGGCCGATGGGAATCGCGATCATGTCCTGCTCCAGCCGCTCGTCGTAGCGGATACCGGCGTCGCAGCCGATCTGCAGCACGTCGACGAAGCCGTCTTCCACCACCACTTCCACGCGGATCTCGGGATACGCGCGATGAAAGGGCGCGAGCACGCCGGGCAGGATGGTGCGCGCCGCGCTCGCGGGCACGTTGAGCTTGAGCGTGCCCGCGGGCTTTTCGCGGTAGCCGTTGAGCACGTCGAGCGCTGCTTCCATCTCGCTGAAGAGCGGCGTGATCGATTCGAGCAGGCGTTGCCCCGCCTCGGTCGGCGCGACGCTGCGCGTGGTGCGGTTCAAAAGGCGCAGCCCGAGCTTAGCCTCCAGCCTGCGCACCGCGGCGCTCAGACTCGACGCCGAAACGCCGCCTACGCGCGCCGCATCGCGAAAGCCGCCCGCACGCGCCACCGAAACGAAAGCGGCCAGATCGTTCATTTCCATCGCCATGATTCACTCCGCGCGGTTCGATCGCATTGTTCGAAATAATGCACAGCCTGTTCCGATGAGATGGGATTATCGGACAATCCGAACGCGCCCATACTGCGGACATTCGCTAACCGAGGAGTACGCAATGCCGAACCGCAAACCCGCAAGCACGTATGAGCTGGCCGGCCGCCAGGTGAACCGCATGGGCTACGGCGCCATGCAACTGGCCGGCCCCGGCGTGTTCGGGCCCCCGAAGGACCGCGCGCAGGCCGTCGCGGTGCTGCGCGAGGCCCTGGAACTGGGCGTCGATCACATCGACACGAGCGACTTCTACGGCCCGCATGTGACGAACCAGATCATCCGCGAGGCGCTGCACCCGTATGCGCAGAACCTCACGATCGTCACCAAGGTGGGCGCCGTGCGCGACGACAAGGGCGCCTGGCTGCCCGCGCTGGAACCCGCCGACATCGAACGCGCCGTACACGACAACCTGCGCAACCTGGGCCTTGAAGCGCTCGACGTGGTCAACCTGCGCATCATGGGCGACGTCCACAAGCCCTCTGAAGGGCCGGTGGAGAAGCAGGTCGAGGCGCTTGCCCGGCTGCGCGAGCGCGGTCTCGTGCGCAATGTGGGCATGTCCAACGCCACGGCTGCGCAAATCGCAGCGGCGCAGCGCGTCGTGCCGGTCGTGTGCGTGCAGAACCACTACAACCTCGTGCACCGCGACGACGACACGCTGATCGACGCACTGGCGGCGCAAGGCATTGCCTACGTGCCGTTCTTTCCGCTTGGCGGATTTACGCCGATCCAGTCGTCGGCGCTTTCGACTGTCGCCGCGCGCCTCGAAGTCACGCCGATGGCGCTCGCGCTCGCGTGGCTCCTGCAGCGCTCGCCCAATATCCTGCTGATTCCGGGCACGTCGACGCTTTCGCATCTGCGCGAGAACGTGGCGGCCGCTCGGCTCGATCTGGACGATGAGGTGCTCGCCGAACTCGACGCCATCGGCAGCAGCGGCAATGGCGGTAATGGCGGCGGTCCTCACGCCTGAGCGGACGATGCCGCGCCGTCACGCCATTTCGGCCGTCTCAAGCTTGCTCGCGAGCGCGTCGCGGATGAGCGCGACCGGCCGCACGAGGCGCCCCGGCAGCGCGCCGTGCACGAGCCACACGTTCAGGCCCGAGCGGAAGTCGGTCGCGTCGATGATCTGCAACTGGTCGCGCAACGGACTGCGTGCGAGCGCCTGCGGCGCGGCGAGCCCGACGCCCATGCCGCGCGCGACCAGCGAAAGCTGCAGCTCCGAGCCGAACGCCTCGACCGCGACGTTGAACGGCAGACCCGCCATGCCCATCGCGCGGCTCAGCGCCGAACGCATCCCGCAGCCGTCCTGGTTGAGCACCCACGGGTGATGCGCGAGCGCGGCGAGCGTGGTGGGCTCGTCGGGCAAGCCGAACGAGCGCGCCGCGACGACGAGGGTCGGCGTGTAGCCGAGCTGGGTCGCGATGACACCGGGCGGCGGCGGCACCGCGGCGGGCAGCAGGATGACAGCCGCGTCGAGCCGCGCGCGCTCGACCTCGTCGAGGAGCCCTGGCGACCAGCCCGCCCTCACGCGCAGCGTCAGCTTCGGAAACTCGCCACGCAATTGATCGACGGGCTGCTCGAGCGCCAGCTCCGAGAGAAACGGCGGCACGCCGAGTTTGAGCTCGCCCGCCGGTTCGGTTTCCGGCGAGGCGACCGACATCAGGTCGTCGACCGCGCGCAGGACCGAACGCGCGAGGCTGTACACCTCGTTGCCGGCGGCCGTGGGTTTGAGGGGCTTGCTCTGGCGGTCCAGAAGCTCGATGCCGAGCGTCGTCTCCAGGTTCTGCACGCGACGCGTGAGGCCCGGCTGTGTGAGGAACAGCCTCTCCGACGCCCGCACGAGCGAGCCGCTTTCGACCACCGCCACGAAGGCTTCCAGATCTCGGGTGTTCACAACGACTCCGCATAAAGATTATCGCGATATTTCAATTGTCGCATAACGTGACGCTCCCTACGATACGTGGACTTGCCACGTTGCGGAGCCAATCGATGGAGCACCCTGCGCAAACCTGTACGCGTGTAATAGCGCACGACGCCACCCCGCCAAATCACACCAGTCAGGCCGGTCACGCCACGCTCACACTGCCGATGACGCTGTTCTTCGCCGCCGCCGTCGGCGTGATCGTCGTCAATCTCTCGGCGGCCCAGCCGCTCGCCGGGCTCGTGAGCCATTCGCTGCGCTTGCGCCCGGAGTTCGTCGGCGCGGTCGCCATGCTGCCGCAGCTCGGCTATGCAGCGGGCCTGCTGCTGCTCGTGCCGCTGTGCGATCTGCTCGAGAACCGGCGACTGATTTTCCGCACGCTGCTCGCCTGTTCCGTCTTTCTGGCCCTCGCGGCCCTGGCGCGCTCGGGCCCGCTTTTTCTCGCGGCCGCGTTCCTTGCGGGCGCAACCTCCAGCGTGATCCAGATGCTGGTGCCGATGGCCGCCTCGATGGCGCCCGAAAGCCAGCGCGGGCGGGCCGTGGGCAACGTGATGAGCGGCCTGATGCTGGGCATTCTGCTGTCGCGCCCGCTCGCGAGCCTGATTGCGGGAACGCTGGGCTGGCGCGCCTTCTACGGTATCGAAGCGGCCGCGGATGCCCTGCTTGCGGTGGTCCTCGTCCTGCGCACGCCGCACCGCATGCCAGCCGTGAACGCGCGCTACGCCGAGTTGCTTCATTCGCTCTGGACGCTGCTGCGCACCGAGCGCGTTCTACGACGCAGCGCCTTCCTGGCGGCGCTCGCGCTGGGCGCCTTCTCGGCGTTCTGGACCGCAAGCGCGCTGCTGCTTGCACAGCCGCCGTTTTCGCTGGGCATGAACGGCATTGCCGCGTTCGCGCTGGCCGGCGCAAGCGGCGCGATCGTCACGCCGCTCGCGGGCAGGCTGGGCGATCACGGCGCGGGGCGCGCGGTTCAATACGCCGCGCACGCGACCATGCTCGGCGCAGTCGTGCTGCTGGGCGTAGCGGGCGCGGGCTGGGGCGGCTTTTCGCCCGCCGCGCATCCCGCGCTGGCGCTCGGCCTGCTCGTGGCGGGCGCGGCTGCGCTCGATGCGGGCGTCATCGCCGACCAGACGCTCGGGCGGCGCGCCATCAATCTGCTCAACCCCGCCGCGCGCGGCCGGCTCAATGCGATTTTCGTGGGGATGTTCTTCGTCGGCGGCGCGGCCGGCGCGCTCATGGCCGGCGCGGCGTGGGCCGCGGCGCGCTGGAGCGGCGTGTGCCTTGTCGCCCTGGGCTTCACGGTTGCGGTCATCGCGCTCGGCTTCGTTTATCGCGCGTCGCCGGTTTCCGGTCGCTAGCCCTCAGGCAGGCGCACAAATGAAAAAGCCGCGGCTGTTCGGCCGCGGCTCTCCTGTATCCCCAGTTGACACTCGCGTATCACGCGCGCATCGAATGATGCGAAGCGCGCCCGACTCCCTGGTCAATCCGTCATGCGCGCGGGCGTTGCAGTCACGTCTGCTGATCCGACCCATCCGCGGGCTGCGCGGTGTTGTCGTCGGCGGGCTTTTCGTCTTCCTTCTTCTCGACTAGCTGCTCGACTTCCTTGGCGCCCTCGAAACCGGCAACCGCGGCGGCTGCCTTGGTCAGAAAGCCTGCGTTCGGATCGAGCTTTTCGGCACCTTCCACAGCGGCTACCGCACCGGCAATTTCACCTACCTTGTCCAGAATGCCCATTTCACCCCTCCAGTTGAAACCCGCTCCGGGCTGACGAGGCGATGTCTCGCCTCCCGTGCGCCGCACCTTCCATCCAGCGAGCGCGCCGCTTCATTGTGTGCCTGCTCGATGGTCGCATCAATCACTAACTCATTAATCTGACAATGCTTAACGATGTTATATACGAACGTATATTGCGACGCGTCAATGGTTTGACTATAGTGAAGTTGTCTCCTCCATGTCTCCATTGGCATGGTTCAAGCCCACACTTGCTGCGGGCTTTTCTTTTTCCCGCACCCCATTCTCGCCGGACGCACGTTCAGCGCCTGTTCTGCGGGCCGCGGCCAGGCGCACGCCGTCCGCTGGCATAATTCTCCCTTCGCCGTTTTTCCAGCCCTCTTTTATCTCGCCGCTGCAATGAATCTGCATACCTGGTGGCTGTTCCTCGTCACCGTCTTCGTCGTTTGCGCCATCCCCGGTCCCAACATGTTGCTCATCATGTCGCACGGCGCGCAGTACGGACTGCGCCGCACGAGCGCGACCATGGCTGGCTGCCTTTCCGCACTGGTGCTGATGCTGGCGGTATCGGCGGCCGGGCTCGGCGTGTTCCTCCAGGCGTGGCCGACCATGTTCAACGCGCTGCGCTTTATCGGCGCTGCGTACCTCGTCTACCTGGGCGTCAAGGCGTGGGGCGCAAGCGTGCCCGAGGCCACCGCCGACGTTGCCGAGCGCGTGGCCGCGCGCCCCGTGCGCTCGCCGCTCGCGCTCTATCGCAATGGCTTTTTCGTCGGCGGCAGCAACCCGAAGGCGATCCTGTTCGCGGCGGCGCTCCTGCCGCAGTTCATCGACGCGACCCGCCCGGTGCTGCCGCAGTTCGGCGTGCTCGTGGCAACCTTCGCCGTGTGCGAGGTGAGCTGGTATCTCGTCTACGCGGGTTTCGGCACGCGCATCGGCGCGACGCTCAAGAGCCGGCGCGTGGCAAAAGCGTTCAATCGCGTGACGGGCGGTGTGTTCGTCGGCTTCGGCGCGATGATGGCCTTGCTGCGCCAGTAAGCCTTGTCGAGGGGCGCGATGGCCGGCGCGCAGCCCGCTTGCGCGCCCATCGTGCTTCTTCTACGCTTTTTGAATCCCCTTTTCGCTTCGAGCCTGCGATGAAGTCCCATCGGCATACCATCTTCACCGCGCTACTCGCAGCCGCGCTGTTCGGCATCACCACACCGCTCGCCAAAGCACTGCTCGGCAGCGTGTCGCCGTTCATGCTCGCGGGGCTCTTCTATCTCGGCAGCGGCTCGGGGCTCGCCGTCGTCCTGCTGGTACGCCGCCTCGCGGCGCGCCGCGGCGGCTCAGACGCCGCGCGCGAGCCGGCACACGATCCGCTGCGCCTGGCCGAATTGCCGTGGCTCGCCGGTGCGATCGCCGCGGGCGGCGTGGCAGCCCCCGCCCTGCTCATGCTTGGCCTGAACACCACGCCCGCCGCGACGAGTGCGCTGCTGCTGAACCTCGAAGGCGTGCTGACGGCACTCATCGCATGGGTGTGCTTTCGCGAAAACTTCGATGCGCAAATCGCGCTGGGCATGCTGGCGATTGTGGCGGGCGGCGTGCTGCTCTCGTGGCCCGGCGCGCACACGGGGGCGGTGACCGGCGCCGCCGCGGGCGTTGCGCCCGGTGCGCTGCTCGTTGCGCTCGCGTGCCTGTGCTGGGCCATCGACAACAACCTCACCCGCAAGGTCTCGACCAACGACGCGATGGTCGTGGCCTGCACCAAGGGGCTCGTGGCTGGGCCCGTGAATATCGGCATTGCGCTCGCTGCGGGCGCGCACTGGCCCGCCTGGCAGGCGGTCAGCGGCGCCATGGCCGTGGGTTTCGCGGGCTATGGCGTGAGCCTCGTGCTCTTCGTCGTCTCGCTGCGCCATCTCGGCACGGCGCGCACCGGCGCCTACTTCTCCGTGGCACCGCTCTTCGGCGTGGCGCTTTCGCTGCTGCTGTGGCCGGAGCGCCCCGCGCTCGCCTTCTGGCTCGCCCTCGCGCTGATGGCGTTTGGCGTCTGGCTGCACGTGCGCGAGCGCCACGACCACACGCACACGCACGAACCGCTCGAACACACCCACGCGCACCGGCACGACGAACACCATCAGCACGAGCACGATTTCGCCTGGGACGGCACCGAGCCGCATACGCATGCGCATCGTCACGTGCCGATCACGCATAGCCACGCGCACTACCCCGACGTGCACCATCGGCACGCGCATTGAGCGCGGCACGAGTCACAGCCACTTTTGCCGCAAACGACGGCCGCAAACGACGTCAAGATTTCCCAGGACCGCCGCACTTTGCGCGCGCACGATGCACTCGTCACACAAAACGAAGGAGACAAGTGCGATGGCTACCGTTTATCGGGACATTCCCGTTGAAGCCGCGGCGGACGACGTCTGGGCCGCGCTGCGCGATCCCGCCAATGTCGCCCGCGTATTCGCCGGCGTGCTGACCGGCGCGCGCATGGAAAACGACGTGCGATGGGTGACGTTCGCCGATGGCACGGTGATCGAGGAACGCGTGATCGGCGTCGACGACGCACACATGCGTCTCGCCTACACCGTCGGCGGCGGACGGTTCGAGCATCATCACGCGACGCTCCAGGTGATGCCGGATTCGCCCCAGCGTTGCCGCGTAGTCTGGATCAGCGACTTCAAGCCTGACGAGCGCATCCAGATGGTCGAGCCGCTGACGGATGCGGGCTGCGAGGCGCTCAAGCGCAATCTCGCACGGCGATAGGCGGGGCCGCCGGTAAATCCGCGTCGCGGCCCAGGCACGCGCCTTCAGGCGACTTCTCCCCTCGCTCTGGAGGCGGGGTGTGATGGTCCATCAATGCCGAAGTTCTTTAGCGGTTGAGCCGGCCAAATTTGAGGGTGGCGAGCGGGCTTGACAGTTAGTTGCGAACGTTGTTTTAGCCTGGCTGGTGAAAGCCTGAAGGAGGCGCCGTGCTGCCGCGACGCGCACTGTGCGACGGCGCCCATACCGGCACGCCAATTGCGCTCAGAATAGTGCCAGATGACTCGACAAAGGGAGCCGCAATGGGGGTAGGTAGATTAACGCTGGCCGTGCAATACGTCGCCGTCTGCGCAGGCCTTGCGGGCGCACCGGTCGCACATGCGGCAGGCACTTTCGACGGCGACTGGAACGTGACGCTCACATGCCCCAAGACCGCCGACGGCACGTCGGGCTACCGCTATCAATTTCCCGCCGAAATCCAGCAAAACGTGCTGCACGGCGAACATGGCGAAAGAGAAGCGGGCGGTTGGCTCTCGCTGGACGGCAAGCTCGAACCGGACGGGTCGGCCACGCTCGTTGCTCAGGGTCTGAACGCCTCATCGCCCTACGCGATGGGGCACGCCAACACCCAGGCGCCCTATTCGTACGAAGTCAGCGCGCAATTCGACGCGACTTCGGGCAGCGGCTCGCGCACGACCGCGCGCAAATGCGACTTTGTGTTCGTGAAGGAATGACTGGCGAGGACGTCCGGCGGCACGTACAACCCGGCGCCAGAAAAGAAAAAGCCCGCTTGAGAGAGCGGGCTGAATCCATATCAGGAGGAGACATGGAGGAGACATGGAGGAGACGAGTTAAGTATAGGGTTTTCCCCTAAGCCGTGCAACTGTTTTTTTAATGAACTTGCCGCAGTCGGCTTCTGCCTCGATCAGCCATCCATCAGTTCTCAAGCGGCACGCTTTTCCCGCTGAACCGCGCCGAAGTGAAACGCGAGAAAAAGCCCCATCACGAGCCCGCCCGCCAACACCGCCACGGCGGCTTCGCGCGTTACAGGCTGCTGAAGACGGTGCGCGCACAGCGCCAACGCGATCACGATATTCACGAAGCCCCAAACCACGTTCACGACGGGCGACGAGTCGCCCCGCCCTCGCGGACGTGCGAACGGCGTGGGAAAAGGCAGCCCTTGCAGACCCGATGCCAGATGCGGGATCGCGTTGCAAAAGAACGCGCCAGCGAAAAAGAGCCAGACGTACGGCATGTCGCAACCTCAAAAGTTCGAATAGAAAAGGATGGCGCCATCAGCAGTGAACGCCGCCCAGAAATGCGAGGATAGCCTCGCAAATAATAGTAGAGAATAGCCTCGCATAAGTCAATTTGCCCGAGACCGGCTGGCGCACTCCGTGTTTTCTGTCGCTTGGCCGTGCGCAAGAATCGCGCATGCTACTATGCGAGGGATTCCTCTCATATCCTCGCATTTGAAGATATCACCATGACGCCCACCACGCCTGTCGCGAAACCCGCGAGCCCCACCGAACCCAAACGCGAACGGGGCCGCCAGCGTGTGGCCGCGATCATGGACGCCGCCGTCGCCGTTTTCACGGAGAAGGGTTACGACGCCGCCACCATGACCGAAATCGCGGCGCGTTCGTCGACGGCGATCGGCTCGCTCTACCGCTTCTTCCCGACCAAAGAGGCGCTCGCCGAAGCGTTGTTGCTGCGCTATGCACAGCAGGCAAAGAACGGACTCGCCGAACTCGAGCAACAGGTTCCGGAGATGACGCTCGAGGCCGTAGCCGATGCGCTCGTCGATTTCGTGCTGCTGTTGCAGTCGCAACGCAGCTTTGCGGTTGCACTCGTCGACGCCCGCAGCGGCAGCGACGACCACCGCAAGCGCTTTCGCGAGGCGATGCGCGGCGGCGTGGCCGGCATCCTCACTCGCGCAATTGCGCATCTCAAGCCGGCCCGGGCAAAAGTCATGGCGATCGTGCTGATCCACATGCTCAAGGGCGTCGCCGGCATCGCAAACGAAGAACCCTCGGCGCGGGCCGTGCTGATGGCCGAACTGCGCGATCTCGTGCGGCTGTATCTCGTTTCGGCTTCACAGCGCGGCGTCGGCAATTAGCCTGCTCACGAAGGAAAAATGGCGTCGGGCGCGCATGATCTTTGTGCGCTACCATCGCTGCATGTCTGAACCGCTACCCGCACGCGCGGCTGCCGCGCCGCCTGCCGCCAAGGCACAGCCCCACAGCCCCTATGCCACCGCATTAGCGGGTACGATCGCGCTGCTCGCCTGGGTGGCGCTCGCCGCGCAGACCGACATTACGATCCAGCGTATGGTGCTGCGCGGCTTCGATACGTTCGAGGCCATCGGCCGGCTTTCGGCCTACCTGACCAATCTCACGGTGCTGCTCGTCGCGCTCACATTCACCTGCATCGCGCTGCGCGTGCGCTCGTGGCCGGCTCGCTACTTCAGTGCTCCCGGCACAGCGAGTGCGGTAACGGTGTATATCGTATTCGTTGGCATTACTTACAATGTGTTGTTGCGACATCTCTGGACGCCGCACGGCTATCGTGCGCTGCTCAACGAGACCCTGCACAGCCTGATTCCGCTGTTATGCGCGGCATACTGGCTGCTGTTCGTGCCGCGCTTCACCCTCACTGCTCCCGATCGCCTCGCCTGGCTCGTGTATCCGCTGGGCTACCTTGCCGTCACCTTCTGGCGCGGCAGCGAAACGGACTTCTATCCCTATCCGTTCATCGACGTCGCGCAGCTCGGCTATGCGCACGTGCTCGTCAACAGCGCCTTGCTGCTTGCCGCCTTCATGGTGCTGATGGCGATCTTCGCGACGATCAACGCGCGCAGGCGCCCCGCCATCGTGGCAAACGAAGGACTCGCCGCAACGGACTTGCGGCGTCCAGACTAACTCGCCGCTTCAAGATCGATCCTGATGCCCGTCTATATCGCCCTTCTACGCGCCGTGAATGTCGGCGGAACTGGCAAACTGCCTATGTCCGAACTCTGCGCCATGTGCGAAGCGCTCGGGTTCACGCGCGTTCGCACCTATATTGCGAGCGGCAACGTGGTGTTCGAGAGCCGGCTGGCCGAAGCGTCGGTGAAAAAGAAACTCGAGCAGAGCCTCGAGGTTTATGCCGGCAAGCCGGTCGGCGTAGTGGTGCGTACGGCTGCGGAAATGGGCGCGGTGCTGCGAGGCAATCCGTTTCCCGCTGCCGCGCCCGATCGCACTGTCGCCATCTTTCTGGATACTCCGCCACCCGCGGATGCACTCGACAACGTGAGCGGCCAACAGGAAGAGGAATTCCGCCTGGGCGCCCGTGAGATCTACGTGTTTTACAAAGACGGTATCGGTCGATCGAAGCTCAAGATCGCTGCGGCGAAGGCTGGAACGTCGCGCAACATGAATACGGTTGCGAAGCTTCTGGAGATGGCGCAAGCGTGAGCCGCGCGTTGAAACACCGTGCAGGGCCTTATTTCAACGACCTTCAAAAAACCATGATTACCTGCTATCTGCGTTATGTCATCGATCCGTACCGGCTAGAAGAATTCGAAACGTACGCCAGGATGTGGATTCCGCTCGTGGAGAAGTTTGGCGGCAAGCATCACGGCTATTTCCTGCCTTCCGAAGGCGCCAACAATATCGCGCTCGCGCTCTTCTCGTTTCCGAGCCTCGCCGCCTATGAAATCTACCGCGCCGATTCGATGAAAGACGCCGAATGCCAGGCCGCATTTCGCTATGCCGCCGATACGCACTGCATCGTGAGTTACGAGCGGAGTTTTTTCAGGCCGGTGCTGGCGTAGCCGTCGTCGCACGAGCGCTGCGCTTCACCCCCTGCCCGCCGCCGCGGCCAAAGCACCCTGCTGCGCCTCCCCGCTCGCCTGCGCCGGATCGCCTACGCTCGTATCGTGCAGACGATCGGGAATGAACAGCGCCATCACGCCGCTCAGGAAAAATACCGCGCCGACCACAAGAAAGCCCATGCCGATCGAAAACTGCGTAGCGATATAGCCGATCACAACAGGCGCCGCGCCTGAACAAAAACGCCCCACGTTATACGACCCGCCCACGGCCGTGCCGCGGATACGCGTTTCGAAGCTCTCCGACATGAATGTGCCGACCGTCCCCAGAGGCACGCCGTAGAGAAAGCCGAATACGAGCATCAGCCATGCAATGTTTTCGCGCGTATGGAACAGCACGATCACGGGCAGAAAGACCGCCGCGCCAATACAGCCCAGCACATACACGCCGCGCCGGCTCCAGCGGTCGCCGAGCCACCCTGCCACGATCTTGCCGATGAACGCGACGACCCACGTCGCCGTCATGTACCCCGTCATCGAGCTGAATTTGATGTGCAATTCGCTTTCCAGATACGTGGGCAGCCAGTTGTTCAAGCCATAGAACCCGGAAAGCGCAAACACGGAAGCGAGCGACCAGAAGATGAACATCCTGCGCGCCTGGCGGTCCGCGAAAATCAAGGCGTAGCGGTTGTCGTGCCAGCGGCGGCCGCTCGGGCGCGCCACGGCCTCGCTCATGCGCCAGCTCGGTGGCTCGGGCACGAAGAAGTGAATCGCCACAGCGAGCAACACAGGCGCGGCCGCCACATAAAACAGCATGCGCCAGCCGTAATGCGGCAGGATCCAGGTGCTGAGCGCAATCACCGTGATATAGCCCGCCGATATCGCCGTTTGCAGCACGCCGAGTATCAGCGAGCGCCGCGCCATAGGGACGTATTCGGCCACGAGCGTGCTCACCAGCACCATGCAGCCGATACCCATCGAACTGATGAAGCGCACGACCGCGAATTCGAGGAAGCTGTGCGTAAGTCCAAGCAGCCCCGCGCCTGCCGAGAACAGCATCATCGCCCAGACCACCACGCGCACGCGCCCGAACGAGTCGCTCGCCCAGCCGCCAAGAATGCCGCCAATCGCCATGCCGAGCAGCGTCAGGCTGCCGAGCGCGCCTGCCTCGACATTGGTCAAGCCGAATTCGCTCTTGATGCGCGTGAGCGTGAGGCCGTACATCATGACGTCCGCGCCGTCGACCAGCAGCGCGAGATAGCCGAGCGCGAAGACGAGCAGCCAGCGGTTGGCGTTTCCTGTGAATGTCGTTGTCTTCATCAACAAAGGTCCTGCAATCAGGGGCTTGAATGGGCTGCGAAAGACTGGCTGTGCGCGACGAGCGCCGCCGCGAGAAACGCACCGAGCAGCAGACCCTTTTCCTCGTGCTGCGGCGTGTACCAGCCCTCCACGTGCGTGAGGTTCATCGTGCCGACACAGCGGCCGTCGTAGGCAACCGGTATGTTCAGAATCGAGCCGAGCCCCATTGCGGTCATCACCGCGTGATCGTCGAAGGCTTCGCGCAGGCCATGGGGCGTCGTCGCACGAAAAGGTTCGAGGTCCGAAAGAATTCGCTGCGCCCACGGCGTGCCGCTTTTCCTCTTGCGTCCGCCCGGCGGGTAGACGTCCGGCATGTTCGAGAAGACGCGCTCCACCTCCTGGCTCGCGGCGTCGTAGGCCATGATGGTGAAAAGGCGAAAGCCGATGGCTTCGGAGGCGACGGCACACACCTCGCGGAAAATCGCATCCGGTTGGCCGGGCTGGCGATTCACGCGCGAAAGGCGCGCGAGATCAGCGATTTCGCGCTGCAGCGCATAGGGTTCGTTCACAAGGGAAAGGGGCGTTTGCATGGGGCGTCCAGAAGTGACATTGGCGTGCGCTCAGCCTTGCAGCCCATCGCGGGCGAGCGGCTTGTGCGCTTCGAAGGCCGCCTGTGCGCCGCTCGCCTCGATGTCTTCGAGCGAGCGGTTGCGGGTTTCGATACCGAGGAAGAACACGACGCAGGCACCCGCCAGCAGCACGGCCGTCGTCATGGTGAACACGCCGGCAAAGCCGAACGCCGGATACACAAGGCCGACGAGAATAGGCGCGCTCACCGAGCCGATGCGGCCGAACGACGACGATGACCCTGTGCCGGTGGTGCGCACGGCCGTCGGGAAGACCTCCGGCGTATAGGCATAGACGCCTGCGAACGCGCCATTCATGAAGAACGAGAGACACACGCCCGCCACGGTGATCTGCAAGCCCGTATGCGAGAAAGCCAGCGCGATTGCGGCGAGGCCGCCCAGCGTCATGTACGAAGCGACGACGCCTTTGCGGCCAATACGCTCATTAAGCCATGCCGCAGAGAAATAGCCGGGAATCTGCGCACCGTAGATGGCGATTGAATAGCCGAAGCTCTTCGTGAGCGTCAAGCCTTCCTTGACGAGCAGGCTCGGAATCCACGAGAAGAACGAGTAGTAGGCAAACGCCACGGAAAACCACATCAGCCAGCTCACCGCCGTCGTGCCCACGAGCCGGCGCGAAAACAGCGTCAGCACGTTTTGCAGCGCACTACCGCCGCCCTGCGCCGCGGCGGGAATGGCGCCCACCGAACCCGGTGGCGCCAGCGCAATGCCCTCTTGCTCGTAGCGCGACTCGATCGCCCGCACGATGCTGTCGGCTTCAACTGAGCGACCGCGGCTTTCGAGCCAGCGCGGCGACTCGGGCAGCGTTCTGCGCCACCAGAGCAGCATCACCACCGGCAGCGAAGTCAGCACGGCGAGATAGCGCCAGCCGTCCGCGAAATTGCGCACGACGGTATAGCCAAGAATCGATGAACTTAGATATCCGAACGACATGAAGCCGACAAGCGCGCCGCAGAACATGCCGCGATAGCGCCGCGGCACGAATTCTGCGAGGAACGGTGCGATCACGACCGTTTCCGCGCCCGAGCCGATGCCCGCGACCATGCGCAGCGCGAAAAACGTGTGCCAGTCGTGCGCCGTGGCGCTCGCCATGGATGCCGCACAATAGATTGCGAGCGCGCTCATCATGATGCGGCGGCGGCCAATCACGTCGGCCAGCACGCCCGAGAGGAACGCGCCGAAAAAATAGCCGATATACGTGCTGCTCGCGACGAGCCCGGTTTCGGCGCTCGTCAAATGCCAGAGCTTGCTCACGACCGGCAGCAAAAACGCTAGCGACGACGAGTCGAGCCCGTCGAACATATAGCCGAGCCCGCCAATCAGCAGCAGTTTGCGATGGAAGCCTGCGAGCGGCAGTCTTTCGAGTCGGACAGCGACGTTGGACATGGCGGGTCGGTTCCGGTTGAGCGTGGCGCGTGTTCAGCGGCCGATTGCGTAGGCCTGCATCTGGCGCGGCGTGGCTGCGCCGCGCATGAGGCCGTCGCGGATGCCTACTGCGCATACGCGCCCGAGCCCCCACGGCTCGGCCACGGTGAGGTCGTGGCCGCGTGCGCACAATGCCGCGAGCGTGGCTTCCGGAAAGCGCGACTCGGCCGACATCTTGCCGAGTTGCATCGCGCGCGGATAAAACGACCCTGGGAAATGCGCGGTCTGGAACGAGGGGGCGTCCACGGCGGCCTGCAGGTTCATGCCCGCATGCACGTGGCGCAGGAACAGTTGCATCGACCACTGATCCTGCTGATCGCCGCCCGGCGTGCCGAACGCCGCAAAAGGCTTGCCCTCGCGCGTGACGAGCGTGGGCGAGAGCGTCGTGCGCGGACGCCGGCCCGGTCCGAGCGAAGAAGGCAGGCCCTCTTCCATCCAGAACATCTGCGCGCGCGTGGTGACGTTGAAGCCGAGGCCCGGCACCGCGGGCGACGCCTGCAGCCACCCGCCCGAGGGCGTGGCCGACACCATGTTGCCCCAGCGATCGACCACGTCGAGATGCACAGTGTCGCCGCGCAATTCGGGCAGCGGCGCGAATGTCGGCTCGCCCTGCCCGAAGCCGCCCGGCTGCTGCCGCCCAGCGTTCGCCAGAATGCGCGCGGCACGCGCTTCGCTGTCGAGCAGCGCGCCCGGACGGAATTCGAACGAGGCCTTGTGCGGATCGACAAGACGGCGGCGTGTGTCGTTATAGGCGTCGCTCAGCAGCGTCTGCATGGGAACGTCGGCAAAGCGCGGATCGCCGTAGAACACGTCGCGGTCGGCAAACGCCAGCTTCGACGTTTCGATGACCGTGTGCACGAAATCCGGTCCGAACGGATCCATGGCGTCCAGATCGAAACCCTTGAGCAGCGCGAGCTGTTGCAGGAACATCGGCCCCTGTCCCCACGGTCCTGTCTTGTGCACGCGCAGGCCCCCATAGTCGTACGAGAGCGCTTCCTCGTAAGTGGGCTCCCAGCGCGCGAGATCGTCCGCGTTGAGCAGGCCGCGATTGCGACGGCCCGAGGTGTCGAGCACGTCGGTCGAGCGGAAATACTGATCGATCGCGTCGGCCACGAAGCCGCGGTAGAACGCCGAGCGCGCGAGTTCGCACTGCTCGGCGCGGTCGCTTTTCGCGCTCGCCTCGCGCAGAATGCGCCGGTACGTGGCCGCAATGGCGGGATTCGCGAACAGCTCGTTCGGTGCGGGGGCGTCGCCGTTGCGCAGCCATTGCCCGGCAGAGGTCGTCCATTCGCTGAGAAAGAAGTCCTTGATCGCGAGAATCGACGCGCACATGCGCGGCAGCACCGGATAACCGTTCTCCGCATAGCCGATCGCGTAGCTCAGCACGTCGTTCAGCGGCAGTTGCCCGTAGTCGCGCAGCATCGTCATCCACGCGCCGAACGCGCCCGGCACCACGGCAGGCAGCAGGCCGGTGCCCGGCACGACCTCGAGCCCGAGCGCGCGCATGCGCTCGATCGTCATGGCCGCCGGCGTCACGCCCTGGCCGCACAGCACGCGCACGCGATCTTCCCGCGCGCTGTAGAACACGACCGGCAATTCACCGCCTGGACCGTTGAGATGCGGCTCGACGATCTGCAGCACGAATCCGGCCGCGGCGGCTGCGTCGAACGCGTTGCCGCCCTTCTCGAGCACCGCCATCGCCGACGCGCTGGCGAGCCAATGCGTGGACGCCACCATCCCGAAGGTCCCGATCAGCTCCGGACGCGTTGTAAACGACATCTGCCACTCCCTGTGCGAAAGGCTCGGTTTATGGTCGAACCATTAATGATTGGTTCCATAACCGCTCATGTTCAGCTTACGAAGGAAGATTTTTGGCCGCACCCAGTGTTAACCCTGAAATTTCGGCCGATTCCCCGGATTTCCATCAATTACCGTAACCGGGAGGTCGCACGCCGCGGCACGGCTGCTAGAATCGAACCAATCAAAATTGGTTCACTCTACATCATGGAAAGGTCCGCGCTCGACAGCCTGCTTGCCTACATTGCCCAACACCGGTTGAAGGACGGCGACGCGTTGCCGCCCGAACGCAAGCTCGCCGACGACCTGGGCCTGAGCCGCCGGGAACTGCGCGCGGCGCTGGCCTCTCTGGAGGCATCGGGCCGAATCTGGCGCGGCGTGGGGCGCGGTACGTATCTGGGCGCGCGGCCGCTGAAGTTCGCGCCGACGCTGCGCGGCCTGCGCTCGCGCACGAGCCCGGCCGACATCGCGGAAATGCGCCTCATGTTCGAACCCGCGTTAGCCGGTCTTGCCGCGGCAAAGGCCACGCCCGAGGATCTGACCGAACTGGAGAAGTGCGCCAAAAGAAACGCGACGGCGAAAAACGATGAGGAGTGGCAACTATGGGACCAGCGCTTTCACCTGCTGATCGCCCAGGCCTCGCGCAATCCCGCGATCATTGCCCTCATGGAAGTGATCAACGGCATGCGGGTCAAGCCAACGCAGCGTGAAAAGACCACGGATCAGGCCACGCGCGATCATTTCGCGCAGCAGCACCAGGCAATCGTCGATGCCATTCTCGAGCGCGACGGCGAGACTGCCGCGCGCTGTATGCGCGAGCATCTGCTGAACGTGCAAGGGTATGGCGCGCCGCATTGACCGGGGAAACTGGGGGGAAACTGCGGCGCCTCGCGCACTCACTTCACGGTGGAAGCCGCGGCATTGCACGTTACGGCATCCTGATCACCCGTGCCGCCGCTGCAACCGATGGCACCGATCACCTTGCCGCCCTCGATGAGCGGAAAGCCGCCGGGCGAAGCCACGAGCCCCGGTTCGAGCGTGGCGACGTAGGCATGACCGCTCTCGAACTGGTTATAGAAAACGCGGGTCTCGCGGCGAAAACGTGCAGACGTGCGCGCCTTGTTCTGCGAGACTTCGACGGAGGCGTATTGCGCGCCGTCCATGCGCTCGAAGGCAACGAGATCGCCATGCGTATCGACCACGGCGATGTTCATTTTCCAGTCGTGCTTGCGCGCCTCGGCTTCAGCAAGCGCTAGCAGATGCTTCGCTGCATCGAGAGCCACAGGCGAACCGTAAGGAATATCGTAAGGCATGCGCTCGGGCACGGCAGCCGCCGGCGGCGTGGAAGCTGACGTTTGAGCCTGCACCGAGGTTACAAAGACGAGACAGGCCGCGCCTGCGATCTGAACAGAGTGATGCATTGCACCCTCCTTCGTCGACGGGCCCAGGGCGCAACGCGCGTCCAGCCCTCGCCAGCCAACATACTCGTGCAATGCGCTCTGTGCAAGGCCGATGAATCAGCCCTCCTTACCATCGACACGCGGTGCGACGAGCCAGCCGGCGTAGCGATAGCAATAGGCTGCGAACGCAACGACCCAGCATGCCCCCGAGGCTTCGATCCAGAACGCGAGCCATTGCGGCGCGAGCCATGGCCCCGCCACGCGAATCAACGCGGCAAGCACGAGCAATCCGTAACACGCGATATCGAAGCGGCCCGCCGCGAGCTTGCGGCCCGTATGTCCGCGCGCCGTGCGAGTGATCATCGCCATGATCGCGCAACCGATGGCGCCCACCGTGAACGCGTGAATAGCGAGCGTATGGGCAACCCAGCCCAACGCGGCGAACGCAAGCAGCACAAAGCCCACAGGTATCCACGCATAGGCGATGTGCAGGATGGTCAGGATCGGCCGGTTGCCGACCCGCCACGAACGCCAGCCCCAGATTCGCGCGCCTTGCGCGCATGCCGCCGCGAGTGCGGCTATCGCGACGAGCACGCCGGAGCCGAGCGCTGCGTCGAGCACGAACGCCAGTACGCTGAGCGGCATCACCGAGCGCTCGACCGCATTCCAGCGCTGGGCCGTATAGCCGGGCACGGCGTTGGCGGTGAACGACGGAATGATGCGCCCGCCGATGATCGTGATGAACAGCACCAGCATGCCCACGGCGAGGTAGGCGCTGTGCAGCGCCCAGTCTGCGCGACCGGCCAGCATCGACAGATGGAACGCTACGTTCAGTGCAGCGAGCATGCCGAGCGCGACCGGCAAAAAGATGTTGTGACTGTTCTTTGCGCCGACGAGCACGCGCAGCAGCACGAGCGCACACACGGGGAGAAAGAGGCTGTCCACCACGGCGGCCACGCCAGGCGTTGCGTAGGCAACGGTGATGCGCCCCGCGAGCCACAGCAACCAGAGCGCCGCCAGCGACTTGCCCTGCGCCGGCGTGATCGACGTCCACGCGCGCACGGCGGTCAGCAAAAAGCCCGCCACGATCGCCGCGCCGAAACCGAAAATCATCTCGTGTGCGTGCCAGAACATGCCCGGCAAATACGAACTGAAACCCGGCAACGGATGGCCGGCATACGCGGCCATCCAGGCCAGCAACGCCGCGCCCCCAAAGAGCGCACCGCCAAGATAGAACGGCCGGAAGCCGAGCGCCCACAGCGCGAAACCGCCGCGAGCGGCGGGAGTGGGTTCTTCGATTCGAAAGACGGTCATGATCGCCCTCGCCAATACATACATTTCCAATGCATCTTATATCGACCAACGAGGGAATGCCGCTGGGAAATGGGAAACGCGATGTAATGCCGCAGGTTTGATTCTGGCCTCTCATGACGCAGAGGCAGGCGCGCTCATGCGATTTTCTACGTTAGCAAAGGTCGCGCCGTGCGAAGACCGCTGCAAACATGCCTACTTGTTTGCAGCAAACCACTTTTTGTAGATCTGTTCGTACGTGCCGTCTTCGTACATGGCGAGCAGCGCCTCATTGATGGACTTTCGAAACTGGCTGCCGCCTGCCAGGGCAATGCCGTACTTCTCCTGCCGAAAAATCGGTCCCACGACGGCCAGCTCGCCATTGCCCAATCTTGCCGCCCAGTATTGAAGAGTCGGCGCGTCATAGACGATCGCCTGCACATCGCCTTGCGACAGCAGCCGGAATCCCTCCGCGGCGCTGTTCACGCTCTGGAACGACATGCCGCGCTGCTTGAGGTAGTCGGCTGCAGTCGTCCCCGGCACCGTGGCGATCGATTTACCAGGCAGATCGTCCGGGCCTTGTATGGTCGACTGGAGACGCGCCACCGTCTGCGAAGACGTGACGGTCGCAGTCAACTGGGCGACCAGCACCACACCGATCAGCCACATCGTCGGCACGAGCACGCGCTTCCACACGCCCGGCGCGTCGCGCTCGCCATACTCACCTGTTGCAATGATCAGCATGGTCACCCAGATGCCTTCCCCAATGGCTTGCCAATAGGGCTTCTGAAAGCTTCGATCGTCTTTTCGCCCCATGAGCCAGACAAGATTGGCAAGCAGAAAGACGACGGCGGCCGCAACGCCGACGAACTCGGCGATCGCAAGCCAGGGAACGGCGCGCAAGGAACCCAGAAAAGAGTTCTCGTTTTGCGTTCGCACCATGATCTGCAAGCCGGAATCGAAATAGGGAAATGAAAAATCCACGATTCGTTCGCGCTCGGGCGTCATCGTGATCGCCGCAATCGCGACATCCGCATTTCCACGCTGCACGGCGGGCAGCAATTCAGCCTGCGTCGCGACCTGGCGCCAGGCGAAGTCGAGATGAATGCGGCGCGCCACTTCGTTCCAGATGTCGATACTGAATCCCTCAGGCACATCCGTTTGCGGCAGCACAAAGGGCGCGACCGTCGCGATGGCAACACGTACGGGACCGGACTGACTGGAACCCGTCGGAGCAGTTGTCGTCGCGGCGCTCGCTGGCAATGCCACCGGTTCGTCGGCGTGAGCGCGCGCGCCCGCCGCGATCGATGCGACAAGAACAATGCTCGACAACACCCTCGATACAATTGGCTTGCGCATTCGAACACTCCAGAAACCGGGCTTGTCAGTTTGTGGCGCCTCGCAATGAACCAGGCATTCTCTGCATAATTTAACGGCTGACGCGACGAAACAAAAGCCGTCCCGCCCGAACTGCCCCAAAGGGCAACCGGCTTGCCCCAACTCCCTATCGAATCTCGCCCGCGCCTCGGCAACACTTGGGCTCTATGCCGGCCGAACTCTGACCGCGCATCCGAACGATTCGATGCTAGACTGATTTTCGCCGACTCCGTCTTCCGGGAGCCGCTCGCGCAGCGAGTCGCAGCTCCTGCCGGCCGCGCGATAACGTTTCGGATAACAAACTGTGAGGTGCGCAAATGGCGGAAATCCAGAGTCTGGAAACCCGGCAGGCAATCGGCCGCGAGGCGCGCGAGCAGGCCAAGCGCTCGCTGCACGCGAAAATCGGCGACACCGAGCGCGATCCTGTGGCGCTACTCAAGCAAAACAGCGCGGGCCGTGTCGAGTCGCTCGTTCCGCTTCGCTACGGGCGTATGGCGGTTTCGCCATTCACCTTCTATCGCGGCAGCGCGATACTCCAGGCTCACGACCTCGCCGGAACCATCAATACCGGCATTGTCTTTCCAATCTGCGGCGACGCGCATTTGATGAATTTCGGCGGCTTCGCCACGCCCGAGCGCCAACTCGTCTTCGACCTCAACGACTTCGACGAAGTCGCCACCGGGCCCTGGGAGTGGGACGTCAAGCGGCTTTGTGCGAGCTTCGCCATTGCCGGACAGCACATGGGCGTAGGCCGCGGCACGATCAGCGACCTCGTTTCCACGGCCGTCCTCGAATACCGCAACCGCATGAACGAGTATTCGAAGTGCAGCACGCTGGAGCTTTGGCACGACATGGTGACCTTCGAGCGCATGATTGACTCCGCGGCCACTGAGGAAGGAAGGCGTCTGCTCATCAAAACGAAGGAAAAGGCAGAGGGACGCACGAACGAAAGCATGCTGGCGAAAATGGCGGTCGAAGCCAACGGTCGCTGGACCATTCAGGACGCCCCGCCCGCGCTCTTTCACCCCGGCGGTCCCAATACGTTGCTCGGCAAGGAAGAGGCGTGGTCCAATACCGAGGCGTGGCAAGGCAAGCTCGCCGCCGCATTCGACGATTATCTCGGCACGCTTTCCTCCGAACGGCGCGCGCTAGTCAACGAGTTTCAGTTGCAGGACATCGCATTCAAGGTGGTGGGCGTGGGTAGCGTGGGCACCTTTTGCCTCGTCCTGCTGATGGTGGACGGCTATGGCAAGCCACTATTCCTCCAGGTGAAGGAGGCGCGCGAGTCGGTCATTGCGCGCTATTTCAAAGCCGAAGGGCCGGCTCACCAGGGCCAGCGCGTGGTGATGGGCCAGCGCCTGCTGCAGGCCGCGAGCGACGCTTTTCTCGGCTGGACTACGGGTCCGGCCAAACGCAACTTCTATTTCCGGCAGTTGCGCGACATGAAGGTTTCGGCGGAAGTGGAGCGCATGAGCAATACGGTGCTGCAGGGCTACGCACGCCTGTGCGGCTGGGCGCTCGCCCGCGCACACGCGAAGGCCGGTGGCAAGGCCGTTGAAATTTCCGCCTATCTGGGCAGCGGCGAACGCTTCGCCGAGGCGCTGGTCGACTATGCGTTCGCGTATGCCGAGCAGAACGAAAAGGATTACGAAACGTTTATGCGTGCATGCCGAACGGGCAAGCTGGAAGCGCGCACCGACGAAGACATGGCGGCGGATTTTCGCGTGTGACACTACGCACGCGCTGGAAGTCGCCGCCGGGTCGGAGCGACGTCCAGCGCGGCGCCAGCGTGACACTACGGCGATCGCGCCGGCGCCGCGGAAAACACCGCTTTCCAGTCCTGCTTCATGCTCACCACGACCCAGCCACGCGCCGCCGCTTCGTCCCAGGCCTTGTCGAGACTCGCCGATCCGGCGTGCCGGTCATAAGCGAATTCGCGCCCGGCATCGTCGTGATGCAGCAGCAGTCCCAGCGAAGGACCGGCGCCGCCTGTTGCGTACTCAAGCATTTCCCGATCGCCATCCGAATTGCCGAACGCGAGAATCGGCCGCCGGCCGATCGCGCGGAAGATGCCAACCGGTTTGCCTGCGCCGTCGTCATTGAACTCGATGCCAGGCTCCCGATACAAGGCAGGCTTGCCGTCGCGCCACACGTACTTGAGCTTTTCCTGTGTGCCGACCACCTGCTCCGGCGCAATGCCATACGCCGCCGTTACCCATACGCGCATGAATTCGGCCGTTCCGCCCGAGACGATCCAGATCTGGAAACCATTGGCGCGCAAGAAGTCGAGCAGTTCGAGTTGCGGCTGATACACGAGCGAGGTGTAGGGTCTGTCGAGTGCGGGATGACGCGCGCTGGCGAGCCATTGGCGTATCGACTGGTCGTACTGGTCCGTCGTCATGCCGCTGTTGGCGACCTCCAGAAGTTGCAGCAAGGCCGTTTCGTTTCTGGCGAGCGCCGCGGCGTCGTTCGCCATCAGCGCCTTGAAGGCCGGGTTACGCTTCCACTCCGGGTGCTGCGGTGCGGCCGCCTTGAGTTGATCGATCATGAAAATGAGCTGAAACGGCATGGGCCGTTCGCTCCAGAGCGTCCCGTCGTTGTCGAATACCGCGATACGGGCTTCCGGTGGCACATAGCTGGGCGAGCCATCGCGCGTCACGTCGTTCACGAACTTGAGGATCGCATTGCGCACCGCACCGTCTCGCCACGACGGCAATGGAGCGCTCACGAGAGCACCGGCTGACGGCGGCTGCGTGGCTGGACTCGGCGCAGGCGGCGACGGCTGGCTGACGCAGGCCGAGAGCGCGAAACATGCGCATAACGCGTGTATGGCCAGTTGACGCAACCCGTTGCGCCAGATCCGAACATGCACGATGCAACGCGTTGGGTTCATTCTCGAGTCGGAGAACAATGATCACTGATGGAAAACCGCACTTCAACCTCCGTGCTGCATCGCCTCGTTCACTGCGCCAAGCAGCGCCGCGCCCAAAAACGGCTTGGTGAGCAACGCATGATCCCCAAACCCATCGACGGCCTGCCGCGTAGCAGGCCCGTCATACGCCGTGATGAACACGGCCGGCGGCCGCGGCAGTTGCAATGTTCCATAGAATGCGGGACCCGATACGCCCGGCAGCTGCACATCCACGATCAGGCAGCGCGCTGAGGACGCACAATCGGAAGCGCCAAATTCTTCCGCACTACGAAACGATCGCGTTTTGAATCCGGACAGGCGGCACAGACGCTCGATGGCGCTGCGCAATCCACTGTCGTCTTCGAGAATCACGATCAGGTGGGGTTCTCCGTCCATGCGCCACCCAAGTAGTCTTTGACCGAGTGCTGACGTGCCCCTTGCAATGCAGGTCACTTATGCATCGTTGTCCAGAATGGGCAGCGCAACCATAGGGACTTCGGGCAACGCCACTGCCCTTTTGGGCAATTTTGGGCAGAACGCTTTTCTTTCATTGCGCCGGCCACTACATTACGCACTGCGTGCGCGCCATGCCTTCGTGCAACACGTGAGGCGCGCCGCGACACTTCGACGTTATGCGACGGCTCACTCGCGCGCCGGGAGAACATGATGAAGCAAAGAGCATTAAGCCTTGCCATACTGGCAGCTACATTCATCGCGCCGCATGTCGGCGCGCAAACCGCGTCCGCGCCGGCGGCTAGCAGCGAAGCCGTTGCCGTGGACCCAGCCGCCGTCGAGGCGCTGCATAAAATGGGGACCACGCTCCAGTCGCTCAAGCGCTTTACCGTCACCACCCAACTGACCGGCGAGCGTGTGCTCGAAGACGGCCAGAAGTTGCAGCACACGGCAACCGCCGTTCTCGACGTCGACCGGCCCAACCGCATCCGCGCCGTCATGAAGAGTGCGCGCAGCAATCGCGAAATCGTGTTTGACGGCAAGAACGTCACGCTCTTTACACCCGCGCAAAAGTACTACGCCACGGCGGCCTTCACCGGCAACATCGATGCGCTGATCGATCAACTGGGTGAGCGCTATGGCGTGGAAGTCCCGCTCGCCGATCTGTTCGTCTGGGGGACGCCACAAGCGCCCACCGGCCAGTTCGAGTCCGCAATGTTCGCCGGTCAGGACTACGTGGGATATGACCTCTGCGACCACTACGCATTCCGGCAAAAGAACATCGACTGGCAAGTCTGGATCACGACTGGAGAGCACCCGCTGCCACGCAAGATCGTGATCACACGCCGCGACGACGACGCCCGCCCGCAATCGGTCTCGGTCATCGACTGGACGCTTCGCCCCGACTTCAAGGACGCGATATTCACGTTCAAGCCGCCAGCGGACGCGAAGAAGATCGATTTCGTTCCTGTCGCAGCGAAGAAGGGGTAAGCCGATGAAAACCGCATTCAACCAGCATCGCACGGTACTCATTCCGACCCTTCTGGCCGTCTGCCTTGCCATCGCGGCGCCGCTACCCGTGAACGCAGCGGGCCGTGGCGGTGGCGCTCACGCCGCCCGCGAACATGCCGGCGGTGGCCCGCGCGGCGGCGGCGGCGGTCCGCACGGTGGCGGCGCGCAAGTGAACAGCGCGCGCGCCGACGCACGCACACGCAACGTGCGCAACACGAGCGTGAACAACGTCAACGTGAATCGCAACGTCAATGTCAACGCCAACGTCGACCGGCACGGCGGATGGGACGACGATTACCATCCGGTCGCAACGGCGGCCGCGGTGACGGCTGCCGTTGGCGTAACGTCGGCCGTCGTCGGGTCGATCGTGCACTCCGTGCCCTCGAATTGCGTGCCGGTCAATTACGGTGGCATGGTCTATCAGCAATGCGGGAGCACGTGGTATCAGCCACAGGGTGCGCAATACGTCGTCGTGAATGCACCGTACTGAGGTTGAGAGCGTGCCAGCCACATGGACCATCGGCTGGCGCGCGATTGCCTTAAATGCGCGTGCTGCGGGGCGCGGCAGGCTCAGGTCGAGGTTTGCTGGGTCGCGCCTTCGGCGCGGCCCAGCGCTCCCGCAGCCCGCTGCGCATGAGACGCGGCAACGTGCGCCGTCTCGCCAGTGGCGCGGGCACAGGGCAGCCAGACCGTGAATGTCGTACCGCCGCCCTCACGCGCCGCCACGCCAACGCTGCCGTGGTGCGCCTCGACTATCGAGCGCACGATGGACAAGCCCAACCCCATGCCATGCGGCTTGGTCGTATAGAACGGCTCGAACAGGCGCTGCGCCAAAACGGCACCGAAACCACAGCCGTGGTCGGCTATGGTGAATTCAACGCCACCTGCCCGCCGCTTCGTGGCGAGCGTGAGCACGCGGTTGAGCGCAACGGTGTCATGCATCGCGTCCATCGCGTTGATCGCCAGATTGAGCACCACTTGCTGGAGCTGGACCGCATCGCCCATGATCTCGGCATCGCCGGCATCGAAATCTGTCTCCAGACTGATCGCACGCCGCTTCGCTTCCGGCGCGACCAGCGTCAATGCGCACTGCAGGGTGCGCTCCAGCGGCAACGGACCGAAGGCGCCGCCCTGCTTCTGCAGCAAGCTGCGCAAACGCTGCACCACGTCGTTGGCGCGCAGCGCGTCGCGCTTCACATCGGAGAGAATCTCTTCAAGCTCCACTGTGTCGACGCGCGAGGCCTTGACGAGGAGTTCCGCGGCGTCGGCATTGCTCAGGATCGCGCCCAGCGGCTGCCCCACTTCATGCGCGATCGAGGCGCTCAACTCGCCCACCGTCGCGAAGCGCGCCGCGCGCGCGAGTTCGCCACGCCGTGCGGTGGCGTCTGCTTCCGCAAGCCGCCGGCTGCGCCGCTGTGCCAGCAGCGCGACAATCGTAATGGTCTGCAACAGCAGCACCGCCAATGCGCTCAGCACCACGCCGTGATACTCGCGAAAGATCGAGCGCGGAAAATCGATCAGTTCGCAATCGGCAGGCAGTGCGGAGGTCGAAAGACCAAAGCGCTCCAGTTGCGTCACGTTCGCCGTACAGCGTGTGGACAACGCTGGGAACTTAAGCCCCTCCGTGCGCCCGCCGTTGTGCAGGATCGCGAGCGCCGCCTGCGCACTCAGGCGCCCATTTTCCTCGAAGTCGTACATGGCCCCAGCGGTCACACCGCCTTCGAGATAGGTCGAGTACCACCCGTAGATCGGTGCGCCCGTGGCCGCGACGATGCGAGGCAGAAGCTGATTCGGAAAATAGCGATGTCCTTCCCGGTCTCGATAAAAGGTCGTATAAACCACAGCCGATTGGCTGTCGAGGCGCGCAAGCCGTTCCTCGATCTCGTGTGGAAGCAGCCCGCGCCACACTTCGACCGAAGTCCATCGGCCCGGATGCCTCGCCGCCGCGACCACGCGATCGATGAACGAATAATCCACATCGGTCGCGCCGCCTATGACCACAAGGTGATGGGCGTCCGGTTGCAGATCTTCGGCTATGGCCAACGTCTTCGAGACATCGATGCGAAACGGCACGTGAGCGAAACCGGCTGGCAGGGTGTGCTGAGTGAACCAGCTTTCGGGAACGCTCGTGAGCAGGACGGGTGCGCCGGGCCAGAGTTGCGCGTGATATTGCAGTGCAAAGTCGGCGGCATGGTTGCCGATCCCGACCAACAGATCGATACGCTGATTCGCGTACTTCTTCTTCATCAACGCAAGAAACTCGGGCGTGAGATCTTCGGCGCCGAAGCGAAAGCCGTCGAGTGCCTCGAGATAGACTTCCGCACCGTGCGGCGCGGACGTTTCCAGCATGTTCCTGATCTGCTTGATCTGCACCAGTGCGGCGGGCTGTATGGGATCGGTGCCTGTGAAGATCACCACATGGGCCGGTTCCGCCGCGAGCGCGGCGCTCGACACGCCGAGCAGGCAAGCCGCCGCCGAATGGGCCAAGGCGCGCAGGAGTCGGGTGGCAAATACCGATCGATACATCACGAGCGCAAACACACTGCGTAGCGCGGCGAGTGCGCCGTTCATCCGATGTCCGCAAACATACGTCGGCAGCCTTCCAGGCACAGTGCGCGGCAAAGCGTTTTTCTCCATTTCAGGTCAGGCCTGAAATTGAAAACCAGATCGCCATCATGTGGCGAGCCAAATACTGGACATTTTCGGAGCACGCGTGCCTCTATTCGGTAAATATCGGATAAAGCAAAGCATTCGCCGTCCGGTTTTCGCTAAATGACAAGCAATTTTTCCTTACCCCGGCGAATATTTCCTGTTTCAGCAGTTAAACCAGACTAAAAGGCACGGTGAACGGCGGTAAATGGTGCGCATAAATGAATAACGGTTCGACGCAGACATTCGCTGGCCAATAATCGTGGTTCTGCGCCTTGCGACGCGACGCATGCACGCCGACACGCTACGCCGCCACCGCCAACCCATCTGCGCGCCGCAACAGGTCGGCGAGCGAATCCGCACCGAATTTACGCATGAGTTCCGCGCGGCAACTCTTGATGGTCCGCTCGGAGAGGCCGAGATCGGCCGCGATCTGCTTGTTGCGGCGCCCCGCGACGATGCCCCGCAAGACGGTGCGCTCGCGCTCGCCTAGGTTGAGCCCGGAGGCGCACGAGGCGCGCGCATGCGGCTCTTCCGCACCTATGTCGAGCGCCGCTTCGAGCGCATTCAACAAGGTTTGGCGTTCGAACGGCTTGACGAGAAAATCCACGGCGCCGGCCTTCATCGCCTGCACGGTCCTGGGCACGTCGCTGTACGCGCTCATGAACACGACCGGGAGCGCACGCGGCTGGCGCCGCAATGCCTGCTGGAGATCCAGACCGCTCGGGCCGCCCAGTTCCAGATCGACCAGCAGGCAGCCAGACCATTCCCCGGGTTCGCTCACGAGGAATTCACCGGCCGAAGCATAATCGCGGACCGAATAACCCGCACTGCTCAAAAGTCTTTTCAGTGCCGTGCGCATGGATACATCGTCTTCTACAACGTGGATCGTCCTGGCGGAATTGTTATGCACAATAACACTCCATTTAGCGTAAATGGATCCGTATTCGAGCAGCAGGCACCGAGATTCCCTGCCGCATTGGCTTGAGTTGCGAATACGTATGATTGCGTTATAGCAATTTCGTGAGCTGCTTGTCTCCTGACTGTACTGAAAGGATGATAACTACCGTTCTTTCAGGCAATACGCATATTCAAACGAAGAGGCCGTCCGCCACTGCGGGGCATTTACATCGAAATTCCGGTCGAAGCTATCGAATTGAATTGAAGCGAATGAATAGACAAATATTCAGAATGGATTGCAAACCTTCGTCTTTCCCCCCTGCACCACGCAATGAAGATCCGCTCACGCGATCCACTTCGGCGCGGACACATCACTCAGGGTTTGGGGCAACGCTCTGTCACGATTGTTCACGATAAGATGAAGCCGTCGGTTCGCAAACCGTAACAGGCGATCCGAGCGGCGAATTGGCGCCCGCCTTGTGCGGGTTTTTTTGTGGGTAATCGCCGGGGACCGCAACGCCCAGCCTCCTTGGGCCGCGTTTGCGGATCGATCCGAAGCACGATCTGGAGTGCGTATCTCGCAGGAGCATGAACGCCAGCGGCGATACGCCCCACTTCCTGGGAGCCGTAATGACGCAGCTTATTCATCATCCCGCGTATCTCTTCATTACGCTGATCGTCCTTCTTTCCCTTGCGGCCGCGCTCGGCGCCATCCTGATGCAGCGCGCCATTCCGCTTACTGACGACGCGCGCGACAACTACAACGTGGTTCAGGGTGCCACGCTCACGCTGCTCGCACTCCTGATCGGCTTTACGCTCTCGATGGCTGTGAGCCGCTACGACCAGCGCAAGAATTACGAGGAAGAAGAAGCCAACGCCATCGGCACCGAATACTTGCGTGCCGATCTGCTTGGCGCCCCGCAGGCGGCCAGGGCGAAAGCCCTGCTGGCTCAATACCTCCAGTTGCGCATTACTTTCTACAAGACACGCAACGCGCAGGAACTCGACGTCCTCAACACCAGGACCTCAGACGTTCAAGGACAGCTATGGGCGACCGTGCGCGAGGCCGCCGAAGCCCGGCCTACGCCGATCACGGCGCTCTCGGTGGCCGGCATGAACGACGTCCTCAACACGCAAGGGTATACACAAGCCGCCTGGCTCAACCGTATTCCCGTTTCCGCCTGGACCCTCATGATCGCCATCGCCTTCTTCAGCAACCTGATGCAGGGCTATGGCGTGCGGGGCAAAGCCGGGCGGCGCGTGCTGATGTTCGTGCTGCCCATTACCGTCTCGCTCTCGCTTTCGCTGATTGCCGATATCGACAGCCCACGTGGCGGCCTGATCCGCGTCGTGCCGCAGAACCTCCTCAGCGTGCAGCAATCCATGCCGTCGAATTGACGCTACCAGCCATTGAGCCCATCTAGAACCGGAACGTCAGATTGGCGCTCGGACCGTTGAAGCGCAGCGTTTGCACGAGCTGGTCGCCTGAGCCGTAGAAGGCCAGATACCGGTAGGTCACGCTGACGTCTCCCCACTTCAGCGCGTAGCCAATCCCGGCCAGCGCCTGCCACGTGAACCGGGAGGTTCCGGCGCCGATGTCCAGGTAGTACGGCGCGTACCAATGTCCATCGCCGCTCAGCAGCACGCGCCCACGCACGCCCACAAAACCGTCGACGATGTTCTGGGTTTGCGAAGCATGAATGTCCGGCGTCGCCGACGCGCCGTTATCGAGGCTCGCCGAGGCCGACGCGTCCAGCGTCGCCTTGATGCCGAGGTATCGCAAACCCAGGATGGCGTCGGCGTTACCCCACGACTGGCGCAGCACGGTGCGCCCGCCACCCACCTGGACCAGCCAGCCCTTCAGGCTCGTTTCGACGTCGTGTTGCGCCTCGCCGGATGCCGCCGCAGTATCGAACTGGTTGAATGCACTGCCATGCCGCCCGAAGCTCAGATAAATCGAGTCGGCGAAAAGACTCCAATCGCCTTTTCTGGCTTCGCCTTGCAGCATGAGCGCTAACCGCAGGTGCTGCAGGTAATCGTATGGGCCGGTCGATGCATCGGCGCCGCCCTCCGGAAGCGTGAACCGCAAGGTGCCGCCCACGCTCGGCAGCCACAAATACGGTGTGATAGCGAACTGCCACGGCGTGTCCGCCGTATTGGCGGAACCCGATTGTGCAGCCAGCGCCGACGAACCCGACGCGGCAATCCATACCGCAACGATCACGCTAGCGCTACGATTCCTCATGCTGGCTCTCCATCAGGCAACCCGTTCCCGGAAAACATCAAAAGCTGAGCGCCAGCCCCAGCGACGCGCCCGTAACGTCCTTGCCGAACGCGTAGCGCGCCACGATCCGCAGCCGCGAAAAGAGTTTCGTCACCGCGCCCGTGTCGATTTCGAGGCCCACGCCCAGCGATGTGAGCTGATTGAAGCCGAGGACGTCCGCCTGGCTCCCGAGATAGGTGGAGTGCGAGAGTTCGAGGACGTAGCGCAATGGCCGGTTCAGCGCCAGCAAACCGGTCGGCGCACGCCAGCGCGCATAGAGATTGGTCGACTGGGCATCGGCCGTGCCGCGCACACCGCTCGACGAGCCAAAGCTTTGCAGATAAATATTCGTATAGCGCAACTCGAGGTCGAACTCATAGGGCTCCTGGCGCGGATACCAGCCGATCATCAGCGACCCGCCAAGCCCATAGGCGTTGAGCGAGCCGTTTTCGATGAAGGCAACGTTCTTGTCGGTACGGCGATTGATCAGAAACTGGGCTGCCGTAGCGTCGCTGAACACTTCGCCTAGCGAAAAATTGAAGATCGGCCGTATGACCAGGTCTCCCTTTTCGTTGAGCGGAAAATCCCAGCCGATGCCGCCGGTCGCCGCGACGTTCGTCCAGCGCGTGGGCAGCGCACGCTGCTCCTGGCCATCCGAGACGACGAAGGTGGGATCGTAGCGAGAACCGCCAATGGCGCCTTCCAGATAGAGCGGGAAGCTTTTGCTCATCGTGAAGCCGCCGCCGACCTGGGTCATGCTGAGCGAGGGATCGCCGGTGGCCCCATTGCGAATGCCGAGCGAACTCGCGGAGAGGTCCGGCGTGACGGTAAAGCTCAGCAGCGCAAGCACCCCGTTGGCAC
This sequence comes from Paraburkholderia sp. JHI869, assembly GCF_038900775.1. Lineage (NCBI taxonomy): Bacteria > Pseudomonadati > Pseudomonadota > Betaproteobacteria > Burkholderiales > Burkholderiaceae > Paraburkholderia > Paraburkholderia sp. JHI869. The sequence continues at coordinate 50,258 of NZ_JAYMSC010000030.1, forward strand.
GCTTTTGTACATCGGGCCCGGTGAAAGTCGGCAACGACGGCGTACTCTGCGCACGCGCCGCCGCCGGAAAAAGACAAGCACCGCTGAAGGCAATGGCAATCCCGGCGATCAGGGTGGCGCGCATGCGCCCGCGTCGATCGCCGGCATGCCGAAAGTCGCGTCCCGACTTCGCAGACATGGTGGTCCTCACCCCTGAACACATCAACAGGAACCGACTGCCGTACCGCCGCAGAATGCGGACGAGCGAAATGAACTGCGGCCTGGCGGTCACGAAATCGATCTGGCTATTGGCGCCTGCCCTGACGGTGCGGTCGTTGCGTTGCCAACGTTCGCGGCATGCAGCGGCGCACGCCGAAAGCGCAAGCGCACAAGCCGCGAAAGCGCCACCCGCGAGTTTCATCCAGGCCGCAGCGCCATGCCATAGGGGCGCGGGGCAATCGCGTTGCCCAAAGGGGCAGTGCCACTGCCCCAACTCCCGATGGCAACACCCCCGTAGCACTGGAACAATAAGAGAGGGGTGATGTGCCCCGGTGAATGGAAGACCACTTCGCCGCTACGGCGCTTTTCGGGTTACGGGAACGGCCATGTCCTACCACCGCCTCGCCGAACGCATCGAACGCATCGAACGCGGACTTCGCATTGCCGCGTTCGGCGCCCTGCTGCCGGTTTGCATCGCGTTGCCGGCCTGGTCGGCGGACACTGGCTTCATGCGCGATGTGCGGATCGAGGGCCTCGATCCGCACGACATCGAAGCGCTGGACAGCACGGTGCGGGCCGTGCTGAACACGAGAGACGACGGAGAAGCGAGCCAGTGGACCAAGAGCGGCCCGGACGGACAGGCCACGGTCAACGCGACGCTCACGCCGGAAGGCACGTCGATCAAGCATCAGAGGACCTGCAGATACGTCGTTGTCGCCGTGCATGCCGCAAGCCGGTCGGTCACCTTGCGCCCTAAATACTGCAGGGCCAGTGACGGTACCTGGAGCCTGCAAGCGCCGGAGTGAAGCACAGCCCTCACCCGCTGGATAGCGCGCTACTGCAGTCGCGTTTGCATACATCGAGCCACGTCGATGTTTTTCGCCGGCTGCATCGCGTGTACAGGCCCCTGATTGCCCTTGAGGGCAACATCGTTGCCCCTTGTACCGATAGCGCAACCGCTGTACCGCTCCGATACTGACCATCGCTACGTTGTTTGCGGGGCGCGCGGCGAACGAACGGACACGCAATGCGCCCGTGCCGCTGTGGCCCGCTATTTCCGCCGACACAGTCCAACGCCCTGCCACGATCATGGTCCATCCCGCACCTGAAGCGCTCAACGACACGTGTGATGCTGCCTCGCCGGCAGGGCCGCCTGGCATGGTCCGCATTGTTGGCGGCACCTTCGTCATGGGCTCGAATCATCACTATCCCGAGGAAGCGCCCGCGCACAAGGTGCGCGTTGCCGGCTTCTGGATGGACAGCCACACGGTGACGAACGCTGAGTTCAAGCGCTTCGTCGACGCCGCCGGTTACGTCACGTCCGCCGAACGTCCTGCGAATCCCGAGGACTATCCGGGTGCGCTGCCCGAGCTGCTGGAACCCTCCTCGGTGATGTTCGCCAAGCCGCCTCATCGCGTGGATCTGCGCAATCACTACAACTGGTGGGTCTATACGCGCGGCGCGAACTGGCGGCATCCGCGCGGGCCGGCCAGTTCGCTCGAAGGGCTCTGGGACCATCCCGTGGTGCACGTCAGCTACGAAGACGCCGAGGCGTATGCACGCTGGGCGGGCAAGGCGCTGCCCACCGAAGCCGAATGGGAATTCGCCGCGCGCGGCGGCCTGGACGGCGCGGAGTTCGTGTGGGGCGACGAGTTCGCTCCGCAAGGCAAGCAGATGGCCAACACGTGGCAGGGCGAATTTCCGTGGCAGAACCTGCTCGAGGACGGCTACGAATGGACCGCGCCGGTCGGCTCGTTTGCGCCCAACGGATACGGACTCTACGAAATGGCAGGCAACGTCTGGGAGTGGACGAGCGACTGGTACCAGGACCACGGCAAGATCGTGAAGGCGTGCTGCACGCTCGACAATCCGCGCGGCGGGTCCGTCGAAGCCAGCGTCGACCCGCGCACGCCGCAGGTCAAGATACCGCGCAAGGTGATGAAGGGCGGCTCGTTCCTGTGCGCACCGAACTACTGCAGGCGTTACAGGCCTGCCGCCAGAATGGCGCAGCCTGTCGATACGTCCACCTGCCATGTGGGCTTTCGTTGCGTAGTCCGCGATATCGCTTCCGGTTGAGTCCGGCAGGAGAAGTGACCTCACGCAAACCCGTCGACGACGGGCTCCCCCCGCTACCGTCAACGGTAGCGCTATGCAAATTCAGCGCAAAGGAGTGTTCCATGGCGGGCAAGAAGAAACCCAACTTCCTGATCCTTTGGGGCGACGACATCGGTCAGTCCAATCTCAGCATCTTCACGAAGGGGCTGATGGGCTATCGCACACCCAACATCGACAGCATTGGCGAAGCCGGCGCAGTGTTCACCGACTACTACGGCGAACAGAGCTGCACAGCTGGCCGTGCGTCGTTCATCACGGGACAGTGCGGGCTGCGCACGGGCCTGACCAAGGTCGGCCTGCCCGGCGCGCCGCTCGGCATGCGCGCCGAGGATCCGAATATTCCCGAACTGCTCAAGGATCTGGGCTATAGCACCGGACAGTTCGGCAAGAACCACTTCGGCGACCGCGACGAGCACCTGCCGACGATGCACGGCTTCGACGAATTCTTCGGCAACCTCTATCACCTCAATGCCGAAGAAGAACCGGAATTGCCCGACTATCCAGACGCGCAGGAATTTCCCGACTTCCGCAAGAAGTACGGCCCGCGCGGCGTGATGCACTGCTGGTCCGACGGCAAGGGCGGTCAGAAGATCGACAATACCGGGCCGCTGACCAAAAAGCGGATGGAGACCATCGACACCGAGTTTCTCGCGGCCGCGAAGGAGTTCATCCAGAAGGCGCACAAGGAAGACAAGCCGTTCTTCCTCTGGTTCAACACCTCGCACATGCATTTCCGCACGCATATCGAGGACCGCATTCGTGGCCAGGCAGGTCGTTGGCAGTCCGAATATCACGACTGCATGGTCGAGCACGACAAGCATATCGGCGAGATGCTCGCACTGCTCGACGAATTGGGCATTGCGGACGACACGATGGTCATGTACAGCACCGACAACGGTCCGCACATGAACTCGTGGCCCGACGCCGGCATGACGCCGTTCCGCAACGAGAAGAACTCCAACTGGGAAGGCGCGTACCGCGTGCCCTGCCTCGTGCGCTGGCCTGGGGTCATCGAACCGGGCACGGTGTGCAACGAGATCGTGAGCCACCTCGACTGGCTGCCCACCATCGTGGAGGCGGCGGGCAACCCCGACGTCAAGGAAGAACTGAAGAAGGGCTTCAAGGCCAACGGCAAGGAGTTCAAGGTCCATCTCGATGGCTTCAGCCTCTTGCCCTACTTCACGGGCAAGGCAAAGAAACCCGAGCGCAAGGGCTTCTTCTATTTCACCGACGACGGCGACCTCGCGTGTCTGCGCTTCGACAACTGGAAGGTCGTCTTCATGGAGCAGCGCACAACCGGCACATTGAGGATATGGGCCGAGCCGCTAGTTACCCTGCGCGTGCCGAAGATATTCAACTTGCGCACGGACCCGTACGAGCGCGCCGACATTACGTCCAACACCTACTACGACTGGCTGCTCGATCACGTCTTCATTCTCGTGCCCGCGCAGGCCGGCGTGGCCGAATTCCTTCAAACCTTCAAGGAATTCCCGCCGCGCCAGAAGGCGGCCAGCTTCGGCGTTGACCAGGTGATCGAGAAGATGATGGACGCGGCCGGCGGCGGCCATCGCTAGGCGCTCGATGGGGCGCCCCACTGCGGCGCAATAGTACGGCCCTCGGGCGGCGTTCAACCGGACGCACCCCGGGGGCCACTCGAAGTCCCGTGATTGCCACGTACTCCCAGGTAATACCCAGGCACCACCACGACTCGCCAGGATATCCATGGACGCGAAGGACCTGATTCTGCTCGCGCTCAAGTGCGCCATCGCGGCGACGGTGTTCACCTACGGCCTGCAGGCAACACGGGACGACCTGCTCTATATCGCGCAACGGCCCGGGCTGCTTCTGCGCTCGCTCATCGCCATGCTGGTGATCATGCCGCTCCTCGTGGTCGGCTGCGTGTACTACCTGGCGTTGCCGCAACCCACGGCCGTCGTGCTCACCGCGCTCGCCATCTCGCCGGTGCCGCCGCTGCTGCCGAAGAAGCACAAGAAAGCGGGTGGCGTCGCGCCCTACGGTCTGGGTCTGCTCGTGGTGCTCGCGCTCGTGTCGATCGTCACGATGCCGCTTTCGGTAGCCCTCTTCAACTGGCTCTTCGCGCAGCCTCTGGCGGTCGGGCCGCTCTCGATCATGAAGACCGTGCTGACCATGATCATCGTCCCGCTCGCGGCGGGCATGCTGGTCTCGAAGCTGATGCCGCAGGCCACGCGACTGCTGCTCACACCGGTGCGCCGCCTGGCCACCGTGCTGCTGTTCGCGAGCATACTCGTGCTGCTGGCCGGCACCTGGCGCGGGATCTTTTCGGCGACCGGCCACTGGACGGTGGTGGCCATCGTCGCCTTCGTGCTCGCCGGCCTCCTGGTGGGACACTTGCTGGGCGGCCCGGAACCCGAGCACGCGTCCGTGCTTGCGCTATCCACCGCCTCGCGGCATCCGGCCATCGCACTCGCCATTTCAGCAGCCAACTATCCCGGGGAGCAGTTCGCGCCCACCCTGGCGCTCTATCTGGTGCTTTGCACGTTGCTGGCCATTCCCTACGTGAAATGGCAACGCAGACGTGTTTCCCTCTCCTCCGGCACGCTATGAAGGTTACGCCATGCCCAACCCTCGCGACCAGGACACCGACATCGTTCCGGACACAGACCCCTCAGCGCCCCTGAAGCCCGATGAGGGCACGCTGCAGACTCGCGCACGCACTTCGCTCGCGGTCGAGCGCACCTTCCTCGCCGCCGAACGCACGCTGATGGCATGGCTGCGCACCGCGCTCTCGATGATCAGCTTCGGCTTCACGCTGGCGAAATTCTTCGAGTACGTTGCGGGCCAGCGCGGCACGCCCATTGTTGGACGCTTCGGTGCGACGTGGTCGCCGCGCACAGTGGGCACCGCGATGGTCGTGATCGGCACCGTGGCCCTGCTCGTGGCGGTCGTGCAGCACAAGCGGCGCGTAAACGCGCTGCGGCGCGAAGGTCTCCTGCCGCAGTGGAATCTCGCTTACTGGGTCGGCATTGCCGTTGCCGCGCTGGGCGCGTTTGCGCTTGGCTCGCTGGTACTGGACTAAGGGGGCTGTCGTACCGCTGTACCGCTTAACGAAGCGAGCCGCTAATGTGCGGCTCGTTTCGTTCACGTCGATCAGGCATTCACCGTGGCCGTCAATTCCGCCCTGGCCAGCATCTGCTTCAGCGCTTCGGCATGAGCCTGAGGCGCGTCGATCATCGCGAGCGAGTCGCCGAACGCCCGCTCGAGGTCGAAACGCCCTTCCAGCCAGCCGCGCAACGCCGCCTCCGAAGTGATAACGATATTGCTGCGCCGCTCGTCCGTGGTTGCCGTGACGTCCGGCATCTCGGGAACGATGTCCGGGTCGAAGCCTTCGGTCGTCGCGTGAAAGAATCCCCACGTATCGTTTTCAATAAGCAGAACGTAGAAGTCCGGCAGCGCCAGCAACGCCTCTTCGCCGTGAGCCTCTTCGATGCGAGCCTGCAGCAGGTTGAGCGCTTCGATCGAGGAGATACGCATGCGGGCCGCCGCGAGCGCGCCGCCGGTGGTATCGATCGGCTCGATCAGTCCGGCATCGATCGCGCTACGCGCCGCGACAGCAACGGTCAGGGCCGACGGGTGGCCCACGCCAAAATCGAGCTTGAAATTGCAGATTGCGCACATGTGGGCACCTCAGGGCGTGACGATGTTGAACCAGAAGTCGAACGTATCGAGCCAGGAAACGAACTCGCCCAGTTTCTGGCTGTTGCCGTCGATTTTCGCGTTGCCGGCCATCACGAGCTTCTGCATGTTGGTCTTGCCCATCATGATGTCGTTGAGGTCTGCGCGCGTCATCGTGACCGTGGCGTCAGCCGACTTCGAAGATTTGTCCTTCGTGTAGTGCAGCGCGCTATTCTCCACCCCGAGCACGTAGTTCTCTTTGGTGTCGGTCAACACGAGATTGAACGAAGCCGTCTTCCCGTTGGCGCGGTCGCCGTTGAGCCGAATGCCGAGATAGTCGAGGAACATGTCGAGCGGCATGGCCTGGATGGTGTCCGGGCTCTGCGGCTGCGGCGCGGGAAGCTGCTTGATGCCGCCGCGCAGTTCCTGTGCACCGGTCAGATAGAAGTTGCGCCATGAGGCCGACTCCGACTGATAGCCCAGTTGCTCATAGGTATCGGCGAGGAGCTGCTTCGCGGCCGTGTTCTGCGGCTCCGCGAACACGACGTGATTGACGACTTCAGCGACCCAGCGGTAATCGCCCTTGCTGTAATACCCATGCGCCTTGCTCAGTACAGCGGCCGAGCCGCCCATGAACTCGACATAGCGCTTGCCCGCCTCGGTCGGCGGCAAGCGGTGCAGGTTCGCGGGCACGCCGTCGAAGAACCCGAGACGCAGGTTGTACTGCGCAACGGCGTCGTGGTAGACCGTGCCATAGTAGCCGCGGCAGAACCAGTGTTTCGCGAGACTATCGGGCAAGCGTATGGCCTCGCCGATTTCCAGCGGCGTCATGCCCTTGTTGGCCATACGCAGCACCTGATCGTGCATGTAACGGTACATGTCGCGTTGCGCGCGCAGGAATGCGACGACGCGATCGTTGCCCCACGTCGGCCAGTAGTGGGACGCGAACACCACCTGCATGTCGTCGCCGAACATGTCGAGCGACGATTGCAGATACTTGGACCAGAGCAACGCGTCGCGAACCTTGGCGCCGCGCAGCGTGTACAGATTGTGGAGCGTGTGGGTCGCGTCTTCCGCCGCGCAGAACGCCTTGAACTTCGGCAGATAGAACATGAACTCGGCGGGCGCCTCCGACTCCGGCGCCATCAGCACCACGAGTTCCACGCCGTCGAGCGTGAGCTTCTGGCCGGTCTTTTCGGCGAACTGGGTGGGCACAGCGAGCGTGATGGTGCCGACCGAAGTCGTCTTGCCGAGCCCGCCGTCGACAATGCCCGTTGCGCTGCGCGGCAGCAGCGAGCCATACATATAGCTCGCGCGGCGCCCCATGGCGTTACCGGCGATGATGTTCTCGCCCACGGCCGCTTCGGTGAAACCTGTCGGCGCCACGATCTGCACCTTGCCGGACTTCAGGTCGTCGTCGCTCACGAGCCCGCGTACGCCGCCGTAGTGATCGACGTGGCTGTGCGTATAGATCACGTGCGTAATGGGGTGGTCGCCCAGATGCGGAATGACGAGTTGCTTCCAGACCACCGACGCCACATCGGTCGTGATGAACGGATCGACGACGATATACCCCTTGTCGCCGCGAATGATGCTCATGACGGAAAGATCGTAGCCGCGTACCTGCCAGATCCCGTCGACCACCTTGAAGAGGCCGTGGTTCATGTTGAGCTTGGCGTTGCGCCAGAGGCTCGGGTTCACTGTGGACGGCGAGTTGTTCTCCGGGCCGCCGCTCACGAAGGCGAACTGCTGCAGGTCCCACGCGACATTCCCCTCGGGGCCCTTGATGACGACCGGTTCGGGGAGCGTAGCAACGAGCCCGCGCTTGGCGTCTTCGAAGTCCTGTGCATCCTCGAACGAAAGGAATTCGGCGTACTGCTTGTTCACCGCAATCGTCGCAGGGGTCGCCGGCTTGGCTGCCGGGCCCGTGGCCGTTGCTGCGGTGGCGGCCTGCGCCAGGGTTTCGCCGACCACGCCGGAAAGGCTGGTCGCCACACCGGTGACCGCTACGTTCTTGAGGAATGCCCTGCGCCCGCCTGCCTTTGCCGCGTCGTCCGATTGGGACATGACTACCTCCGGTAATTCGGGGTAACTGCGGGCGCACGGCGCCCGCGCTGGTTGTTCGAGACCTTCAACGAAATATTTCGCACAAACGTAGAACCGCGACCATAGGGAGTTGGGGAAATCCGCTTGCCCAAAGGGGCAATACGGGTCGCGCATTGCGTGCCGCTAGAACGCCTTGCGCAACTGCACCCAGCAGTGCACCGACGTGTTGGCGTTGGCGCTGAGTATTTCCGGCGTGCGGCCGAATGGGAACGCAACACTGGCGCTGAGCAGCAGCTTGTACGGGCCGTTCCACTGCACGCCGAAGCCGGCGCTGCTCAACTGGCCGGTATTGGGTCCGGGCACGAAGGTGTTCTTGTACTGTTGAATCCAGCCGGTATCGACGAAAACGGAAAACTGCCAGAGGCCCGGAATATTCTGGAAAGTCGAATCGTGCCGATACTCGATCGTCGCCAGATAGCCACGCGAGCCGGACAGCACGCCGACGTCATAGCCGCGCACGCTATCGGGGCCGCCAAGGTAGAACTGCTCGGAGGTGTCGAGGTTCTTGCTCGACGTCTGCCCCGAGAATCCGAAGTAAAGCGCGTCGCTGCGCGTGAACTGCTGCAGGCGCGATAGCGACAGTGAGAGCTTGACGTAATGGCCGGCGGTATCGGCGCCGAGCTGGTCGATGATGTCGGTCTGCCAGTTGTTCGCCGCGAGCACGCCATAGGTCATGGCGAGGCGCGCATTGGTCACGCCGCCCGCATCGAGCTGGTCTCCCGCCAGCGTGGTGGTGAAGCTATTCGTGTGACGATCGTTCTGGAGTCCGATGATATCGATGTTGTCGTTGAGCCTGCGGAAGTCATACTCGATCTGGCCGAAAAGATTGCCTCGCGTATTGCGGATGATCGGCTGGGCGAGCACCACGCCGCCCACGAACGCAGAACCGTGCGACTGCAGTTCGGAGAGGTCGTTGCCGAGATGATAGTCGAGCCCCGACACCGTGGCCCCGAGCGTCGTGCCCTGCCCGTTGAGCAGATAGCGATAATCCATGCGCCCGTAAGTCATGCCGTTACCCGACGTCAACGCGCTGAAATCGAGCAGATCGCCCTGATTGAACAGACCGTTGATGTTCAGGCTGCCGCTGCCGCGAACGCGCCCGCTATACGGGTCGCCGAAGTTGTCCACGCCGGCGTCGCCGGTCACGCGCTGCTGGGGCGTCACATCGACGAGCAGATCGGACGTGCCAACCTGTTGCCCTGGCCGCAGCGTCGAACTCACCTCCGCACCCGGAATGTCCTGCATGAGCAGCAGCGTGCGCTCGAGCTGGAATTCGCTGACCGGCTGCCCCGACTGCAACGCCGCGAGCGTATTGTTCAGCACGCGGTCCGACACAGCGCTCTGATTATTGAGCGAGACCGCGCCGTAACGCGCCTCCGCCACGTCGATACGCACGATGCCGTTCTCGATCGTCTGCGCAGGCACGTAGGCCGTGGCGAGAGGGAAGCCGCGCTCGTGATACACGTCGCTGATCTTGTCGGCAAGCGCGTTCAGGTCGCTCAGCGTGAGGTTCTTGCCCTCGCTCGGCGCGACGACCGCGTGCAGCAAGTCGGTGGGCAACTGCGTGTTGCCCGTGATCTCGATCGTGCGCACGGGGAACGTTTTCGTGTCGTCCGCCGGTGCGTTCTTCGGCTGCTGGATCGTGAGGTCGAGGTTCGAGGGCGGCGGCTGCGTGGAAGGCTGCGGCACCTGCTGGAGCAACTGGCCGCTGTTGGGCGGCGTCGGCACGCGCACCTGTGCATGGGCGGCAAGAGCCGTCGCAGCGAGCGCGACGGCGAGACAGATTCGTGTTTTGCGCAGGCTTTCCGAGCGAATCTCGATCATGGCATGAAGGTATCGTGCCCGCGCTGCCGCGCGGGCGTTATTGTTCTCCTCCACACGGAGGCCGTGGTTCACACTCAGTTCGCTGGCAGCCGGACCCCTCCGTTTAGCACCGTGAGCGCGAGTCCCGGGTGGAAGTCCCCGCGCGCCACGTTGCGCTCGTTGGGATGATTCTCCTGCTTCTGATTGCCCGCATAAGTGCCCTGCGCGGAATCCGAAGCGGTGCCATACGGTGTCGTCGTGTCGTCCGGTCCGAGCGGCGCCTGGACGCTCGCCAGCGTGCCCGAAGGCACGGGAGCCACGGGCGCGACGATGTCCGCGGTGAGGCCGGATGGCTGCACGAGCACATAGTTGCCCGAGTCGGCGCCGCTGGCCGTCATCGCCGTGCTCACAGGCTTGTTGAAACCGACCGCAGGGCTGTTGAAGTAGCCCACGTTGCCGTTGCCGAGTGTCACGCTGTCGTGGCCGAGCACGCCGGAAAGCGTTGCGCCCGAGAGCGCATCGAACACGGTGCCGTCATAGGTCCGGTTGCTCGTGAGCGTGCCCACCACCGTGAGCGGCGCGGGCGTGACCGTCACCCAGTCCACGCCGCCCGCCAGCGTGTAGTTGCCGGCAAGCGCCGCGCCGTTGCCGGTCAGCGTATAGCCGCCGAGCCCACCGGACGCGAAGGCGATCTGGTTGCCGACATTCTTCGAAGCCAGCGTGCCGCTGCCCGAAAGCGTGAGCGTCTCGCCATTCACGCCCTGGAGCACGCCATTCGTGCCGAAAACATTCGCCGCCGCACCGCTGGTTGCGTCGTACACGCGGCTACCCGTGAGATCGAGCACGACCGGCGTGATGTTGGCGGCTGTGGTCGCCACCGTGTTGTACGTGTAGTTGCCGGCGTCCGCGCCGCTGCCGGCAATGCCCGTCACCAGAATCGGCACGCCGTTACCGGCATTCGGCGAGACGAAGCTGGCCGACTGCGCGCTGAAGCTCACGCTGTCGCCGCTCAGAATGCCGCTGCTCGCGAGGCCGACCGAAGCCGTGCGCGTGCCGTCGTACACCTTGCCGGTCCCCGTCGCGCTCACGGTGACGGCAAGCGGCGTGATGGTGACCCAGTCGATACCGCCCAGCAGCGTGTAATTGCTCGCAAGCGCCGAGCCATTGCCGCTCAGCGTGTAGCCCTGGAGTCCGCCCAGCGCGAACGGTTGCTGCGACCCGGCGTTGCGGCTGGCGAGCGTGCCCGAGCCGGAAAGCGTCAGCGTCTGCCCGGCCACACCCGTGAGCTGGCCGCCGTTGCCGAAGAGGTTGGCGCCGGCCTGGTTCGTGCCGTCGTACACGCGGCTGCCCGTGAGGTTCACGATGTACGGGAAGATGTCTGCCGTGGTGATGGCCGTGGTGTTGTACGTGTAGTTCCCAAGCGCGCTGCCCACGCCCGTAATGCCCGACACGGTGACGAGAATGTTGTTGCCCGCGTTCGCCGTCAAGAAGTTCGCGCCGCTCGCCGTGAAGTCGGAGGTGTCGCCCGCCACGAGGCCGGCGACGCTCAGCCCGGTGAGCGTCGCCGTGGTGGTGCCGTCGTAGAACTTGTTGCCTACGTTCGCCGTGATCGTCAACGCGCGCGGGGTGATGTTCGCGCTCGTCGTCACGACCCGGCTGCCAAACGAGTAGTTGCCGATGTCCGTGCCATTGCCGTAGAGGCCAACCGTGACAGGAATGTTCTGGCCGACGTTGGCCGTGGCGAAGTCCGCCGAGTTGTAGCCAACCGACGCGTTGTCACCCGCTACGAGGCCGTTCACGGTGAAGCTGCTGAGTTGCGCAGCCGTCGTGCCGTCGTAGACCTTGATTTCGCCCGTGGCCGTGATCGTCAGCGGCTTCGGCGTGATGCTGACCCAGTCGCCAACGCCCGTCCCGAGCGTGTAGTTGCTGGCAAGCGCGCCGCCGTTTCCTGCGAGCGTAAAGCCCGCGATGCCGTTCGTGTCGAAGGGCTGCTTCGCGTTCACGTTCTTGCTCGCGAGCGTGCCGGCGCCGGAAAGCGTGAGCGTTTCGCCATTCACGCCCGTGAGCACTCCGTTGTTGCCGAACAGGCTCGCCGCCGCGCCCGTGGTGCCGTCGTACACGCGCGCGCCCTGCAACGTCAGCACGTAAGGCCAGATGTCGGCGGCGCTCGTCGCGGTGGTGTTGAACGCGTAGTTGCCTGCGTCTGCGCCGCTCGCTGTAATGCCGTTCACGGTGACGGCAATGCCGTTGCCCGCGTTAGGCGTAGCGAAGGTCGCGCTGCCGAAACCGAAATTCACGTTGTCGCCCGCGAGCACGCCGCTCGGTGTGATCGTCGCCGTGGCCGCGGTCGTGCCGTTGTAATAGCGGCTCTGGGCCGTCGCGCTGACCGTGACCGCAAGCGGGTTGATGGTCACCCAGTCGGTACCGCCCGTGAATGTGTAGTTGCTGGGCAGCGCGCCATTGTTGCCGGCGAGCGTGAAGCCCCCAAGACCGTTGGTGGCGAACGGCACCTGCGAGCCCGCGTTCTTTGTGGAGAGCGTCCCGGTGCCCGAAAGCGTGAGCGTCTCGCCGTTCACGCCCGTCAGCACGCCGCTGTTGCCGAACAGGCTCGCCGCGGCGCCCGTCGTGCCGTCGTACGCACGTGAGCCGGTGAGGTTCAGCACGACGGGCAGGATGTTCGCCGTGGTCGTCGCGGTGGTGTTGTACACGTAATTGCCGGCATCCGTGCCGCTCGCGGCGATGCCGTTCACCGTCACGGGAATGCCGTTGCCCGCGTTCGGCGTGGCGAAGTTCGCGCCGGCGAAACCGAAATTCACTGTGTCGCCTGCCAGCACGCCGTTCGTGGCCACCGTGGCCGTGGCGGCCGGCGAGCCGTCGTAGGTCTTGTTCTGCGCGGTGGCGTCCACGACGATCGGGCGAGCGGTAATCGTGCCCGTGAGGCCCGTGGGCTGCGTGAGCACGTAATTGCCTGCATCGGTGCCGCTGATGGTCATGGTCGACGCCGTCACCGACTTGCCGCTGCCGACGTTCTTGTCCGCGAACGTGCCCGTGGTGTCGTTGCCGAGCGCGACGCTGTCGCTGCCGAGCACACCGGAAAGCGCCGCGCCGCTGAGCGTGGCGGCCGTGGTGGCGTCGTAGATTTTCGTGTTCACCGTGGCGCCGGTTACCGTGAGCGTAGCCGGTGTGATGTTGACCCAGTCGGTGCCGCCGTCGAATGTGTAGTTGCTGGCGAGCGCCGCGCCGTTGCCGGTGAGCGTGTAGCCCGCCAGACCGTTTGCAGCAAATGCCTGCTGCGAGTTCACGTTTTTGCTCGCAAGCGTACCGGTGCCGGAAAGCGTGAGCGTTTCGCCGCCTGCGCCGGTCAGCGTCCCGTTATTGCCGAACAGGCTCGCGTTCGCATTCGTCGTGGCGTCGTACACGCGCGTGCCCTGCAGGCTCAGCACGAACGGCGTGATGTTGGCCGTGGTCGTCGCGGTCGTATTCGTGAACGTGTAGTTGCTCGCGTCCGCGCCGGTTTCGTTGATGCCGGAAACCGTGACCGTCTTGCCCGTGCCGACATCCTTTGTATCGAACGTGGCGGACTGGTCGCTGAAGACCACCTGGTCGCCCGCCACGACGCCAGGGCTGCTGAGCTGGACGGTCGCCGTCGTGCTGGCGTCGTAGACCTTGTTGCTGGCCGACGCGACCACCGTCACGCCGAGCGGCGTGATGTTCGCGACAAGGCCGGTGGGCTGGGTGAGGTCGTAATTGCCCGCATCCGCGCCCGAAATCGTCATGCTCGTGCTCACCGGCTTGTTGGTGCCCACGTTCTTGTCGTTGAACTGGCCTTGCGTGTCGTTGCCGAGCGCCACGCTGTCGCTGCCCAGCACGCCGTTGAGCGTGGCGCCCACCAACACCGCATTGGTATTGCCGTCGTACACCTTGTTCTGGGCCGCCGTGCCGGTCACGAACAGTTGCGCGGGCGTGACGGTGACCCAGTCGGCGCCACCCGTCAGCGTATAGTTGCTCGCCTTCGCCGCGCCGTCGCCGGTGAGCGTGTAGCCGCTCAGGCCATTCGGCGCGAACGGCTTCTGGTTGCCCACGTTCTTGTCCACCAGTTGCCCGGTTCCGCTGAGCGTGAGCGTCTCGCCGTTCTGCCCTTGCAGCACGCCGTTGGTGCCGAACAGCGTCGCGGACGCATTGGTCGTGGTGTCGTACACGCGGGCGCCCTGCAGGTTCAGCACGCGCGGCGTGATATTGGCCGTGGTGTCCGCCGTCGTGTTGGCGAACGTGTAGTTGGCCGCATCGGCGCCGCTCGCCGAAATGCCGCTCACGTGCACCGCGAGATTGTTGCCCACGTCCGACTGCGAGAAGTTGGCCGCCGTATCGCTGAAGCTCACCTGGTCGCCCGCCACCACCGCCGCGCTGCTGAGATTGACGTTGGCGGCCGTGGTGCCGTCGTACTGCTTGTCGATGCCGCTTGCCGCGATCGTTGCGGCCAGCGGCGTGATATTCGCAGTAATGCCCGTCGGCTGAACCAGCGTGTAATTGCCCGCGTCCGTGCCCGCGATCGTCATGCTCGTGGACACAGGCTTGTTGGTGCCCACGTTCTTGTTGTTGAAGTTGCCCGTTGCATCGTTGCCGAGCGCCACGCTGTCGCTGCCGATCACGCCGCTCAGCAGCGCATTCTGCAAGGTCGCCGCGGTCGTGCCGTCGTAGACCTTGTCGAGCGCGATCGTGTTGAGCACGGTCAGTTGCGCAGGCGTGATGGTCACCCAGTCCGTGCCGCCCAGTAGCGTGTAGTTGCTCGCGAGCCCGCCATTGGAACCGTTGCCCAGCGCAAGGGTGCCGAGATTCGAGAACGGCACCTGCCTGCCCACGTTCTTGCTGGTCAGCGTGCCAGTGCCGCTCAGGCTCAGCGTCTCGCCATTCACGCCGTTCACCACGCCAGCGCTGGAGAACAGGCTCGCATCGGCGTTGGTCGTGGCGTCGTACACGCGCGTGCCGGTGAGGTTGATGACCTTCGCCGTGATCTGGCCGAGCGTGCCGGCGGCCTGAGTCGGCAGATTGTAGTTCGACAGGTTCGTCCCGAACGCCGCCGAGTAGTCAGAGGGTTCGAGCGTCGCGCTCAAGCCGACGTTGGTGCCGACGTTCGGCGAGAGATAGCCGCTCGATGCGGTCTGCGTGACCGTGGCGCTCTGGTTCCCCACGAAACCCGTGATCGTGAAGTCCGAAGCGCCGAGCGTCACCGACTTCGTGCCGTCGTACTGCTTGACGGGGTTGCCCGTGATGGTGACCGTGAGCGGCGCCGGCGTGATGTCGGCATACAGGTTCTGAGGCTGCTGCACCGTGTAGTTGCCCGCCTGTGCGCCGCTCAGCGTGAAGCCGCTCGCGGTGACCGCCAGGTTCGTGCCCGCGTTCGCCGTCGAGAACTGGCCGCCCGCACCGCCCGACGCGAGCGAGACATTGTCGTTGCCGAGCACACCGGAAAGCGTCGCGTTGCTGCTGTTGATCGTGGCCGCGGTCGTGCTGTCGTACACCTTGTTGTTCGCCACGGCGCCGTTCACGATCAGTTGCGCGGGCGTGATGTTCGCGGTCAGCCCCGTGAGCGGTTGCAGCGAGTAGTTGGCTGCCGCGCTGCCCGAGATGCTGAAGCCGCTTGCCGTCACAGCAATGTTGTTGCCGACGTTGGACTGCGCGAATGTGCCCGTGGTGGACGTGTTGAGCGTCACGTTGCCGGCATCGGAAGGCACCACGCCCGAGAGCGAGGCGCTGCTCACGTTGAGCGTGTCGGCGGTCGTCGTGTCGTAGACCTTGTTGGTCGCGTAGGCGTTCAGAATATAGAGCGGCGCTTGCGTGATCGTGCCCGGACCCGAGGCCGTGGTGGGCAACTGGTAGTTGGAGAGCAGTGTGCCGCTGTTCGCCGTGTAGTTGCCCGGCACGAGCGACCCGCTTACGGTCCGGCTGCCCGCATTCGCCTGGTCGTACGTGAACTGCGCGGTGGGCGTGATGCTTGCGCCCTCGCCGCTCACGAAACCGGTGATCAGAAAGTTGGTGTCGCGCACGCGCGCGATCGCGTCGCCGTTGTACACCTTGGTCGGATTGCCGATGATCGTGACGGTCAACACGGCCGGCAAAATCGTGCCGGTGCCGTAGGCAGTCACGGGAAACGAGTAATTGTTCAGATTCGTGCCGGCTCCGGCCGTGAGATCCGACTGCGCGAGCGAGGCTGTCACCGCCTGCGACCCGGCGTTTTTCGTTGCGTACTGGCCGGTGATGGTATGCGAGACCGTCGCGCTGTCCGTGCCGATGAAACCGCTGAACGTGAAATCGCTGGCAGCAATCGTGGCGATCGTGTTGCCGTCGTAGGTCTTCGACGGGTTGTCGGTAATCGAGGCGCTCAGCCCCCCGCTGATCGGCCGCTTCACGATCGTGCCCATGCCCGAGGCCGTGGTAGGCAGCGCGTAGTTGGAGAGCAACGTGTTCGGGCCCGCCTGGAAGTCGCCCGCGGGCAGCGTCGTACTCACGCCCTGGTAGCCGACATTGCGCGTCGCGTAGTCGCCAGTCGTCGGATAGGGATTCAGGGTGATGGATTCGCCGGGTATTGCGCCGAGCACCTGGTAGTTGTTGGCGCCGAGCGAGGCTGTGGTCGTGCCGTCGAAGACCTTGGTCGGGTTGTTGACGATGTCGACTTCCACCGGCGCGGGCGTAATGATGCCGGTCGCAGAAATCACGGCGGACGGGAACGTGTAATTCGACATCGACGTGCCGGTGGCCGGTACGAAGTCCGAAGGCCTGAGCGTCGCGCTAATGGTGATGCCGGTGCCCGCGTTGGGTGTAGCGTAGGACGCCGAAGTCTGGCCGATGGTGGCGCTCTGGCCGCCCACGAAACCCGAGATCGTGTAATTCGCCTGAGTGAGCGTGGCGTTGGCGCTGCCGTCGTAGACCTTGGTCGGCGAGCCAACGAAGGTGACGGTGAGCGGCGCGGGCGTGATGTTCGCGGCAAGGCCGGTAATGCCCGTCACTGCGTAATTGCCGGCCGCTGAACCGCCGAGCGCGAGACCGCTCACCGAGACCGGCAGGTTGCTGCCCACGTCGGACTGGCTGAACGTGCCGGCGGCCCCGCTCGTGGAGAGCGTGACATTGCCGGTGTCCGAGGCCACGAGGCCCGTGATCGTCGCGCTGCCCAGTTTGAGCGAGGCTGCGGTGGTGGCGTCGTACACCTTGTCGTTCGCCGTCACGCCCGTGACCGTCACGGTCTTCGGCGTGATGTTCGCGGAGAGATATAGCGGCGGCGAGATCTCGTAGTTGCCCGCCTTGGCGCCCGTGAGCGTGAATCCCGAAGCTGCGACCGAAATAGTGTTCCCGACGTTGGGCGTCACGAACGTGCCGATGGCGCCGCTCGTGTTCAGCGTAACCTGTCCGTTGTCCGAACTGATCAGACCGAAGAGAGATGCGCCGCTCACGTCGAGCGTATCGGCGCGCGTGCCGTCGTAGACCTTGTTGCTGGCGATCAGTCCGCTGATGAGCAGCGGCGCGGGCGTAATGGTGCCGGTTCCCGTGGCCGTTGTCGGCAACGTGTAGTTCGCGAGATTCGTGCCGCTGTTCGCGACGAAATTCGTCGACGTGAAGGTCGCGTTCACCGGTATGCCCGTACCCGCGTTGGCGCTCGTGTACGTAACCGAACTGGCCTGGTTCACGCTCGCGCCCTGCCCGGCCACGAAGCCCGTAAAGCTGTAGTTGCTGGCCGTGAGCGGCGCCGAGGTCGTGCCGTCGTACACCTTGGTCGGGTCGTTCACGATACTGACCGTGAGCGGCGCGGGCGTGATCGTGCCGATGCTGGCCGACGCCGTGCCCCGCGCCTGATAGCCGTAGGCCGGAATGCCCGTCGAAGTGTTGATGACGACGCCGGCAAAGGTTGTCGGCGAATTCACGGTGATGTTCGTGCCCGCGTTCGACGTTGCATACGTACCCGTTGCGCTCGCAACGACATCGCCGTTCACGAGCCCCGTGGTCTGCAGGTTCGCATTGGTCAGATTCGCGGTGGTCGTGCCGTCGTAGACCTTGGTCACGCTGCCCGTGAGCCCGGTGAGCGTGATCGTGGGCGCGAGGCTGTAGAGAAAGCCGTTGCCGGAAGCTGCGGGCGTCGTGCCATAGGGCGCGTTGTACTGAATATACGAAGGCGTGAGACCCCCGGCAGTATCGAGCCGCGGATCGGTCGAGTAGATTAGCCATGGCGCCGAGGTGCCGGTGCTCACGGCCGAACTGCCCGCGTTGTTCACGAAGTTGGCGTTCGTCGCGAGCGCGACGCCCGCGCCGCCTGTAACGGAAGCGCCCGAAGCGATCGTCAGGTTGCCGGTGCCTGCCTGCATGTTCACCGCGCCCGCGCCGGTCACAGGCGCATTCACGTAGATGGCATTGAGCGCCTGGAGCGTCAGGCTCGCGGCCGAATTGCTCCAGCTGATGGCTGCGTTGACGTTGATGTCGCCCGCACCCGGCGACTGCACGCCTGCGCCCGTGGTGCCCGAAGCCGTTGTCTGCTCGACGACGTTCGTGCCGCCATTCAGCGTGTTCGAGATCTGGGTGGCCGCGTTGGCGTCGATGGTGAGGTCGGTCGGATCGACGAGCCACGTGCCGGCACGCCCGAACGGCGCAGCCGCCGTGATGTGCGTGTCGGGCGCGATGCTGAACTTCGCCGCCGACGTTTCGATCGAGCCCCCGTTGCCGCCGTTCGGTGCGCTCGCATCGAGCGTGCCGCCAACGTTCACCTGTCCCGCTTCCATGCCGCCCAGCAGCACAATCTTGCCTTCGTGATCTTCCACGGTCTGCGCGCGAATCTTGCCCGTGTTGTTCACGGCGCTGGCGAGGAGTGCGTCTTTGGCGCCCGCGGTCATGATGACCTGGCCGCCGTCCGCTACGAGCAATTGGCGGTTTTCCGCCAGGTTGTCGAGCGTGCTCGCATCGACCTGAATATGGACGAGCCGCGAACCGTCGAACGTGAGCGTCGCCGCGCTCCCGCCTGCCAGCGCGATCATGCCCAGGCGCGCGCTGATGACGCCCTGATTGGAGACGCGATTACCAAGGAGTGCGACATAGCCGCCATCGGCCGCGGTAATCGTGCCATGGTTGACGACGCTGCCCTGCCCGCTGCCGCTAAAGCGGCGCGTATTGCTGCCGAGGCTGCCCGGATCCACATCGAGTGTGGAGGCCACGATACCGCCGACGTTCACGCGAGCGGAGGGCCCGAACAGGACACCATTGGGATTGATGAGCCATACCTGGCCGTTGGCGTTGAGCTTGCCGAGCACGGTACTCGGCGTGCTGCCGAGAATGCGGTTGACCGCAATCGCACTGCTGCCAGGCTGCACGAAATTGACGGTCTGCCCCGCACCGACATTGAAGCTCTGCCAGTTCAGTTGCAGCGTCGGGCTGGCCTGCTGGATCGTTGTCGTCGCACCCGCCTGACTGATCGAACCGGCACCCGAAACGATCTGGCCGCCAGTCGGCGCGCCAGCAGCAAACGCCATGCCCACCCACAGCAATGGCACACCCGCGAGGACGATAGCCACGACGCGGCTCACGCCTCTTCCAGCGCGGCAAGCGCCTCTGCCCGCACGTCGGCTCGCGAGTTCCGACGCGACGACCCATTGCCTGAGAGACCGATTCCAGCACAGCCGGTAGATGTGATTCATGGCCTCGTCCAAGGTCGTCAGGATGACGAATAACTGGAAACGGTGCCCATTCAACCATGCCGGCCGGCAGTCACCGTGCACATGCTACCTGGAGCAGAACGGTGCGTTCGAGCCACACAGCGTACTGATTCCCTTTCAATTCTTATTCTTTCTTGCACAAGCAACCATAGGGATTCGGGGCAATCGCCATTGCCCTTTCGGGCAATAAAAAGTGGAGGGCATTGGCGATGTGGCACAGTGACGGCGCACGCAAGCTTGACGTTGCACGATCATCAAGATCGGCATTCCATATCAACAGTTTGAAATCAGCCTTCGCCATGGGAAAAAACACCCGGCGCGAGAGGACTGCAATATCAGTCAATCGGCGGATATTTAACGAGGTCGGCACCCTGTCTGAACGGGTAGGTGTGCGCTGCCGCAGACGCGGGTTACAGTCCGGACTGAGGGTGTCCTCGCGCTCCCTCGGTCTCCAAACCTGCTACCCGCCACGTGAACTGCACCTCGATGTTGGACACCGATCCAACCTTTTGGGTGCACTTCACGTGGCGGGATTTTTTATTTCCAGGAACGTCGTGCGAAACCCGCTCTCGCGCGAGATGTGATTACCAGGCATTCCCTGGCAAATCGCAGTTTGAATCGCCAATCGATACCTGGCTAAGCGAACCTCCCATTCCCAGAATCAAAAATCTCCTCAAATCAAAATAGCGCGAACCTTGCTCGCCTATTCCCATTTCGAATCAATTCGCATAAAGCCCATTATTTGGGATACCAGATAATCAGTGTTTACACGAATGGGTTATGAGGTCTTTCTTTTCATAATATCAACGCACTAAAAGCGGCGGTACGAGACTACTCCAAAGGAGGCACCGTGACGGGCATCCGACTGAGCGGCGTAACGAAGCGGTATGGCGAAACCGAGGTGATCACCGGCCTCGACCTCGACATTCAATCCGGTGAGTTTCTTGTCTTCCTCGGCCCTTCGGGCTGCGGGAAATCCACGTTGCTACGCATGATCGCCGGGCTCGAAACCGTGAGCGACGGCCAGATCAGCATTGGCGAGCGGCGCGTGAACGATCAGCCTCCGGGCAAACGCGGTGTGGCGATGGTGTTCCAGCATTACGCGCTCTATCCGCACATGACCGTCTACGACAACATGGCGTTCGGCCTGCGCAATACGGGCGTGAGCGCGAGCGAAGTCGACCAGCGCATCAACGAGGCCGCGCGCATGCTCGAACTGAGCCCATTGCTGCAGCGCCGCCCCGCCCAGCTTTCCGGTGGCCAGCGCCAACGTGTCGCAATCGGCCGCGCCGTTGTGAAGGAGCCCGAAGCGTTCCTGTTCGACGAACCGCTCTCCAACCTCGACGCCGCGCTGCGCACCCGCACGCGCCTGGAGCTTGCGCGCATCCATCAGCGCCTGCACTCCACCATGGTGTTCGTCACGCACGATCAGGTGGAGGCCATGACGCTCGCCACGCGCATCGTCGTGATGAACCGCGGCCGTATCGAACAGATCGGCGCGCCGCTCGACATCTACAAGCGGCCCGCCACGCGCTTCGTCGCGGGCTTTATCGGCACGCCGGCCATGAACTTCATCGAAATCGAGCGCGTGGGCGACAACGGCGGCCGGTTGATCGCCGGATTGCCGTTCGACGGCGTGCAAACGCCCACTGCCATTGCTGCCGCCAGCCTGCCCGCGGGCAAACTCACGCTGGGCGTGCGCGCCGAACACGTGCTGCTGGACCCGCAAGGGCCGCTCGTTGGCCGCGCCGAAGTCATCGAACGGCTTGGCGACCGCTCGCTGGCGCATGTGAGCATGCCCAACGGGCAGTTGCTCGTGGCCGAGTTGCCGCGCGCACGCGAGCTCGAAATCGCGACTGGCGACACGATCCGCATGAGTCTCGACGCAGCGCATCTGCATGTGTTCGACGAAACCGGCAAGGCTTGGCATGGCCTCTAACCGCACCCTCCGATCGCTCACCATGCCGCTGCCGAAAACCGGCGAGGGCCGGCGGCGCAACCTGCGCGCGCCATGGTCCAACGCGCTGTTCGTGCTGCCGTTCGTGATCGTCTACGTGCTGTTGCTGATCGTGCCGTTGTGCCTTGGCTGGTGGCTCAGCCTGCAACGCGTGGACCTGCTCGCAGGCACGAGCGAGTTCATCGGCATACGCAACTATCTGGACCTCACGCTCGACCCGATTTTCCGTGGGGCAATGCGCAACACGTTCTACTTCGTCATCCTCACGGTTCCCGTTTTTGTGCTGCTCGGCCTCGCGCTCGCGCTGGTGCTGAATCGGCCCGGCCGTTTCGGCGCCGCGCTGCGTGCGCTCTTTTTCGGCTCTTCGGTGTTATCGGTCACAATCGTCACGCTGGTCTGGAAGCTCGTGATGATGCCCGGCAACGGCCTGCTCGCCGACATGAGCCACGCGCTGCATCTGCCGGAATTCGTCCCGCTGATGCACGAGGCCACCGCTCTGCCCGCCATCGCGGTCGTCACGGTCTGGTGGATCATGGGCTTGCCGATGATGCTGTTCCTGGCCGCGCTCCAGCAGATTCCGCAGGAACTCTACGAAGCCGCGGCGCTCGACAGCGCCTCGCGCTGGCGCACGTTCACGAAGATCACGCTGCCTTCCATCTGGCGCACCGTTGCGCTCGTGGCGGTGATCGAAGCGGTGCTGCAGTTTCAGTTGTTCGGCCAGGCCCAGTTGCTCACGGACGGCGGCCCGAACAATTCCACGCGCCCGCTCGTGCAATTCATCTACGAAACCGGCTTCCGCCAATGGTCGTTCGGCTATTCCGCAGCAGCGGCGCAAGTGCTGTTCGCGCTCATGCTGATCGGCGTGGTCGCGCAGGCCTGGCTTCTGCGCAAGAAGGAGAAGGCATGAGCACGCTCGCTTTCGAAACGCGCTCGCGCGGCTCGCTAACGGGCCGCATGGGCGACCGCCTGATGCTCGGCGCCGTGGTCGTGCTCGCGCTGCTCTGGATCACGCCGCTCGTCTGGGTGCTGTGCCTCTCGTTCAAGCCAAATGCGTTTCTCGAACAGCACACTGACGTGCTGTTCTCCCCGCCCTTCACGCTGCAGAACTACACGAACATCCTCAACACCTCGGCGGTGGGTGGATGGCTCGTCAACAGCCTCATCGTTTCGATTGGCCAGACGCTGCTCACGCTCATCATCGCCTCGCTTGCGGGCTATGGCTTTGCGCGCACCGAGTTTCCAGGCAAGCGCTATATCTATGTGCTGTGCCTGTGCGGACTCGCGGTGCCCGAGCAGGCGCTCGTGATTCCGCTGCACCATATCTTCGCCACGCTCGACTGGCACAACACCTACGGCGCACTGATCCTGCCGCGCCTCGCCTCGCCGTTCGGCGTGTATCTCATGACGCAGTATTTCAAGGCAGTGCCCATCGAGATCGAAGAAGCTGCTTTGCTCGACAACGCCTCGCGCTTCAAGGTGTTCTGGCGCGTCGTGCTGCCGCTTTCGCTGCCAGCGCAAGCCACGCTCGCCATCTTCACGTTTCTCAGCGCGTGGAACGACTATCTATGGCCGCTCGTGTCCGCGTCCAAGCCTGAAATGTACACGCTCACTATCGGCCTCGCCTCCACGCAAGGCAATTTTGCGCAGTCCGAGGGCATCGGCTACCTCATGGCGCAGGCTGTTTTCGCCGGCTTGCCCATCTTCGTGCTCTATCTGTTCTTCCAGAAGTACATCGTGGCAGCCGTAGCCGGCACGGCGGTTCGCTAGGACGCTGACCGCGAGCCCGACTTCGGGCGGTCACACTCGATTCCCGCTTTATTCGCAGTACAAACAAAATGATCCACTGGGAGCGCGTCAACAGCGTGCCAGCGGGGTCTTCCACAGGAGAGAGACATGAGAAGATCGTTGGTGCGCGGCGTGCTCACGCTTGCTGCGCTGGGCCTTGCGTCAACCTTGACGGCACCGGCCCAGGCCAAAACGGAAATCACGCTGTCACGCTTTTTCGGCGCCTGCGACGCCGAATACGGCAAGGTCAACGACGTGAGCCAGGCATCGGGCGAATGCGGCATCATCACGACGCTCGTGAACCAGTTCAATGCGACGAACAAGGAAGACATCGTCGTCAAGCCGCAGATCATCGAGTGGGCGCCCTACTATACGCAGCTCGATGCGCGCATTCTGAGCCGCGACGTGCCGACCATTTCCGTCATGCACGAGGCCGTGCTCGGCGACTACGTGAAGCGCAACCTCGTCGAGCCGCTCGACGACGGCTTCAAGTCGGTCGGCGTAGACACGAACGATTTCACGCCCCAGGCCCACCGCGCCGTAACCTTCGGCGGCAAGACCTATGCGCTGCCGTTCGACACGCATTCGTGGCTCTGGCACATCAACGTGAACCTGTTCAAGAAGGCTGGACTCGTCGACGCGAGCAGCAAGCCCATCCTGCCGAAAACGCCCGACGAGCTGCTTACGCAAGCGAAACAATTCAAGGACAAGACGGGCCTGCCCTATTTCGCCGTGCCGATCGCCAATGAGTCCGCCGCGCAAACGCGCACGTTCGACACCTGGGTCTATCAGCAGAACGGCACGCTGTTCCCCGCCGGCCCGACGAAGATCGACATGCACACCCCGGCCGCCACCAACGCACTTGCGCTCTACGACAAGCTCATGAAGGCGGGCGACGTCACGCCGGGGCTCGACTATGGCGCGGCCAACCAGGCCTTCGAGAACGGCAAGGCAGGCGTGCTCATGGTCGGCACATGGATGATCGAGGACTTCACGAATCTCGCGAAGAAGCCCGACTCTCCGCTTGCGAACGGCTACGACGTGGTGCCGTTCCCGAACCTGTATCAGAAGAAAGCGGTGTGGGCCGACGGCCACTCGTGGGTCATGCTCAAGGGCGGCGCGAAGGACGAGAAGACCCGCCACGCCGCGCTCGTGTTCCTCAAGTTCCTCTACGACCACGACGGCGACTGGGCCCGTACCGGCCACCTGCCCGCACGCCAGTCGATCATTACGAGCGCCACGTTCAACGCATTGCCGCATCGCTCCGAGATCAAGGAGATTTCGACCACCGGTTACGCGCTGCCGAACACGGTGCCGCGCCAGTTCGCAATCCAGCAGATCGTGGGCGAGGAGATCAGCAACATGCTCTCGACCGGCAAGTCGGTCGCCGACGTGCAGAAGGAAGCGGAACAACGCACCAACGCCCTGCTCGCCCGATAACGCCACCACGGGGCCGCGTCTCTCACGGCGCGGCCGACTCACTTCACATCGCTACAGGATGGATAGAGGAACACCATGATCGCTTCCCGCCTCATCGTCGATCGCGACTTCGTCATTTCCGAGCTCGACCGGCGCCTGTTCGGCGTATTCGTCGAGCATATGGGCCGCTGCGTCTACACCGGCATTTTCGAGCCCGGCCATCCGGATGCCGACGAACGCGGCTACCGCAAGGACGTGATGGCGCTCACGCGAGAACTCGGCCCGACGATCGTGCGCTATCCCGGCGGCAACTTCCTCTCGGGCTACAACTGGGAAGACGGCGTAGGCCCGCGCGAAAAACGTCCGCGCCGCCTCGATCTCGCGTGGTACTCCACCGAAACCAATCAGTTCGGCACGAACGAATTCATCGAATGGTGCCGCTCGCTCGACATCGAACCGATGTACGGCGTGAATCTCGGCACGCGCGGCCCCGACGAGGCGCGCCGCTTCGTCGAATACTGCAATCATCCGGGCGGCACGGCGCTCTCCGACCTGCGCCGCGAGCACGGCCATGAAAAACCTCACGACATCAAGTTCTGGTGCCTCGGCAATGAAATGGACGGTCCGTGGCAGATCTGCCGCAAGACCGCCGAAGAATACGGGCGCGCCGCGCTCGAAACGGCCAAGCTCATGCGCTCGGTCGACCCCACCATTCAGCTCGCCGCGTGCGGCTCTTCCACGCACGAAATGCCGACCTATGGCGCGTGGGAGGATCGCGTCCTCGACCATTGCTTCGAGCAGGTCGATTTCATTTCGCTACATACTTACTTCGAGAATCGCCGCGACTCGACCGCGGAATTCTTCGGCAATATCGAAGTGATGGATCTGTTCATCAAGGAAATCGTCTCGGTGGCGGACAGCGTAGCCGCGCGCAAGCATTCGTCCAAACGCATCATGCTTTCGTTCGACGAATGGAATGTCTGGTACAAGGCACGCACCATCAACGACCTGCGCAAGCCGGGCTGGCCCGAAGCGCCGCGGCTCATCGAGGAGGTCTACAACCACGAAGATGCGCTCGTGGTGGGCGGCGCGCTCATCACCATGATGAACAATTCGGACCGCGTGAAGACCGCCTGCCTCGCGCAACTCGTCAACGTGATCGGGCCGATCATGACTGAGCCGGGTGGCCGCGCGTGGCGTCAGACCATCTTCCATCCGTTCGCACAGGCCTCGAAATTCGGTCACGGCCGCGTGCTCAAGCCGGTCATCGATTCGCCCACCTACGAAGCGGAAACCTTTCCGGAGATCCCCTATCTTTGCGCGTCCGTGGTGGACGACCGCGCCACCGGCACGACGACCATCTTCGCGCTCAACCGCCACCTGAGCGACGAAATGGAACTCGACGTCGAGCTGCGCGGGCTCGGCAAGGAACGTACGCTCGATCACGCGCTCGAGTTGTATCATGCCAACATGAAAGCGGTGAACACGGTGGAGGCGCCAGCGACGGTGGCGCCGGCAGTGAACAACGCCGTGTCGGTCGACGGGGAACGCGTGCGCGCGAAGCTCAAGCCGGGCTCGTGGAACGTGATTGTGACGACCGCCCGATAACACAGCACGGACACGCTGTGCACGACGTCCATGAAGGGGAAGTGATGTTCGAGCGCGAACCGATCGTTGGCAATATAACAACGCAGATCGCCAAGATTATCGGCATGCGCGTGGTCTCGGGCGAGTTCGCGCCCGGCGACGCGCTGCCGGTAGAAAGCGAACTGTGCAGCGCATACGGCGTGAGCCGCACCACGCTGCGCGAAGCCATCAAACAGTTGGCGGCCAAACGCCTCATTGCTGTTTCACCCAAAATCGGCACACGTGTCCTGCCCTTCTCCGACTGGAACCTGCTCGACCGCGACGTACTCGCGTGGCGCCTCAATGCGCAGTTCGACTCGAAGATCGTCGAAGACATCTTCGAAATGCGTATCTGCTTCGAGCCGCGCGCGAGCTTTCTCGCCGCACGCCACGGCAAGGACGAGACTTTCCAGATCATCGAGCGCCGTTACCTGGAACTGGCGACCGCTTACGGACAATCTGCCCAGCATGGCGCCTCCGATATACGCGCCGCCGCCGACGCGAATCTCGAGTTTCATCTCGCCATCATCACGGCTTCGCAGAACGGCATGTTCATCACGATCGGCAACGCGATCAAGGCCGCGTTGCGCGTATCGTCGGAGATGATGCAGCGCCAGGCCGCGAAGCCGAGCGAAGACCTCGAACTGCACGACGCCGTGCGCCGACATATCGTGGCGCGCGAAGCCGACGCGGCAGCGGCAGCCATGACGCGACTGCTCGAATCGTCGCGCGACAGGATACTGCGCTATACGATCGCGCCTTGATGGCCGATGGTACGCGTTGGCGTGAAAGGCCGCGCTGTGCCGATCGCGCCACGCTCCACTACGCACGACTCGCACGTCAGCGCTGCCCGTGCGCACCCTGGTCGCCGCCCTCTTCCAGGCACTATGCAGAAATCGTCACGAGTCGGACCCCAATCGACCAAGACGTGCCTATTTTCGCTACCTAGACTGCATTCGCCGATCTCGCCACGTTACGCATCAACGCGAAACGCAGATCGCGCTCGCCGGCGCTGAAGCACGGAGCGCCCGGCGTTGCCCAACATGCACCTGAGGGGAAGTGAAAAGTGAAATTGAAGGTAACGCACTCCGCACTTGTAGTCGCCTGGGCATTTTCATGTGCCGCCGCGCATGCCGATGTGGTCAAGATTGGTTTTGCCGCGCCGCTCACCGGCGCGCAGTCGAACTATGGCACGGACATGCAAAAAGGCGTGCAGCTGGCCATCAACGATTTCAACGCCACGCATCCCACCATCGGCGGCAAGCCCGTCTCGTTCGAGCTCGACTCGCAGGATGACCAGGCCGACCCGCACACGGGCACCGTGGTGGCGCAACGCCTGATCGACGATGGCGTAAGCGGTATCATCGGCCACTTCAACTCGGGCACCAGCATTCCCGCCTCCGATCTGTACAACCGCGCCGGCCTGCCGCAAATTTCGATGGCGACCTCGCCGGTCTACACTGCGCGCGGCTACAAGACGACATTTCGCCTGTTGACGAGCGACGCACAGGCGGGCCGCATTGTCGGCTCCTATGTGGTGAAGACACTGCACTACAAGCGCATTGCGATC
Source organism: Paraburkholderia sp. JHI869 (assembly GCF_038900775.1). Classification (NCBI taxonomy): domain Bacteria; kingdom Pseudomonadati; phylum Pseudomonadota; class Betaproteobacteria; order Burkholderiales; family Burkholderiaceae; genus Paraburkholderia; species Paraburkholderia sp. JHI869. Next base: position 78,180 of record NZ_JAYMSC010000030.1, read on the forward strand.
ATCGACGACCGCACCGCATACGGTCAGGGCATTGCCGACGAATTCGCCAAGGCGGTCGAGGCCGCCGGCGGCACGGTGATCAAGCGCGACTATACCAACGACAAGGCGTTGGACTTCTCTGCAATCCTGACCAACCTGAAGGGCATGAACCCGGATGCGGTGTTCTACGGCGGCGGCGACGCGCAATCGTCACCGATGATCAAAAAGATGCGCCAGCTCGGCATCAAGGCAGCGTTCGTGACCGGCGAAATGTCGCGCTCGCCCACCTTCCTCAAGATCGGCGGCAGCGCGGCCGAAGGCGCGATCGTGTACATGGGCGGGCTGCCGAAGGAAAAGATGCCGGGCTTCAGCGGCTACGCTACGCGCTACAAGGCGCGCTTTGGCGAAGACCCCATCACGTACTCGCCGTACTCGTACGACGGCACGATGGCGCTGCTCACCGCAATGAAGGACGCAAACTCGACCGACCCGAAGGTCTATGGCCCGTACCTCGACAAGCTGTCGATCAAGGGCGTGTCGGCTGCGACGATTTCGTATGATTCGACCGGCGACCTCAAGGACGCGCCCGTGACCATCTACAAGGTCCAGCACGGCGACTTCAAGCCAGTGGATACGATCGCGGGCAATTGACGCAAACGCTGCACCACTCGCCGCCAGGCTGCGCAGCAGCGCAGCCTGGCGTTGCGTCACAGCGCGCCGCACGCGCTCAATTGACCTTCTTTGCTTTCCCCTCCCAATACGGCGCGCGCAAATCGCGCTTGAGGATTTTGCCTGCGCCGGAAAGCGGCATCGCCGTGCGGAACTCGATACTCTTCGGGCACTTGTAGTTGGCGATCAACGTACGGCAGTGTTCCCGAATATCGCCTTCCGAGACCGGCTCGCCGGGTCTCGGCACCACGATCGCGTGCACCGTCTCGCCCCAGGTTTCGCTCGGAATGCCAATCACCGCGCACATCGCCACGGCTGGATGGCGGCCAATGGCGCTTTCCACTTCCGCCGAATACACGTTCTCGCCGCCGCTCACGATCATGTCCTTCATGCGATCGACGATGAATAGGTAACCCGCCTCGTTCATCCAGGCGCCGTCGCCCGTATGCAGCCAACCGTCGCGCAGCGTCCCGGCCGTTTCCTGCGGCTTGTTCCAGTAGCCACGCGTGACGCTCGGGCCGCGAATGACGATTTCGCCCACCACGCCGCGCGGCACTTCGTTGCCGGCTTCGTCGACGACTTTCACCGACGTCCCCCATGCCGCGCGCCCAACCGAAAGTGAAAGCCCGCTTGCGCGCCCGGCTTCGCCGTGGTTTTCAGGCGGGTTAGTGGTGACGACCATCGCTTCGGTGAGCCCATACGACTGCGAAAACTCCACGCCCGGGAGAACCGCCATCGTGCGCTCCAGCACGGCGGCAACGATGGGCGAAGCGCCGTACACGAGCCGCTTCACGCTGCTGACGTCGCGCTTGCCGAATTCCGGGTGATCGATGAGCGCCTGGATCATCGTCGGCACGAGGCCGATTTCGGTCACGCGCTCGCGTTCGATGGTTTCGAGAACCTCCGAAGCATTGAAGACCGGAATGATGACGTGCGTCTCGCCCGCAATGAACTGATTGAGCGCCCTTGATAGCGCGGCCATATGAAAGAGCGGCGCGGCATGCAGGCTGCGCCCGTTGCGCACCGGCGGCGCCTCCGCGATGCGTTGAATGCAGCCGCTCCAGATGTTGCGATGACTCTGTATCACGCCTTTCGGGAAGCCCGTGGTGCCACCCGTGTACATGACGATGGCGAGGTCCTCGTAGCCGCGCCAGGCGTCCTCGACAGGCTCATGTCCGGCGATCAGCGATTCATAGGATTGCATACCAACCGGCGTCTCTCCCTCGCCCATATAGATGAAGGTGGGCTCACGCTTTGCCGTCTTGCGGATGGCGGCCGCCATCGGCACGAACTGGTCGTCGATGAACAGGATGCCCGTATCGCAGTCGTCGAGCGAGTAGACAATCTCTGGAACGCTCCAGCGGATGTTCACGGGATTGAGGACGCCGCCGCCCCACCACACGGCCATGCAGGTTTCGAGGTAGCGGTCGGAGTTGAGCGCGAGCACGCCTACTCGCTCGCCGGCCGCCAGGCCGGCCGCATGGAGCGCGCCCGCGAGGCGCGCCACGCGCGCGCAGAATTCGTCGTAGCGGCGCACGCGGCCGCGAAAGATCGTAGCGATTTTCTCCGGGGTCTGCTGAAGGCAGCGATGGAGGCTGTTTGTGAGGTGCAACTTCGTCTCCTGATGGTTTATCCGGCTTCTTCGCGCTGACCTGGGTTCACGCCGCCATGGCCGCACTATAGCGTTCGAGGTGCGTGTCTGTGTCGCCGAGCAGCACGTCCGTCATCGTCAGATAGCGGAAATAGTCGCTCACTTCGAGTTCGTCGGTGATGCCCATGCCGCCGTGCAACTGCACCGCCTGCTGGCCGACGAACCGCGCCGCACGCGCCACGATCACCTTGGCGCCCGACACCATGCGCCGGCGCGCCGCGAGTGACGGTTCGTCGAGCGCTTTCGCCGCGACATAAGCCATCGAGAGCGCGCATTCTTTTTGCACGAGCATATCCGCGAGCCGGTGCTGCAGCGCCTGGAACGCCGCGAGCGGCTGGCCGAACTGGCGCCGCGTGAGCAGGTAGTCGCGGGTCATCTCGATGAGCCGTTCCATCGCGCCTGCCGCCGCCGCGCATTGCGCCGCAATGCCATGATCGAGGCCCTGTTCCAGCGCAGCCAGTCCCTCGCGCGCTCGCGATTCGCCGCCAATCAGCGCGTCTGCGCAAAGGCGCACGCTGTCGAGCCGCAGATCGGCGCCGCGTTGCCCGTCCATCGATGGATACGGCGTAGCGGTCACGCCTGCCGCTTCGCGCGGTACGATGAAGAGCGCCACGTCGCCGTCGAGGCGCGCGCTGACGATCCATGCATCCGCGCCGTGGCCGTGCCAGACAAGGCACTTCACGCCGTCGAGGACCCAGCCCGCCCCTTCGCGCCTTGCCGTGCATTGGGCCGTGTCGGTGCGATAACGCGAAACCGGTTCGAGCCATGCCGCGGTCAATACGCGTTGGCCCGTGACGATGGCGGGCAGCCACTCCGCCTTTTGCGCTTCGCTGCCGAATCCGCTCAGCACCGCCGTCGCAATGACGGCGCAGGGAATCACAGGCTCGAGCACGATGCCTCGCCCAAGTTCGCGCTGCACGACGAGCTGGCTCGCAGCGCTTTCCCCGAAGCCGCCGAATTCGGCGGGAATGGTGAGCCCGAGCACGCCCATCTCGGCGAGCGTCGCCCACATGCTGCGATCCAGACTCGCATCCGAGCGCGCAATGGCGCGGCGCTTCGCGAACGAATAGTCCGCAACGATGAAGCGGCGCAGGCTGTCTGCCAGCATCTGCTGCTCTTCGCTGTAGTTGAAGTCCATCTGCGTCTCGCTCTTCTCAGGTGTTCAAAATCATGCGGGCGATGATGCCCCGCTGCACTTCGTTGGTCCCGCCATACACCGAAGTCTTTCGCATATCGAAGTAACTGGCGCTCGCGGCAGACGCCCATGTCGGGCTGCCAGGAGGCAAACCGGCTGCGAACATCGCGTCCGGCTCGAGCCACTCCGGTGCGAACGGCCACGCATGCGGGCCAGCCACTTCCATCTGCAGCATGGCGATGTCCTGCTGAATCTCCGAGCCGCGAATCTTCACGACCGACGCTTCAGGGCCGGGCTGCCCCGCCGCCTGCGTCGCCACACGAAGCAGCAGCATTTCGAGCGCCATGAGGTCCATCTCCACGCGTGCGATGCGATCGCGCATGCGCACGTCGTCGATCAGCACGCCGCCGCGGCCGTCTGGCGCCGCTTGCGCAATGCGCTTCAAGCGCGCGATCTCGCGATGGCAATGGCCGATGCCCGCAATACCCGTACGCTCGTGACCGAGCAGATATTTCGCGTAGGTCCAGCCGCGGTTCTCCTCGCCAACGAGGTTTTCAACCGGCACTTCCACGTCTTCGAACCATGTCTCGTTCACGTCCACGCCGCCGTCGAGCGTGCGGATCGGGCGCACGCTCACGCCGGGGCTCTTCATGTCGATGAGGAGCATCGAGATGCCGTCCTGCGGCTTCGCCTCGGTGTCGGTGCGCACGAGGCAGAAAATCCAGTCGGCGTATTGCGCGTACGAGGTCCACGTTTTCTGACCATTGACGACATAGCAGTCACCGCGGCGCACGGCGCGCGTTTTGAGCGACGCCAGGTCCGAGCCCGCGCCGGGCTCCGAATAGCCCTGACACCAGAAGTCCTCCATCGAGAGAATGCGCGGCAGGAAGCGCGCCTGCATGTCGGTGCTCGCATACTTCATCAGCACGGGCGCGATCATCGAGAGCCCGAATGGAATCTGCCGGGGCGCGCCCGCGCCGATCGTCTCGATCTCGAAGATGACCCGCTGCACCGTGTTCCAGCCCGTGCCGCCAAACGCTTTCGGCCAGGCCGGCGCGCCCCAGCCGTGGGCGTGCAGGATGCGCTGCCAGCGCACGAAGTCGTCCTTGCCCAGTCGTTGCTGGTTTTCCACCTTCGCGCGGATGTCGCGCGGCAGGTGCTCGCGCGTGAATGCCCGGACTTCCTGCCGGAACGCCTCTTCTGCTGCGGTAAAGCGCAGGTCCATCAGTGTCTCCTCCATTCGCCCCAGGGCGCCACAAGCACCAAGCGTAGGCGTGCGCTGCGGAGCAAAGCCCACCGCCGGTGGGGGGGCCTGCGGTCGCAGGAAACCGCGGCAAACCCTTCCCCCCCATCGGCGGTGGGCTTGCGCATCGCGCCGCGCCGGACCATCTCCTCACACGAGGCGCAGAACGAGGAATCCGACATGCAGATACAACGCCAGGTCTTCCGCGAAGACCACGAGATGTTCCGAAACACAGTGCGCCGTTTCTTCGAGCGCGAGTGCCTGCCGCGCCAGAGCGCGTGGAGCGAGGCCGGCATGGTCGAGCGCGAGGTCTGGCGCAAGGCAGGCCGCGAAGGCCTGCTGTGCGTCACGCTGCCCACGGAATACGGCGGCGGTGGCGGCGACTACGGCCACAGTGCCGTGATGGCCGAGGAAGTCGCGCGCTGCGGGCTCTCGGGCGTGACCTTCAACATGCACTCGGACATCATCGCGCCCTACATCGCGCGCATCGGCAACGAGGAGCAGAAGCAGAAGTGGCTGCCGGGCGCGTGCTCGGGCGAGATCGTGCTCGGCATCGCCATGACGGAGCCGGGCACCGGCAGCGACCTGAAAGCCGTGCGCACGACCGCCATGCGCGACGGCGACGAGTACGTGATCAACGGCAGCAAGACCTTCATCAGCAACGGCATCAGCGGCGACCTCTTCGTGGTCGTGTGCAAGACCGACCCGGCGGCGGGCGCCAGGGGCATCAGCCTGATCGTCGTCGAGGGGGACCGCGAAGGCTTCCGGCGCGGCCGCAAGCTCGACAAGGTCGGTCTGCACGCCCAGGACACCGCCGAACTGTTCTTCGACAACGTGCGCGTGCCGGTGGCCAACCGGCTCGGCGAAGAAGGCGGCGGCTTTCGCTACCTCATGGCCGAACTGCCTCAGGAACGCTTTTCGATCGCGGTGGCCGCCGCGGCGCGGCTGGAAACGGCGCTCGCGCAAACGGTCGATTACGTGAAGGAGCGCAAGGCCTTCGGCCAAACGGTCTGGGACTTCCAGAACACGCGCTTCAAGCTCGCCGACATTCAGACCCAGGCCACCGCCGTGCGCCTGATGGTCGATCACTACCTGGGCGAACACATGCGCCGACGCCTCACGCTCGAAGAGTCCGCAGTGGCGAAGCTCTTCGCCACCGAAACGCTTGGCAAAGCCCTGGACGAAATGGTGCAACTGCACGGCGGCTACGGCTACATGCTCGAGTACCCCGTGGCGCGCGCCTTCGTGGATTCACGCGTGAACCGCATCTACGGCGGCACCAGCGAAGTCATGCGCGAACTGATCTCGCGCGCGCTCTGAACCGCTTTGAACACCTATATACCTGGAGGAGATTTGGCATGACACGCAACGTTTATGTGGCCGGCGTCGGCATGATTCCGTTCGCGAAGCCGGGCGCGAGCGCCCACTACGACGAGATGGGCGCGCAGGCGATCAGCCAGGCGCTCGCCGATTCGGGCGTTCCCTTCGAACTCGTTCAGCAGGCCTATGCAGGCTATGTCTACGGCGATTCGACCTGCGGGCAAACGGCGCTCTACCGCGTTGGCATGACGGGCATTCCCGTCGTCAACGTCAACAACAACTGCGCGACCGGTTCGTCCGCGCTCTTTCTCGCACATCAGGCGGTAAAGAGCGGCATGGTGGAATGCGCGCTCGCGTTCGGCTTCGAAGAAATGCAGCCTGGCGCGCTCAAGAGCAACTGGGACGATCGTCCGCGCGCCATGGCGAAGTTCATCGAACTCTCCGACGCCCTGCTGCCCGAGTCGCCCCAGCCCGGCGCGATCCGCATGTTCGCGGGCGCGGGCAAAACGCACATGGAGAAGTACGGCACGAAATTCGAAACGTTCGCGAAGATTCGTGCGAAGGCGAGCCAGCACGCCGCGCGCAATCCGCTCGCGATCTTTCGCAAGGTCGTGACGCCCGAGGACGTGCTCGCCGCGCCCATGGTCTGGGAAGGCGTACTCACGCGCCTGATGGCCTGCCCGCCGACCTGCGGCGCGGCGGCGGCCATTGTTTGCTCCGAGGATTTCGCGCGCCGCCACGGCCTGCGCAGCGACGTGCTGATCGCGGGCCAGGCGCTCACCACCGACGGCCCCGATATATTCCGGAATCCTGACATGATTGATCTCGTAGGCGTAGGCATGACCGAGTCGGCTTCGCGCTCCGTGTACGAGCAGGCCGGCATTGGCCCCGAGGACATCGACGTGATCGAGTTGCATGACTGCTTCGCGCAGAACGAGCTGATCACGTATGAAGGCCTGGGTCTGTGCGGCAAGGGCGAAGGCGAACGGCTCGTCGAGGCGGGCGACAACACCTATGGCGGACGCTGGGTCGTGAATCCTTCGGGCGGCCTGCTTTCGAAGGGGCATCCGCTTGGTGCGACCGGCCTCGCGCAGTGCTACGAACTTGTGCACCAGTTGCGCGGCAGCGCAGGCGAGCGCCAGGTGGAAGGTGCCAAGGTCGCGTTGCAGCACAACCTCGGCCTCGGCGGCGCGTGCGTCGTCACGGCATACAAGAAAGCAGCCTGAGGACCGACACGATGCTCAACAAATCCATTGTCGGCCAGGCGTTGCCGTCGTTTTACGCTACCGCCGAAGCGGGGCAACTCGCCCTCTTCGCCAAGGCGACGGGAGAAACGAACCCGGTCTATATCGACGAAGCCGCCGCCCGCGACGCGGGCCACCCAGGTCTCCCGCTGCCGCCCACCTTCCTGTTTTCGCTCGAACTCACGCAGTCGTCGGCGGCCTGGCGCGAGGAGGCAGGCATCGTTGCTTCGCGCATCCTGCACGGCGAAGAGTCGTTCGTCTATCACCGCCTCGCGTTCTCGGGCGAGAAGCTGCTGTTCGAAAGCCGCATTGCGGACATCTACGAGAAAAAAGGCGGCGCGCTCAGCTTCCTCGTGCGCGAAACGCGCGTCACCAACGCGCGCGGCGAGCACGTGGCCGAACTGCGCAGCGTACTTGTTCACCGCAACGGCTGATGGAGGAAATCACGCCATGACTCAACCCGATTTCAACGCGCTGTGCGTTGGCGACGATCTGCCGCCACTCACGCTCGCTCCGGTCAATCGCACGACGCTCGCGCTTTTCGCCGGCGCGTCGAACGACCACAACGCGATCCACATCGACCTGGACTACGCACGCAAGGCAGGCATGCCCGACGTGTTTGCGCACGGCATGCTCTCCATGGCCTGGCTCGGCCGCCTGCTCACGCAATGGGCCGACCAGCGCCAGTTGCGCGAGTTCGGCGTGCGTTTTGTCGGCATCACGCATCTCGGCCATGCGATCACCTGCACAGGCAAGGTGGTCGAGAAGTTCGAAAGCGCCGGCGAGCCGCGCGTGCGCATCGAGCTGCAAACGGCCAACCAGTATGGCGAGGCGAAGGTACTCGGCGAAGCGGTCGTCGCTTGCCTGGCATAACGAAAGGAATGGAAATGGGAAAACTCGACGGAAAGGTCGCCCTCGTCTCGGGCTCGGGACGCGGCATCGGGCAGGCAATCGCGCTGAAACTCGCTAGCGAAGGTGCGCGCATCGTAGTCAACGATCTCGATGCGGACCCCGCGCACGCAACAGTCGAAATGCTGCGTAAAGCCGGTGCGCAGGCGCAGGCGTGCGTGGGCAGCGTCACCGCGCCCGACTTCGCGGAGCGCTATGTGGGCACGGCTATGAAGGCGTTCGGCGGCATCGACATCATCGTCAACAATGCGGGCTACACGTGGGACGACGTGATCCAGCGCATGACAGACGAGCAGTGGTACGCCATTCTCGATTGCCACCTCACCGCGCCGTTTCGCATCCTGCGCGCGGCCTATCCGCACATCAAGGCACAGTACCAGGCTGAAGCGGCAGAAGGCAAGGAAGTGTTCCGCAAGGTGGTGAACATCTCCTCGGTTTCGGCGCTCAACGGCAACGCCGGGCAGATGAACTACTCGTCGGCGAAGGCCGGCGTGATCGGCATGACGCGCGCGCTCTCGCGCGAGTGGGGCCGCATGAAGGTCAACGTCAACGCCGTGGCGTTCGGCCTCATTCACACGCGCATGACCGATGCGGACGCATCGGCTGGCGCGACCGTGAAGATCGAGGGCCGCGATATTCGCGTGGGCATCAACCCGGAACTCATCAAGACCCACGCGCAACGCTGCCCGCTCGGCCGCGGCGGCACGCCCGAGGAAGCCGCGGGCGCCGTGTATCTGTTCTGCTCGCCCGAGTCGAACTACATCACGGGGCAGGTCGTCGCCGTATCGGGCTCGCCGCAGTAACGCACGCGCCATCACCTCATACCCCGAAATATCCACCCGCTCCGGATCGCGACAGCGCTTCTGTGCGGGTGGCCTGCTTGACGAGACTCGCCATGACTGCTTCGTCCGACTTCCAGCCCCGTCCCGCATGGACCATGACGGTCCTGCTCACGGGGCTTGCGCTCATCAACTTTCTCGACAAGGTCGTGATCGGCATGATCGCCGTGCCCATGACCGCCGAACTGCATTTGAGCCCCGCCGAATTCGGGCTGATCGCGGGCGGCTTTTTCTGGCTCTTCTCGGTCTCGACGATCGCCGTGGGCCTGCTCTCCAACCGGTTCCAGACACGCTGGCTGCTGCTCGCCATGGGCCTGGCCTGGGCCGTGGTCCAGGCGCCTCAAGCCATGACGACGGGCGCCCTCTCACTGCTCGTGTGCCGCGTGTTGCTGGGCGCGGCGGAAGGCCCGTTCCTGCCGGTCACCGTGCATGCGCTCTACAAGTGGTTCCCCGACCGCAAGCGCAATCTGCCCGTTGCGATCGTCAGCCAGGGCGCAGGCGTCGGACTGCTGCTCGCGGGCTTGCTCATTCCGCATATCACGCGCGAATGGGGCTGGCGCATGAATTTCGTCCTGCTGGGCGCAGTGGGCGCGCTTTGGTGCGTGCTGTGGCTTGCTTTCGGACGCGAGGGCAACCTCGCCTCCACGCATGGCCACGCGCAAGCCCTGCACGGCCTGAACGCCGGCATGCTTGACGGGCCCGCTGCGCGCCAGCCGCTGCGCAAGACGCTGACCGATCCGTCTGTCCTCTGCCTCTTCCTGATTGGCTTTGCCGCGTACTGGTCGCTCAGTCAGTTGCTGACCTGGCTGCCGACGTATCTCGAGAAAGGCCTGGGCTATCCGGGCGTGATCGCCGGGCGCTGGTTCGCCGTCGTGGTCGTCACGGCAACGCCCGTGAATGTCGGCCTGAGCTGGCTTTCGCAAACCATGCTGGAGCGCGGCGCCACGACGCGCGTGGCGCGCGTCAAGCTCGTGAGCATGGCGTTCATCGTAAGCGGCATGATCTACTTGTTGCCCCTCTTGCTCACGCTTTCGCCCAGCCAGAAAGTGCTGCTGCTCGCGCTGGGCGCCGCGCTGCCTACTGTGAGCTTCGCCGTGGCGCCCGCGCTGCTCGCCGAAGTCGTGCCCGACTACCAGCGGGGCGGCGTGCTTGCCATTCATACCGCGATAGCCAGCCTTGGCGCGGCGTTCTCGCCCGTGCTCATGGGTGCGATCGTGCAGGCGCGCGGCGCACAAATGGCGAGCGCGTGCGAGGCGGGGTTCGCCACCTGCACGGTTCTCGTCATCACGGCAGCGCTGCTCGCGCTGCGCTGGCTGCACCCCGAGCGCTCGCGCCGCGTGCTCGGGTCCCCCGCCGCGCAGGCACAGTCGAGCACCGCGTGAGCACTGGCATCATCAAACATAAGGATTCCAAATGAAAACACTGAACCGCTTCTACATCGACGGAGAATGGGTCGCGCCGAGCCAAGACGCGACGTTCACCGACATCATCAACCCCGCCGATGAATCGCTCATCGGCACGCTCGCAATGGGCGCCTCTGAAGACGTCGATCGCGCCGTGGCTGCCGCGCGCGCCGCGTTTCCCGCGTGGTCGCAAACGTCGCGCGAAACGCGCATGGCGTTGCTCGAGCGCATGAGCGCGTGTTATCGCGCGCGCATGGACGAGATTGCCGAGGCCGTGCGCCTTGAAATCGGCGCGCCCATCTCGCTGTGCAAAGGCATGCACGCACCAGTCGGCCTCACACAGATCGAGGCGACGCTCGCCACGCTGCGCGATTTCGTGTTCGAGCGCCAGCATGGCATGCACTACGTGCGCCGCGAGCCCATTGGCGTCGCCGCGCTCATCACGCCCTGGAACTGGCCGCTCAATCAGATCGCAGCGAAAGTCGCGCCCGCGCTAGCGGCGGGCTGCACCGTGGTGCTCAAGCCCTCGGAAATTGCGCCGCTCGACGCCATCCTCTTCGCCGAGGTCATGCACGAAGCGGGGGTGCCGCCCGGCGTTTTCAACATGATCTTCGGCGAGGGCCGCGTGGCCGGTGCGGCGCTCAGTTCGCATCCCGATGTCGACATGGTATCGATCACGGGGTCCACACGCGCGGGCGTGGAAGTGGCGCTGAGCGCCGCGCCCACGGTCAAGCGCGTGACGCAGGAGTTGGGCGGCAAGTCGCCGCTCCTGATTCTCGACGATGCCGACCTGCCGTCCGCCGTGGCGGGCGCTGTCATGCAATGCATGGCGAACTCCGGGCAGACCTGCGTTGCGCCCACCCGCGTCCTCGTGCCGCGCGCACGCTATGAGGACGCCGTAGCGATCGCGGCGGCGGCGACGCAGCGCGTGAGCGTGGGCGACCCAGCGGACCCCGCCACGCGTATGGGACCCGTGTCGAATCGCGGCCAGTTCGAGAAGGTGCAGCGGTTGATCGGCGTTGGCATTGAGGAAGGTGCGCGTGTGGTGGCCGGCGGCCCGGGGCGTGCCGCGGGTTGCGAACGTGGCTTCTACGTAAAGCCCACCGTTTTTGCGGACGTGACGAACGACATGACCATCGCGCGCGAAGAGATCTTCGGCCCGGTGCTCACATTGATCGCCTACGACAGCGAAGACGACGCCATCGGCATCGCCAACGACACCCCCTACGGCCTCGCCGCTTACGTCTATTCCGGCGATGCCGACCGGGCCCGCCGCGTGGCCGATCGCCTGCGCGCGGGCATGGTCCGCATCAACGGCGCCGCACCCGACTTCTCGCTGCCCTTTGGCGGCTACAAGACCTCCGGCAACGGCCGCGAGTACGGCGAAGAGGGGTTCGGCGAATACCTCGAATACAAGTCGGTCACACGCTGATCTATTCCGATCAACACATACAGGAATCCTCATGAACTTCGATATTCCCAGCGAGTGGGTCGATTTCGGCGATGCACTCATCCGCTTCATCGACCGTGAAGTTGCGCCGCTCGAGCACGAGCACCGCGCACTGCTGGAAAGCGAGCACCGCGCGTACACCGAAGACGGGCGCTACCGCCCGGAGGTCCTCGCGCTGCGCCGCCAGGTGCGCATGCGCTCGGCGGAACTCGGCTTCTACACTGCGCTCGCGGACGAATCGCTCGGCGGCGGCGGCCTCGGCTCGCAGGCCGCGGTCTACATCCAGGCGCGCCTGAACGCGCATTGCGGTCCATCGCGCCACCTCGTGCATACCGTCGTGCTGCCCTCTCCGTTCACCAACGGGCTCTCGCCGGTGCTGCGCCACCTCGACCCTGCCGTGCTGGCGCGGTATCACGACGAGATCGCGAGCGGGGACAAAACCATGTGCTTCGGCCTGTCCGAGCCCGATGCCGGGTCCGACGTCTTCGGCATGCGCACGCGCGCGGTGCGTGACGGTGACGACTGGGTCATCAACGGTACCAAGCAGTGGATCACCAATGCGCCCTATGCCGACTATGCGATGATTTTCGCGCTCACCGACGAAGATGAGGCACGCGGCCGCCGCGGCGGCGTAACGGGCTTCTTTCTGCCCACCAGCACGCCGGGTTTTTCCGTGCCGAGCGTGATTCCGGTGATGGGGCACCACGGATCGGAAACCGGCATCGTCTCGCTCGAGAACGTGCGGGTGCCCGATAGCCATCGGCTCGGGCCAGTGGACCGGGGGCTCGCCGTGGCGCTGGATGGCGTGAACGCCGGGCGCGTGAGCATGGCCGCATCATGCCTCGGGCTCGCGCAATGGGGGCTCGCCCAGGCCGTGGAGTATGCGAAGGTGCGCAAGACGTTCGGGCGGCCGATTGCCGATTACCAGGCGGTGCAGTTCATGCTTGCCGACTGCGCGATGGATATTTATGCGACTCAGTCGATGTTGCGGCACTGTGCGTGGCTCGTGGATCAAGGCCGTGCGGCGACTAAGGAGGTTTCTATTGTGAAGGCTTCTGCTACGGAGATGGTTGGGCGCGTGCTCGACCGCTGTATTCAGGTGCATGGCGCGATGGGGCTCACCAATGAGCTGCGGCTCGAGAAGGCCTATCGGTATGCGCGGACTGTCCGGATTCCTGATGGGACTTCGGAGATTCAGCGGCGCACTATTGCGCGGAAGTTGTTGGATGGGGATTTGGTGTTCTGATTTTTTTGTTTTGGGGCCGCGGGCCGTTTGGTCGTGGCTCCTGTCGGCTTTGGCCTTTCCTTGTGTTCGCGTCGGTATGCAAGCGTTGCCCCTGTGCGGGGCGGCACCTACTTTTCTTTGCAGCGGCAAAGAAAAGTAGGCAAAAGAAAGCCGCTCACCCCGCTAATGCCTGCCACCGTTCACATCGCGCCATACCAGGTTAATGGCTCCGGAGCGTCTGTCACCTCGCACCATTCTCCTTAGTGACAAAGCGCTCATTCATCCCGCTGCTCGCTACGCGCGCTGCGGTTGGGCCTGCAAGGGAAACCGATCTTTCTGCCAGGGCATTCGGGTTGGGGTTATGCCCTTCGGGGCGCGTAGCGCCGCCGGACATATGACTGCCTTGTCACTCCGCCTGGGAGCGAGTGGTGACAAACGCTCCGGAGCCATTAACCTGGTATGGCGCGAGGTGAACCGTGGCAGGCGCTGGCGGTGTGAGCGGCTTTCTTTTGCCTACTTTTCTTTGCCGCTGCAAAGAAAAGTAGGTGCCGCCCCGCACAGGGGCAACACTTGCAGACCGACACGAACACAAGGAAAGGCCAAAGCGGCCAGAAAACCGCCTCAACCCAGCATCAGAACGTCGACAACGTCAACGCATTCTTCACAGAAGTCACCCCCGGTACGCTCGCGGCGGCCCGCGCAGCCAACTCGATCTGCGCCTGCTCAGGCACGGCGCCTTGCAGCGTCACAGCACCGCTATCCGCGCGCACGGTGATATTGCTCACCGAGAGTCCCTTGGTGCGCGCCAGCACGTGAATGACATCTTTGCGCAGCTTGCGGTTAGCGGCTTTAACTGCCTTGGCGTCCAGTTGCTGCGCCGAAGCACTAGCGGCACCGCCCTGCACCTGAGCCTGCGCCCGAGCATCACTCATGACCACCGCGGTCAGCGCACATACCGTGCTCAAAGCGACACACATCATCTGCTTGCGATTCATATTCTTCACCCCATATTCAAATATCACCGGATTAAACGGCCACGCGTCCCGCATCAAAACCGATGGGTCATGCCAATCACGGCCAGCGTCTGCGACGTGTTAAACCCGGTCACCGTCACCCCCGACCAGCTCATCGTGGCGGTGCCGTGGTTCTTCATATACCCCGCACGCGCATAGATCGACGTGCGCTTCGAGAGGCTATGGTCGTAGCCAATCTGAAAAGCGGGCGTGTTGTCGTGCACCCCGCGCGCGTTGCGCTCCTGAATGGCAAGTTCGATCGTGTCCGCCGACGTGGCCTGGATCGTCGCGCCAATCGATGCGATGCTGTACGGGTGACCGGCCCCGGCCAGCGCGGCCATCGAGTGCGGCGCGGCATCCTTCGGTTTGCTGTACACATAGAGCGCCTGCAGATTCACAATGCCGATGCGGTATGCAAGCGCACCGGTGAAATGCTCCGTGCCAAGCAGGTTCAGCGCGGCTGGCAGGCCCGGAATCGTCGCCGTGCCCGGGTGCATGTACTGGTACCCCACGCCAGCATAGAACCCGTAACCCGTATACGAAGCGGCTACGTCGAGCATGTTGCCGGTCGTCTGCGGCACCGGCTGCGTGACCGTCGCCGAAAACCCGTACATGCCGTAAAACTGGAAGCCGCCCCAGCTTGGCGAGCGGTAGAACATCGAATTGCTCGTGCGGCCGGACATGTTCTGCGTGGCGAGCGTGTTGCGGTCCGCCGTCAGCACCGCCGATGCCGCGGGCGCGAGCGCCTCATCCGCACGAAATGGATCGGCGGGATACACGATCCAGAAGCTCGGCTGATACTGACGCCCGAACGTGAGCTGTCCATACTTGTCGTTGCTGAAGCCCACCCACGACTGGCGGTAGAACATCGCCGTGGTGTCGGCGAAGAACGCGCCGTTGTTCACGTTGAAACCGTTCTCGACGTCGAAGATCGCCTTCAAGCCGCCGCCCAGGTCCTCCGTCCCCTTCAGGCCGAACATGGAGCCGGTGTTCCCGCCGCTGCGCTCCTGAAACGATGCCTTGCCTCCGTTGTTCAAGTACTGCCCGAACACGTCCACCACGCCGTACAACGTGACGCTGGACTGCGCCGCGGCCCCACCCGCAGCGCAGAGCATTGCCGCCCCGCAAATACCTCGACTGACTAAACGCATGCACGTCTCCTCTCTTTGTGTAATTCGCACCTCGGCGGTGCGATTGGCCATAAAGCGGGAGCCTGCCTTTCGATCTTGCCCGGCCGGCTGTTCATGCGTCGAGTCTCAAGCCAATCGCGCGCACGCGACCTACCGGAATAGTGGGGGTGGGATAACCCGATGACGCGGTAAACGCGCGCGCAATCGCGTGCTCAATCGCGGGCGCGCCAGGCGCAAGCCGCGCAGCCGCCCCCCATCGACGGTGGGATCCGGTTGCACCTCCCCGCATACCGTGTCATGGCAGCCCAGGCGGGAAGCTCGCGCGCAATGCGCGCAGTCCATGCCTCGCGCACGGCGCACGCGCCGCCATCTACCACCGAGGGATCCACATGAACACTCAGGAGACCGTCCAGCCGGAACTGGACGACATCGAATTCGAAAACGCGCAGCGCGGTTTCATCGGCACGATTCCCGATGCCGAAATTCTCGACAGCAAAGGTCGCCCGGTCTGGAGCCTCAAGGACTATGCGTTCCTCGACGACGTCGAACCCGCGCCCACCGTCCATCCGAACCTGTGGCGACAGGCACGCCTGAACATGCACCACGGCCTCTTCAAGGTCACCGAGCGCATCTATCAGGTGCGCGGCTTCGACGTGGCGAACATCAGCTTTATCGAGGGCGATACGGGCGTGATCGTGATCGATCCGCTCACCGTTGCCGAAACGGCCGCGGCAGCCATGGCGCTCTATCGCAAGCATCGCGGCGAGCGGCCGGTGACGGCGCTCATCTACACGCACAGCCACGCGGACCACTACGGCGGCGCGCGCGGCGCGCTAGACGAAACGGATGCCCGCGCGCGCAACGTGCCGATCATCGCGCCGCGCGGCTTCATGTGGCACACCGTGGCGGAAAACGTGATCGCCGGCAACGCCATGATGCGACGGGGTATGTTCCAGTCGGGCCTGAGCCTGCCGAAGCACGTGTGCGGCCAGGTGGACTGCGGCATCGGCAAGGCGATTCCCATGGGCACGGGCACGCTGATCGCCCCCACCATGAGCATCGAGAACGAAGTGGAAACCCACGTGATCGACGGCGTGAAGATCATTTTCCATCTCGCGCTGGAGAGCGAAGCGCCCTCGGAGATGTTCATGCATTTCCCGGAGCTGCGTGCGCTGAACACGGCCGAAATCGGCGTGCAGACGATGCACAACCTTTGCCCGCTGCGCGGCGCCGAGGTGCGCGATCCGCGACTTTGGTCGCGCTATCTGAACGAAGCGCTCGACCGCTACGCGCCCACCGCCGACGTGGTGTTCGCGCAGCACAACTGGCCCACCTGGGGCAACGAGCGCATTCGCGTCTATTTGCGCCAGCAGCGCGACCTCTACAAATATCTGCATGATCAGACCGTGCGTTTGATGAATCATGGCCTGACTGGCGTCGAGATTGCCGAAGTGCTCGCGTTGCCCGAGTCGCTGGCGAAGACCTGGGCCAATCGCGGTTTCTACGGCACGATTTCGCACAACGTGCGGGCGATCGTGCAGCGTTATCTCGGCTGGTACGACGGCAATCCTTCGCATTTGAACCTGCTGCCGCCGGAGCTGGCCGGTCCGCGCTACATCGATTACATGGGCGGAGCGCAAGCCGTGCTCGAAAAGGCGCGCGCCGACTTCGCGCGCGGCGAGTACCGCTGGGTCGCGGAAGTGACCAACCATCTGGTGTTCGCCGACCCTGCGAATCAGGAAGCGCGCGCGCTCTGCGCCGAGGCGCTGGAGCAACTCGGCTTCGCCGCCGAATCGTCGACGTGGCGCAACGCCTATCTGCTCGGCGCGCAGGAGCTGCGCAAAGGCGCGCCGAAGCTGCGCCGACGCAACGTGAGCCGCGATCTGGTTTCGGTGCTGCCCATCGAGTTGCTGCTCGACTATCTCGCCGTGCGTCTGGACGGCGAGAAGGCCGAGGGCGAAGCGATGGAAATCGAATGGTCGAACCCTGAGACAAAGGAATGCTGGGCCATGCGCCTTGAAAACTCGGCGATGACCTGGCTGCCAGGTGCGGCGCGCGGCAAGCGCGACGCAAATGTGTCGCTTGGCCGCGCGGGGCTCGCCGCGCTGCAGATGGGTGACGGCACGCTGGCTCAAACGTTCGCGCGGCTCGTTGAAGAAGGCACGATCAAGGTGGAAGGCGATCTCGCTGCCGTAATCAGACTGCTTGCCATGCTCGATGAGTTCGAGCCGATGTTCAATGTCGTTGAGCCGTGACACCCAGGCACGACGCAAAGAAGCAACGCCGAGCCCCGCAAGGGGCTTTTTTTACTGCAACCGGAGTGCGGACATGAAAGCCTGAAACGAAAAAAGGCGGTCACCGACTAACGTGACCGCCTCCTTACTCCTGCATTCGCGCGCCTCAGACGATTTCCGCCGTTCCCATTGGCATCGCGCACGCGCGCCCAAGAATCATGTCCGCGGCCTTCTCGCCAATCATGATCGCAGGCGCATTCGTATTGCCGCCCACGATCGCCGGCATGATCGACGCATCGACCACTCGCAAGCCCTCCACGCCGCGCACACGCAGTTGCGGGTCGACGACCGAGGTTTCGTCGCTGCCCATGCGGCAAGTGCCCACAGGATGAAATGCGGTATCCGCGCGCTGCGCGATGATGGCGCGAATCGCCTCGTCGTCGCTGCCGTCCGCGCCCAGGTGCGGATCGCCAAACACGCCGCCAAAACGCTTGAGTGCCGGTTGATCGAAAATGCGCTTGAGGATATGCACGCCCTTCACGAGCGTTTCCATGTCGCGCGGATCGCTGAGCATGTTCAGATCGATGAGCGGCGCCTCGCGTGTATCCGGCGAGGCCAGGCGCAACCGCCCCCGGCTATGCGGACGCAGCACGCACATGTGGCACGAATAGCCTTGCCCCCAGCGCATGGGGTGCGTCACGGCGGCGTTCATGAAATGCGCCTGAAGGTCGGGATCGTCGAGTTCGGGGTCGCTCTTGAAGAAGCCACCGGCTTCCGCGACATTACCCGTCAACATGCCCGCCCGTTCGCGCCGGTAGCGGCGCCATTCGTTCAACATACGCCATGCATTCCCGATTGAAGGCCCGAGCAACCCGGCGCCCGGCACCTTGAGCTGATAGAGCAGCACGTCCACATGCTCCTGCAGGTTTTGGCCTACGTCGGGCGATGCTGCAATCACGGGCACGCCCAGCTCGCGCAAATGATCCACGGGACCAATGCCCGAGGCCATGAGCAACTGCGGCGAACCGAACGCGCCGCTGCTCACGATCACCTCGCGGCACGCCGTGAGCGTCTGAACTTCATCGCCTCGCCGCACCTCCACGCCGCTAGCGCGCTTGCCGTCGAAAACGATGCGCACGGCCTGTGTGTCGGTCAGCACATGCAGATTCGGCCAGCGGCTAAGGCGCGTTTCGTCGCCGCCGTGAAGGTAAGCGCGCGCCGCATTCCAGCGCTCGCCGTTGCGCTGCGTAACCTGGTAGTAACCCACGCCTTCTTGCGTCGGGCCGTTGAAATCCGCGTTGTAGCGATAGCCCGCCGATTGCGCGGCCTCCACGAAAAAGCGCGAGAACGGGCTCGGCGTGCGCGGATCGGCGACGTTGAGCGGACCCGCCCCGCCATGCAGCGCGTCGTCGCGGCCGCCATAGCGCTCGTTGCCCTCGGAGCGCTTGAAGTACGGCAACACGTCCTGCCACGACCATCCTTCGCAGCCCGCTTCGGCCCAACGGTCGTAGTCGCGCGCCACGCCACGGATATAAACCATGCCGTTGATCGACGAACTGCCTCCCAGCCCGCGCCCGCGTGGCTGCCTGCCGCGCCGGTCGTTCAGGAGCGGCTGGCGCTGCGTGCGATAGCCGTAGTTGCGCGGCCCGGCCTTGCCCGTGGTGAGCACGAGGCCGAGCGGCGTTGTCACGACCGCGCTGTGATCGTGCGGCCCGGCTTCGAGCACGGCGACACTGTGGCCCGCCTGCGCGAGGCGCCCGGTAACGGCGCAGCCCGCCGACCCCGCGCCGACGACGATATAGTCAAAACTCGTTTCCATGGAACCCTTTCGCACCCTTCGCTTCGGCGGACAACCTGTCCCGCTCGCTGATTGACGTAATGCGCGGCCTCACGGTTACACCGGGTCCCAGTTGAAGACCTCGGCGGACACTTCCACGGGCACAAACGACGCCGCCATGGCAGGTGCGAGGTGCGAGGCCAGCGCTTGCGGCGTCCAGCCATCGCTACGCTGCATCGAGCGAATGGGGCGCGGCTGGCTCATCAGGAAGATCTCGTTGCGGCGCACGGTGAAGACCTGGCCGTTCACGGCCGCAGCAGCGTCGCTGGCGAGAAACACCGCGAGCGGCGCAATATCGGCGGGCGACATCGAACGCACTTTCGCAAGACGCTCGGCCTGGTCGGGCGTCTCGGGAATCGAGCCCACCATGCGGCTGAACGCAAACGGCGAAATGCAGTTCGAGCGCACATTCGAGCGCGCCATGTCGAGCGCGAGCGACTTCGACAAGCCCACAATGCCGAGCTTGGCCGCAGCGTAGTTCGCCTGGCCCACATTGCCGATCAGGCCGGACGTCGATGTCATGTGAACGAAGCTGCCGCACTTCTGCGCCTTGAAATGCGGTGCCGCGGCGCGGCTCACGTTGAAACTGCCATACAGGTGCACGCGCAGCACGGCGTCGAACTCTTCCGGCGTCATCTGGTGAAAGATGCGATCGCGCAGAATGCCCGCGTTGTTGACGACGCTGTCGATGCGCCCGAACGTCTCGACCGCCGCTTCGACAATGCGGTTCGCACTCGTTGCGTCCGCAACGCTCTCACGGCTCACAATCGCTTCGCCGCCCGCTGCGCGAATGAGGTCCACCACCTCCTGACCGGGGTCTTCTTCGCTTGCGCCGCCATTGACGGTCACGCCCACGTCGTTCACCACCACCTTCGCGCCGTGCTTCGCCATCATCAGCGCGATCTCGCGGCCAATGCCACGTCCCGCGCCGGTCACGATCACGACCTTACCTTCCATCATGCGTTCGCTCATCTTGCTGTCTCCATTCATGTTGACTGTCTTGAGGGCGCTTCAGCGAAACGCCGCCGTACCCGTAATTTCGCGGCCCTGAATCAGGGCAAGAATGCCGTTCATGCCGTCGGGCACCTGGAACACGCGTGCGTCGCGCCACATCTGCTCGATGCCCAATTCTTCGCTGATGCCCATCGCGCCGTGCACCTGCATGGCGAGGTGGATCGCGCGTTCGCACGCCTGGGTCGCATAGCGCTTGGCCATGGCCGAGGTGCCGTTCGCGCGCATGCCGCGGTCGATGCAATCGAGCGCGTAGTAGCACATCAAGCGCGACGAGACGATCGCCGTCTCGATGTCGGCGAGATCGCGCTGCACGAGCTGATGGCTTGCGAGCGGTTTGCCGAATTGCTGGCGTTGCTGGGCATAGTCGCGCGCAAGTTCGAAGGCCTTTTGCGCGAGATGCACCGTCATGAGACCGAGCAGCGGGCGGTTGCCGTTCCAGGCCATGGTCAGCGTTTTGGCGGCGTCGCCGGGCTCGCCCATGACGTGGCTGGCCGGCACGCGCGTGCGTTCGAACACCAGTTCGCTCAGGTGTCCCTGGCGCAGGCCTGTGATCGCGGTCTCACGTACGTCGAATCCGGTTTCATGGCGATCGACCAGTGCGCGCCGTGTGACGGGCCGCCCCTTTTCGTCGAGACCCGTGGTGCACGAGACGTTGACCACATCGCAGATCGACGCGTTGGTGATCCACATCTTGCGGCCTGAGAGATACGCGTCGTCGCCTTCTAGTTCGAGACGCGTGCGGATCGCGCCCGAGTCCGAACCCGCGTTCGCCTCGGTGTTCGCCGTGCAGGCGATCTTGCGTCCGGCGATGAGGTCCGGCAGATAGCGCTCGCGTAAATG
The DNA here is from genome assembly GCF_038900775.1 of Paraburkholderia sp. JHI869. Taxonomy (NCBI): domain Bacteria; kingdom Pseudomonadati; phylum Pseudomonadota; class Betaproteobacteria; order Burkholderiales; family Burkholderiaceae; genus Paraburkholderia; species Paraburkholderia sp. JHI869. The sequence goes on from NZ_JAYMSC010000030.1 coordinate 99,315, forward strand.
GTCCGGGCACCCCAGGTGAATGCGCAGCACGGTGCCTTCGTGCGAAGCGAGCGAAAGCGCTACGACGGGCGGCAGTTGTTCGAGTATCAGCCCGTAGTCGAGCATTTTGAGGCCGCCACCGCCCGCTTCCACGGGCACGCGCGGCGCGGTGATGCCAAGCTCGGCAAAAGCCGCGAACATTTGCAGCATCGCGGCTTTCGGCAGCGGTTTGTCGGCCGGGTGGGCTCGCAGTACAGGGTCGATCTTCGTCTGGACCATCCGTTTTGCGGCGTCCACCATTAAGGCCTGATCTTCGGTGAGCGAGAAGTTCATACGTTCGGAGTCCTTTGAATCACGCGGTCAGGCGCCTCGATAGGCAGGTTCGCGCTTTTCCGCGAACGCCTTGCGGCCTTCGATACGGTCGGCGCTGTCGCGCAGCAAACCCCATTGACGGTTGGCCTGCGCCACGAAATCGCGCGGCGCCAGATGCGCGGTCTGCACGGCAAGTTGCTTGACCGCCTGCACCGCCAGCGGCCCGTTGGCCGCGATACGGCCTGCGATTTGCAGCGCCACGTCCATCAAGCCTTCTGGCGGCACGACGTCGCTCACGAGGCCAATGCGCCACGCCTCGGCCGCGTCGATGCGCTCGCCCGTCATCGCGAGTTTCATGGCGTGCGCGGCGGGAATGGCGCGCATGAGGTATTGCACGCCGCCGCATGCGGGCACGCTCGCGACCTTCACTTCGGGCAGGCCAAAGCTCGCCGTTTGCGCGGCGATGCGCAGATCGCATTGCAGCGCGAGTTCGAGGCCGCCGCCCAGGCAGTAGCCGTTCACGGCGGCAATCATCGGCTTCCAGATCTCCAGGTCGCTGAAGTCGAGCAGGCGCGTATAGCCGCCTTGCGCCGCTTCGGCGCGGCGGCCCTTGAAGGCGCCCGCCGCGAAGCCGTGTTCGGGCGGCAGTGTGGCCTTGAGGTTCGCGCCGGTGCAGAACGCGCGGGCGCCCGCGCCCGTCACGACGATGGCGCGCACGGCATCGTCATCGCGGCAGGCGGCGAGGCGTTCGCGCAGCGCGAGCAACTCGTCGAGCGTCAACGCGTTCATGGACTCGGGTGCATCGAGCGTGAGCACCGCCACGTGGCCTTCGAGCCGGTAGTGAATCGTCATGCCGGCCTCCTCACACGCTCGGGCTCGACAGCGAACGGCCGCCGCAGACATAGAGCGTTTGTCCCGTGATGTACGACGCCGCACCGCTCGTGAACATCACCACCGCATGCGCAATATCGTCCGGCTGGCCAATGCGGCCCACCGGCACGGTGGCCTTGAGGCGGTCGCGCTGCTCGTCGGTGTAGGTCGCCATGAGCGGCGTTTCGACGATGCCCGGCGCAATCGCGTTTGCCGTAATGCCGTGCTTCGCGAACTCGATCGCGAGCGAACGCGTGAGGCTCACCACGCCGCCCTTCGCCGCCGAATAGTTCGATTGCCCGAAGCCGCCCAGCCAGGCGCGCGACGAGATGTTGACGATACGCCCGTAGCCCTGCTCCACCATGCCGGGCACCACTGCCTTCGCGCACAGGAACTGCGACTTCAGATTTACCTGGATCACGAAGTCCCAGTCTTCCTCGGTCATCTTCGTGAAGCGCTTGTCGCGCGTCACGCCAGCGTTGTTGACGAGAATGTCCGGCGTTTTCCAGCGCGCCGTGATGTGTGCGACGGCATTGCTGACTTGCTCGCCCGATGTCACGTCCACGCGCAAGCCGAGAAGACGATCCGCATCAGCGCCAGTGTGCGTGGCAAGCGCGTCGAGCGCGGTATCGTTGAGATCGAAGACGGCGACCTTGTGGCCCGCGTCGAGCAAAGCCTTCGCGATGCCAAGGCCGATGCCCTGTGCGCCACCGGTCACGATGGCGACCTGCGCTTCAACCTGCGCTCCAACCCGCGTTTCAACCTGATCGTTCATGAGAGAGGAATCCTTATCTTCAGTGACCGAGAATATGGACCGCAGAAGCTGCGTGATCCACACCTGCGATGCCGCCGCCCGTGCACTGTGTGAGTGCGAGCGATGCATGAGGAATCTGGCGCTCGCCCGAGCGCCCTTCGAGTTGCCACACCGCTTCGACCATCTGTGCGACGCCCGTCGCGCCAAGCGGATGGCCCTTCGCGAGCAACCCGCCGCTCGGGTTCACCGGCACCCGGCCGCCCAGCGCCGTTGCGCCGGAGCGCAGCAGTTCGTGCGCCTCGCCGCGTTCGCACAGGCCCAGTGCGTTGTAGTAGATGAGTTCGGCGATCGTGAAGGCGTCATGGAGTTCGACCATGTCGATGTCGCCGGGCGTCACCCCCGCTTCGCGATACGCAAGCTGCGCGGCGCGCGCCGTGATTTCGGCAGCGAGGATATCTTCGGTGCCGACCTCCTGTCTGCCCGACTGCACCACGGAAGCCAGCACGCGCACAGGCTTCGCGCGCTGCGCCGGCCGCCGCGTGGTGAGCACGAGAGCTGCGGCGCCATCCACGGCGGACGGACAGCACTGCAGCAGCGTGAGCGGATCGAATACCATGCGCGAGTTCATTACGTCTTCCACACTCACCATGCTGCGCGTCTGCGCATACGGATTGAGTGCGCCGTGACGGCGGTTCTTCACCGCCACTTCCGCAAGCACCTGCGGCTCGACGCCGAATTCGTGCAGATAGCGTGTGGCGCGCATGGCATATACCGAAGGCAGCGTGAGGCCCGCGCGTGCATACATGGCGGTCATGTAGTCGTTACGTTGCAGCGGCAGCGCGCCGCCGCCCATGGTCGTGAGCTGCTCGGCGCCCAGCACGACCACCGTGTCGTAGCGCCCCGCCTCCAGCGCGTGGCAGGCGAGATGCACGCCGGTCGCGCCGCTGGCGCAGGCGTTCTCGACGTTGTATATCGCGGGCCCCGTCACGCCCATGTCGCGCAGCAGCACCTGGCCCAGCACCATGCCGCCGAATACGTTTGCCGCGTAGAAGGCCTGCACGGCAGAGGCTTCGATACCGGCGTCGGCAAGCGCGCCCTGCACCGCGCTTTGCGCGAGATCCTGTATCGAGCCGTCATGGCGGCCGAACGGCGTCATGGCGACGCCGGCGATATAGATGGGCGTCTTCATGCGCATGGCTCCTCGTCTTGCGGCTCGAATGCGTACACGGTGCCCTCATCGGTGTCGATCAGGCACGGCACGAGCGCGTCGCCAATCATTGGGCGCCGGCCTGCCGGATACACGAGCCGTCCGAAAATACGCACGCCTTCGGGGTAGTCCGCGTAGCCGAGCGCCGTGGGCGGCTTGCCGGTTTTCGGGCTCGGATGCATGACCGTGAAGCTGTAGAGCGTGGGCGCGCCGCGAAGCTCGACAAGCTCGGTGCGTGCACGCTGCGGCGAAGTGAGCGGCAGCGGGGGAAAGAAAACCTCCTCGCGGCCCGTGTAGCGATACGCTTGCAGCACGACGCGGCCCTCGCACACGCGCCAGGGATCGTCGCCGGTGCTTCGTGCCTCACCTTCTATTTTCGAATTCATATGCAATCCTGATTTAATAAGCTGACTCCAGGTATCGACAAAGCCGCTCAAACGCGCTCGAACACAGCGGCGAGCCCCTGGCCTCCGCCGATGCACATCGTCTCCAGACCGTAGCGCGCGCCGCGCCGCGCCATCTCGTGCAGCATCGTGGTCATGATGCGCACGCCGGTTGCGCCGATGGGATGCCCGAGCGAAATGCCCGAGCCGTTGACGTTCACGCGTTCCTCGCATGCTTCGCTTTCGATGTGCCATTCGCGCAGCGCGGCGATCACCTGAACGGCGAACGCCTCGTTGATCTCGATGAGATCCATATCCGCAAGCGAAAGGCCGATGCGCGGCAAGAGGCGCGCCACGGCCGGCACCGGGCCAATGCCCATGCGCAGGGGATCGCAGCCCGCCGCCGCCCAGCCGACGAAGCGGCCCATTGGCTGCGCGGCGTGCTTCGCGAGCCACGCCTCGGAAACTACGAGGCACCCCGAAGCCGCGTCGTTTTGCTGACACGCGTTGCCCGCGGTCACGGTGCCGTCGCGCAGCAGCGCGGGCAGCTTCGCCATGGCTTCGAGGCTCGCGTCCTCGCGTATGCCTTCGTCGCGTGCGAACAGCACCGTTTCGCCCTTGCGCTGCGGCACCGGGACGGGCACGACCTCGGCCTCGAAGCGGCCTGTCTTCCACGCCTCGCTCGCGCGCTGGTGGCTGCGCGCCGCGTACAGGTCGCTCTCTGCGCGCGTGATGCCGTAATCGCGCGCGAGATTCTCGGCAGTCTCGGCCGCGCCGCCCGCCATCACGCCGTAGCGGCTCACCGGCTGCGAATTCACGCGGCCGCGGTCGAGCCGGTCGTGGAACGCCGCGTCGCCCAGACGCGCGCCCCAACGCATGCGCGTGCTGTAGTACTCGATATTGCTCATGCTCTCTACGCCTGCCACGAGCACGCAGTGGGCGGCGCCGGTCTGAATCTGCATGGCCGCGTCGATCACGGCTTGCAGGCCCGAGCCGCAGCGGCGGTCTACGGCGTAGCCCGAAACGTGTTCCGGCAGGCCTGCGAGCGACGCGGCATAGCGGCCGATGCACGGTGCCTCGCTCGACTGGTACGACTGGGCGACGATGACTTCGTCGACCGATTCGGCGCTCGCGCCCGAGCGCTGCAGCACGGCGCGCAGGATATGCGCGGCGAGGTCGGCGGCAGAAAGCGGCGTGAGCGAGCCGCCGAATTTGCCAACGGGCGTACGGAGCGGAGAAACGATATAAGCGTGTGCCATGGGGGGTCCGAAAGAGCGCGCGAATGACTGCGGCGCAATGAGGAGATGAGGACCAGTAGACCAGCGCGGCGGGCACACAAAGCCACCGCACATGGGGGGGCGGGCGCAGCGAACCGCCCGCTGGCACGGCGCACGGCACTGCGATTGCGCCCCCCATCGTCGGTGGGTATGCGAGTCACGCGACGAAGGACACTGGTCACGTCTACCGCTACCGGAGAGCCCGATGTCCTCGAACCCGATCCAGCTTCGCCACGCCACGCTCCACATTGCAGACGGCGTGGCCGAATTCACCCACCAGCGGCCGGAGGCACGCAATGCCCTTTCGCTCGAACTGCGTGCCGATTACGCCGAACTGGTCGATATCGTGGAGCGCGACGCCAGCATTCGCGCGCTGATCGTCACGGGCTCGGGCGGCAGCTTCTGCGCGGGCGGCGATCTCAAGTCGATGACCCGGGCCCGCGAGCGCCCCGAAACGGGCTCGCCTGCCGCCATCCGGTTGCGCGTGATGGAAGCGCACGGCTGGGTGCAGCGCCTGCGCAATCTCGAGGTGCCCGTGATCGCCGCCGTGGACGGCGCCGCCGCAGGCGCGGGTTTCTCGCTGGCGCTCGCGGCGGATTTCGTGCTGGCGTCTTCGCGGGCTTACTTTTGCATGTCGTTCGCGAAGGTGGGACTCGTGCCCGACCTGGGCGCGGCCTGGCTGCTGCCGCGCGCGGTCGGCATGGCCGCAGCGAAGGAACTCGTGCTCACGGCGCGCAAGCTCGGTGCCCAGGAAGCGCAACGGCTAGGCATCGTGCATGCGATCCACGCGCCCGAATCGCTTGCAGAGGAGGCACGACGCTTCGCGCGGCGTTTCGTGAGCGCGCCGCGTGAAGCGATGGGACTGGGCAAGCGGCTTCTCAACCAGAGCTTCGAAACGCCGTACGCGACGCTCGCCGAGCTGGAGTGCGCCGCGCAGGCCGTGGCGTCGAGCGTGCCGTATCACGCACAGGCCATCGCCGCGTTGATATGACTCCCGGTGTCAATCGGAATCGGTTTTCAAGATCTAGTCCATGGTTAGAGTAAATTTCCTGAGGGCGGCGTAGCAGTAAATCTCGACGGTGGATCAAGCTGATATTCGCGGGTTGGTTA